>DATMSA010000050.1:0-42464 GCA_035565675.1 Capillimicrobium sp. | reverse complement strand
AAGGGTCGGCCCGGCGCGGAGCGATCATGGTAGCGGACCGCCGGTCCGGTGATCCGCGCGCGCGTTCAGCCGCCGCCGCGCTCGCGGCTGCGCTCGCGCCGCCACTGGCGCACGAGCGCGTGGTTGCCCGACAGCAGCACGTCGGGCACCGCGTGGCCGCGCCACACCGCCGGGCGGGTGTAGTGCGGGTACTCGGGGTTGCCGCCCAGCGCCTGGGAGAACGACTCCTCCGCGGCCGAGTCCTCGTGGCCCAGCGCGCCCGGCAGCTTGCGCAGCACCGCGTCGCAGACGACCATCGCGGCCAGCTCGCCGCCGCTGAGCACGTAGCGCCCGATGCTGAGGGTGTCGCTGGCGAGGTGCTGGACGATGCGCTCGTCGAACCCCTCGTAGCGCCCGCACAGCAGCGTGATCGCGGGCTCCGCGGCCAGCTCGGTCACGTAGGCGTCGTCGAGCACGCGCCCGCCCGGGGTCAGCGCGATGACCCGCCGCTGCTCGCGCACGGTCATCGCGTCCTCGACGCCGTACCAGCCGGCCAGGGCCTGCTCCATCACGTCGACGCGCAGGACCATGCCGGCGCCGCCGCCGAACGGGGTGTCGTCGACCTGGCGGCCCGACAGCGTCGTGTAGTCGCGCGGGTTGACGCAGTTCAGCGTCGTGCCGGACTCGAGCACGTTGCGGACGTGGCGCTGGGTGCGAAACCAGTCGAACCACTCCGGGAACAGCGTGAAGACGTCGACGTCCACGGGGCGCTCAGCCCTCCTCCCCCAGGAACTCGAGCCGCACGTCGATCGTGCGCACCTCGATGCGGACCGCGCGGATCGCGTCGCGCACGAGCGGGACGAGCAGGTCGGGCGCCCCCGGGCGCTCCACCTCCAAGAGCTCGCACGACGGATAGGCCAGCAGCCGGCGCACGGTGCCGACCGGGCGTTCGCCGTCGACGACCGCGCAGCCCTCCAGGTCCTCGGCCCAGTACTCGTCCTCCTCCAGCGGCGGGGCGGCCGAGCGCGGGACGCGCAGCTCGCGGCCGCGCAGCTCGGCGGCGGCGTCGCGCGACGAGGCGCCCGACAGGCGGACGATCGGGCGCGCGGGCGTGCCGGCGCGGCGCTCGACGGTGCGGGGCGTGCCGTCCACGGTCACCTGCGTCCCCGGCTCCAGCAGCTCCGGGCGGGGCCGCAGCACGTGGAACGAGCCGTCGAGCCCATGCGGCCGGCCGACGACGCCGGCGACGAGCTCACTCGACGATGTCGACAAGGACGCGGCGGTTCTCGCGGACCGCGGCGGCCTTCACGACCGTGCGCAGGGCGTTGGCCGTGCGTCCGCCGCGACCGATGACCTTGCCGTAGTCGTCGTCGGCCACGGCCAGCTCCAGGACGATCGTGCCGTCGTCCTCCTCGAACTGCTCGACCGACACCTCGTCGGGCTCGTCCACGAGCCGGCGGGCGAGCTCCTCGAGCAGATCCTTCATGGCGTGCGGATCAGGCGATGCCCTGGATGCGCAGGAGCTTGCGCACCGTCTCGGTCGGCTGAGCGCCACGCTCGAGCCACGCCTTGATGCGCTCCTCGTCGAGCGTGATGGTCGACGGGTCGGTCTGCGCGTTGTAGTGGCCGACGGTCTCGATGACGCGGCCGTCGCGCGGGGACCGCTGGTCGGCGACGACGACGCGCCAGACGGGGTCCTTCTTCCCGCCGATGCGGGTCAGTCGAAGTCGAACTGCCATAGACGGCAAGAGAGTAGCGGGTCGCCCTACCGGCCCGCCTGGCGCATCAGCGCGCCGATGTCGGGCATCTTGCCGCGCCCCACCTGCTGCATCAGCTTCTTCATCTGGCCGAACTGCTTGATCAGGCCGTTGACCTGCTGGACGCTCGTGCCCGACCCCTTGGCGATCCGCAGCCGCCGCGAGCCGTTGATCAGCTCCGGCCGGCGGCGCTCCTCGGGGGTCATCGACAGGATGATCGCCTGGACGCGGTCGAGCTCGCGCTCGTCGACCTTCAGGTTCTTGAGCTGGTTGCCGGCGAAGCCGGGGATCATCCCGAGCAGCGACTGCAGCGGCCCCATGCGGCGCATCATCTTGAGCTGCGACAGGAAGTCCTCGAACGTGAACTCGCCCTTGCGCAGGCGCCGCTCGAGGTCCTTGGCCTCGCGCTCGTCGAACTGGTCCTGCGCCTTCTCGATGAGCGACATCACGTCGCCCATCCCGAGGATGCGCTGGGCCATGCGGTCCGGGTGGAAGCGCTCGAACTGGTCGAGCTTCTCGCCCGTCGACGCGTAGAGGATCGGCTTGCCGGTGACCGCCTTGACCGACAGCGCGGCGCCGCCGCGGGCGTCGCCGTCGAGCTTGGTCATCACGACGCCGTCGAACTGCACGGCCTCGGCGAACTGCTCGGCGACGTTGACGGCGTCCTGGCCGGTCATCGCGTCGACGACGAGCAGGATCGCGTGCGGGCGCACGACCTTGCGGATGCGCACCAGCTCGTCCATCAGGTCGGCGTCGACGTGCAGGCGGCCCGCGGTGTCGACGATCAGCACGTCCTTGCCGTCCTGCTTGGCCCGGTCCAGCGCCCAGCCGGCGATGTCGACCGGGTCGCGGTCGGTGCCCTGCTCGTACACGGTGGCGCCGGCCTGCGCGCCGACCTTCACGAGCTGGTCGACCGCCGCGGGGCGGTACACGTCGCAGGCGGCGACCGCGACCGACGCGTCGTTCTGCTCGCGCAGCAGCCGCGCGAGCTTCGCCGTCGCCGTCGTCTTGCCGGAGCCCTGCAGGCCGGCCATCAGGATCACGGTCGGCGGGCGCGGCGCGAAGGCGATGCCGGCGGCCGCGCCGCCCATCAGGTCGGTGAGCTCGTCGTTGACGATCTTCACGACCTGCTGGCCGGGGTTGAGCTGGCCGAGCACGTCGGCGCCGAGCGCGCGCTCCTTCACGCGCGCCGTGAACGACTTGACCACCTTGAAGTTGACGTCGGCCTCCAGCAGCGCGAGGCGGATCTCGCGCATCGCCGTGTTGACGTCGTCCTCGGTGAGCGTGCCGCGCGCGCGGACGTCGGAGAGCGTGGCCTGGAGCTTCTCGGAGAGGGCGTCGAACACCGTCGTCCAAGAGTAGGGGTAGCCGTATGGGCCGCGCTTCGGCCGCGCTCTACCGTTCCCGCCGTGCTTCCGCTGCGACGCCTCGCCTACCTGCTCCTGAGCTTCCCGCTCGGCGTGACCTGGTTCGTGGTGCTCGTGACCGGCATCTCGACCGGGCTCGGCCTGGCGATCACGCTGATCGGCATCCCGATCCTCATCGGGATGCTGTGGCTGATCCGGTGGATGGCGCAGGCCGAGCGCGCCTGCATCCGCACGCTGCTCGGCGTCGACGCGTCCGCCCACTACCGGCTGCCCGACCGGCCCGGCGTCGGCGCCCAGATCGTCACCCGCCTCGGCGACCCGCAGACCTGGAAGGACCTCGTCTACCTGATCGCGCAGTTCCCGATCGGGACCATCTGGTTCGTCGCCACGACCGCGCTCGTGACGCTCTCCCTCGGCCTGCTGTTCGCGCCGACCTACTACTGGGCCGATTCGGACGGCATCGAGGTCGGCCTCTTCGACGCCGACACGCTGCCGGAGGCGCTCGCGCTCGTCCCGGTCGGCGCGCTGTGCTGCTGGATCACCTGGCACCTCGTGAACTTGCTCGGGCGCCTGCACGGCGCGTGGGCGCGGCTGCTGCTGTCCTCCACCCCCGACCCGGAGCTCTCGGCCCGCGTCGACGACCTGCGCTCCAGCCAGGCGCGGATCATCGAGGCCGCCGACGAGGCCCGCCGGCGCATCGAGCGCGACCTCCACGACGGCGCCCAGCAACGGCTCGTCGCGCTGTCGCTGAAGCTCGGGCTCGCCCGCAAGCGGCTGGAGACCGACGGCAACCCGGCCGGCGACCTCGTCGCCGAGGCCCACGAGGAGTCCAAGCTCGCGCTCGCGGAGCTGCGCGACCTCGCGCGCGGCATCCACCCCGCGATCCTCACCGAGCGCGGGCTCGGCCCGGCGATCGAGGAGCTCGCCGCCCGCGCGACCGTGCCCGTGACGGTGGAGGAGGTTCCCGACGAGCGGATGGCGCCCAACGCGGAGGCGGCCGCCTACTTCGTCGTGGCCGAGTGCCTGGCCAACGTCGCCAAGTACGCGCAGGCCACCGAGGCGACCGTCCGCGCCCGCCGGGAGGTCGGGCGCATCGTCGTCGAGGTCGCCGACGACGGCGTCGGCGGCGCCGACCCGGCCGCCGGCTCGGGCCTGCGCGGCCTGGCCGACCGCGTCGAGGCCCTCGACGGCGTCCTCACCGTGCGCAGCGTCAGCGGCGAGGGCACCCTCGTCCGGGCCGAGATCCCGCTCGCCGCCGCCGTGCGGGCGTAGCCGCCTACGCCTGGGCCTGAGGGGGCGGCACCGGCCGCGGCCCGCTCCCGGGCGACGGCGACGGCGACGGCGCCGGCGCCGGCGACCCGTCGCGCGCCCCGCCGGCGCCGCCGGCCAGCGTGGTCCCGAGGTTGCCCAGCGCGGTCGTCAGCTCCGACGGGATCACCCAGATCTTGTTGGCGTCGCCCTGGGCGATCTGCGGCAGCATCTGCAGGTACTGGTAGCTGAGCAGCGGCCCGTCGGGGTTGCCGGCGTGGATCGCGTCGAACACCGTCGCGATCGCCTTCGCCTCGCCGTCGGCCCGCGCGATCGCCGCGTCGCGCTCGCCCTCCGCGCGCAGCACCGCGGCCTGCTTCTCGCCCTCGGCGGTGAGCACCTGCGACTGCTTGACGCCCTCGGCGGTGAGGATCGCCGCGCGCCGGTCGCGCTCGGCGCGCATCTGCTTCTCCATCGCCTCCTGGATCGACGCGGGCGGCTCGATCGACTTGATCTCGACGCGGTTGATGCGGATGCCCCACTTGCCGGTCGCCTCGTCGAGCACGACGCGAAGCTGGCTGTTGACCTCCTCGCGCGAGGTCAGCGTCTGCTCGAGCGTCATGCCGCCGATCACGTTGCGCAGCGTCGTGATCGTGAGCTGCTCGATCGCCTGCAGCGGGTTGGCGACCTCGTAGGTGGCCGACTTGGCGTCGGTGATCGTGAAGTAGAGGACCGAGTCGATCTGCACGGTGACGTTGTCCTCGGTGATCACCGGCTGGGGCTGGAACGCCACGACCTGCTCGCGCAGGTCCAGCAGCGGGCGCACCCGGTCGATGAACGGGATCACGATCGTGAGGCCCGGCTGCAGCGTGCGGCTGTAGCGACCGAGGCGCTCGACGACGCCGGCCCGCGCCTGCGGGATGATCCGGATGGTCTTCGCCGCCACGATGAGGGCGAACACGATGAGGACGCCGAGAACGATGAGCCCTGCCATGGGTTGTGCCTCTCGCTTTCTCTACTTGAGCATCAGTCCAGCAGCGCGGTGGCGCCGCGGATCTCGATCACGCTGACCTTCTCGCCCGGCTCGATGACGCGGTCCTCGTCGAACGCCCGCGCCGTCCACACCTCGCCGTCGATCCGGGCCACGCCGACGCCCTCGTCGTTGGAGATGCGCTCCAGCACCACCGCGGGCCGCCCGATGAGCGCCGCGGTGCCGGTCCGCAGGGCCGGTGGCTGGCGCAGGTGGCGCCGCGCGACCGGCCGCAGGAACAGCAGCAGCAGCACGGACACGACCAGGAACACGACCGACGACACGACCCAGCCGGCGCCGAGCAGCGACACGATCGCGGCCACGACCGCCCCGCCGGCGAACGGTCCCAGGAAGAAGCTCACGGACGCGATCTCGCCGACGGCGAGGACGCAGGCCGCCACCACCCAGATGACCCAGGGATCCATGGGGCGGCAGGCTAACCCAGCCGGCGGCTCACGCGCTGAGCAGGGCCCGCGCGAAGTCGTCGGCGTCGAACGGGCGCAGGTCCTCGAGGCTCTCGCCGATGCCGATGAGCTTCACCGGGATGCCCAGCTCGCCGGCGATCGCCAGCGCGATCCCGCCCTTGGCGGTGCCGTCGAGCTTGGTCAGCACGATCCCGTCGACCTGCACCGCGTCGGCGAACAGGCGCGCCTGGCGCAGCCCGTTCTGGCCGGTGGTCGCGTCGACGCTGAGCAGCGTCTCGTGCGGCGCGTCGGGCATCTGCTTGGCGATCACGCGGCGGACCTTCGTGAGCTCGGCCATCAGGTCGTCCTGGGTGTGCAGGCGCCCGGCCGTGTCGATGAGGATCACGTCGCAGCCCTGCGCGCGGCCCTGCACGATCGCGTCCCAGGCGACCGCGCCCGGGTCGGAGCCCTCGCGGCCGGTGACGATCGGCACCCCGGCCCGCTTCGCCCACCCCTCGAGCTGCTCGGTGGCGGCGGCCCGGAACGTGTCGGCGGCGCCGAGCATCACGGTCTTGCCGAGCTCGTTGCGCAGGTGCCAGGCGATCTTGCCCAGCGTCGTCGTCTTGCCGGTGCCGTTGACGCCGACCATGAGGATCACGGTCGGCTCGTGGCGCAGGTCGATGCGGTCGTCGCCGGTGCGGGCCAGGTCGGCGAGCAGCTCGGTCAGGCGGCGCGTGAGCGCCTCGCCGCCCTCCAGCCCGCCGGCCTCGGCCTCCTGCTCGAGCTGGCCGACGACGCGGGCGGTGGTCGCCGCGCCGACGTCGGCCATGATCAGCGCCTCCTCCAGGCGCTCCCACGTCTCGGCGTCGAGCTCGCCCTCGAACAGCGTCGCCTGGATCTCGGCGCCCAGGGCCTGACGCGTCTTGGACAGGTTCTCGCGCAGCCGCCGGAAGAAGCCCCGGCGCCGCTCGGGCTCGGGCTCGGCGTCGGCGGCGACGGCCTCGGTGCCGTCGCCGGTGATGAACAGGTCTCGCCAGTCGCGGGCCATATGGCCCGCCACGATAGTGGCGGGGCTACGCGGCCGAGGGCTCGGCGGCCGTGAGCACGAACCCCTCGTAGCCGTTGGCCGCCACCTCGTCGCAGCGCTCCTTGTAGGCGGTGACGCCGCCGAGGTAGGCCATGAACACGCGCGGCTTGCCGGGGATGTTCGCGCCCATCCACCACGAGTCGGCGCGGGTGAACAGCGTCGGCTCGGCCAGCTCGAGGACGTGGCGGGTCCACGCCTCCTGCGCCTCGCGGTCGGGCTCGATCGTGCGGATCCCGTGCTCGCGCATGTGCACGAGCAGGTCCGCGATCCAGTCGACGTGCTGCTCGATCGAGATCGCGAAGTTGCTGACGACCGACGGGCTGCCCGGCCCGGTGACCGTGATCAGGTTCGGGAAGCCGGCCACGCCGAGGCCCAGGTAAGTCTGCGGGCCGTCGGCCCACGCCTCCTGCAGCGTCAGCCCGTCGCGGCCGCGCGGGTTGATCGCCAGCAGCGGCCCGGTGACCGCGTCGTAGCCGGTGGCGAGCACGAGCACGTCGAGCTCGTACTCGGCGTTCTCGGTGCGCACGCCCCGCTCGGTGATCTCGACGATCGGCGCCTCGAGCAGGTCGACGAGCGTCACGTTGTCGCGGTTGAACGTCTCGTAGAAGTCGGTCCCCTGGACGAGCCGCTTGGCCCCGAACGGGTACGAGGTCGGCTGCAGCTTGCGGGCCGTCTCGGGGTCCTCGACGATCTCGGCGATCTTCGCGCGCACCCACCGGGCGCACGTCTCGTTGGCCTCCTCGTCGAAGAGCAGGTCCGAGAAGGCGCCCATCAGCTCGGGCCCGCCGCGGTCCCAGCGGCGCTGGTACTCGGCGTTGCGCTCCTCCTCGCTGACCTCCAGCGCGCTCTTGGGGTTCAGCTCGAGCCGGAACCCGAACGGGGTCAGCCAGCACTCCTGGCGGAACTCGTCGTAGCGCGCCTTCGTCTCGCGCACGAACTCCTCGCTGAGCGCGTGGTTGGCCGCCGGGACGACGTAGTGCGGCGTGCGCTGGAAGACGTACAGGTGCTCGGCGTCCTGGGCCAGCAGCGGGATGACCTGGACGCCCGACGAGCCGGTGCCGATCACGCCGACGCGCTGCCCGCTGACGTCGGCGCCCTCCGCCGGCCACAGGCCGGTGTGCAGCACCCGCCCCTGGAAGCGGTCGATGCCCGGGAACGCCGGCGTGTTGGGGATCGACAGGTTGCCGGACGCCGCGACCAGGAAGCGCGCCCGCACGCGGTCGCCGCGGTCGGTCTCGACGATCCAGCGCTCGGCGTCCTCGTCCCACGCGGCGTCCGTGACGCGCGTCTCGAACTTGAAGCTGCGGCGCAGGTCGTGGCGGTCGGCGACGGTCTCGAGGTAGGCGAGGATCTCCTCCTGGGCGCCGTAGCGCTCCTTCCAGGTCCACTCCTGCTCGAGCTCCTTGTCGAACGAGTACGAGTACTCCATCGACGCGACGTCGCAGCGGCAGCCCGGGTAGCGGTTCCACCGCCAGGTGCCGCCGACCCCGTCGGCCGCCTCGAAGCCCTGCACGTCGAGGTCGAGGCCGCGCAGGCGATGGACCGCGTACAGGCCGGCGAAGCCCGCGCCGATGACGACGACGTCGGCGTCCCGCTGGATGGCGCTCATCGGTCCGCCTCCTCCAGGCGCTGAGCCATCCACCGCGTGGCGTCGGCGCTGGCCTCGGCGCCCTCCGACAGCATGAAGGCGAACGACTGCCACACGTGCGGCATCTGCGGCCACACGTCGAGCGTGGCGCGCACGCCGCACTCGCCGGCGCGCCCCGCGAGCGCGACGGCGTCGTCGAGGAGGATCTCGCACGAGCCGACCGTGATGAGCAGCGGCGGCAGCCCGGTGAGGTCGGCCTCGACGGGCGAGGCGAGCGGGTGGGCCGGGTCGGCGCCGTCGAGGTAGCGCTCGGCGCTGGCGCGCAGGTCCCCGGGCGTCAGCGACAGGTCCTCCTTCGCCTTCGCCTCCATCGACCGCGTGGTGCAGCGCAGGTCCGCCCACGGCGACAGCAGCAGCGCGCCGGCGGGCATCGGCAGCCCGGCGTCGCGGGCGGCGACGAGCAGCGACGCGGCCAGCCCGCCGCCGGCGCTGTCGCCGGCGACGACGATCCGGCCGGGTGCGCGGCCCTCGTCGAGCAGCCCGCGGTAGGCGGCGAGCGCGTCGTCGACGGCGGCCGGGAACGGGTGCTCGGGCGCCAGGCGGTAGTCGATCGCCAGGCCGGTGACGCCGGTGTCCCGGGCGAGGTTGGAGAAGAACGCGCGGTAGCCGTGCGCCGAGCCGATCAGGAACGCGCCGCCGTGCAGGTACAGCAGCACCCGCTCGTCGCTGGCCCCGGGCGCCACGGCGCGCAGCGCCGGGATGCCGCCGACGGTGGTGTCGTCGAACGCGATCGTCTCGTCGACGGGCGCCGCGGCGAGCATCTCCTCGAAGTTCGTGCGCGCGGCGTCGACGGGTCCGGCCAGCGCCAGATCCATCTCGCGCAGGATCGACCGGACGACCTCGAGCTCCTGCAGGCTCATGCCTCTCTCTCCTCCTGTGGGACCGCGGCGAACGCTACGACCCCGGGCGCGGTCCGTCCTGACCGTGCGTGCAGGGCTGCTTGATCCCTAGCGCGAGGCGGAGGCGAGCGCGAGGGCGACCGCGACCAGGGAGCGCGTCAGCGACGGGCCGACGTACACCGTCCCCAGGTCCGGGTGATGCGAGAAAGATGACATGGGCGTCATTTTTCCACCCGGGAGGCAATCCGGGTGGGAGATCCGTCACTCAGTGACGTCAGGGCGTCAGGCCGCCTCGGCGGGCGCCGGCGCGGCATCCCGCTTGGGCAGGCGCCGGCTGACGACCTTGGAGACGCCGTCGCCGCCCATCGACACGCCGTACAGGCAGTCGGCGGCCTCCATCGTCTTCTTCTGGTGGGTGACGACGATGAACTGCGCGCGGTCGGCGTAGCGGGTCAGCAGCCCCAGGAAGCGCTCGAGGTTGAGGTCGTCGAGCGCGGCCTCGACCTCGTCGAGGATGTAGAACGGGCACGGGCGGGCCAGGAAGACGGCGAACAGGAACGCGACCGCGGTCATCGACTTCTCGCCGCCCGACAGCAGCGTCAGCCGCTTCATCGACTTGCCGGCCGGCGTGATCTCGATCTCGACGCCGAGGAGGTCCTCCTCCTCCGTGGGGGCGTCCTCGGCCTCGGCGGCCGCCTCGATCGCCTCCTCGGACGGCGGCTCGCCGCCCTCGGACTCCATGCCGCCGAGCACCGGGCGCGGCCCGGCGTCCTCGCGCACGAGCCGCAGCCGGCCGCGGCCGCCCGGGAACACCTGCTCGGCGAGCTCCTCGAAGTTCTTGGCCGCGGCCGCGAACGTCGCCTCGAACGTCTCGCGGATCTCGCGGTCGGTGTCGCGGATGAGCTGCTTGAGCTCGCGCAGCGCGGTCTCCAGGTCGGCGCGCTGGGCCTCGAGCTCCTCGACGTGGGCGACGGCCTCGGCGTACTCCTCCTTGGCCAGCGGGTTGACCGGCCCGAGCTGCTCGCGGCGCTTGGCCAGCCGCTCGATGCGGGCACGGAGCTGCTCGGCCTCCTGCGGGTCCAGCGGCTCGGTGGCCGGCTCGGCCTCGAGCCCGAGCTTCTCGGCCAGCTCGCCGAGCTCGTGCGTCGCCTCGGCCTCGGCGTCGCGGAGCTGCTGGGCGCGCACCTCGGCGGCCGTGACCGCCTCGCCGCGCTGGCGCAGCAGCGTCTGGATCTCGGCCTCCTCGCGGGCGCAGGCGCGCAGCCGCTCGGCCACGCCCTCGCCGGCGGCGCGGTCGGCGGCCAGCTCGGCCTCGAGCGCCTCGACGCGGTTGGTCACCGCGGCCGCGACGCGCGCCAGCGCCTCGGCCAGCGCGCGGGCCTGCGGCTCCAGCCGCTCGTCGCCGGCGCGCTGGGCCCGCAGGAACTCCAGCCGGCGGGCGCGCTCGGCGCGCTCGCGGGCGGCCCGCTCGGCGGTGCGCCGCTCGGCCGCCAGCTCGCCCTCCACCTGGGCGCGGCGCACGGCGCTCGCGCCCTCCTGCGGGGCCTTGCGGCGCTGCTCGATGAGCCAGCCGGCGCGGCGCAGCTCCTCGGCCGCGGCGGAGCGGTCGCGATCGGCCTGGCGGGCGGCGCGGTCGGCCTCCTCCCGGGCGGTGTCGGCGGCGGCGACGGCCTCGGCGGCGCGCTCGGCGGCGGCCAGCGCGGCCTGCTCGGCCTGGACGGCGCGCTCGGAGTCGGCGATGAGCCGGTCGCGGCGGTTGCGCTCGGCCAGGACGCGCTCGGCGCCGCCGGCGGCGACCTGGCGCAGCTCGCGCGTGGCCGGCGACCAGGCGCGGCCGGTCCGCGTCACGGCGGTCCCGCCGAAGCCGGCGGGCAGGTCGGCGAGGTCGTCGACGACCCACACCGAGCGCAGCAGCGACAGCGCCGCCTCGGGGCCCTGCACGAGCTCGGCCAGCGCGACCGCGCCCGGCACCGGCGGCTCGCCCGCGGCCGCGGCCTCCCCCGGTCCGGCGTCGCCGCCGAGCACGAGCGCGCGCGCCCCGTCGCGGCCGGCGCGGTCCAGCAGCGACGCGCCCGCGTCGAGGTCGTCGACCAGGGCGGCGCCCAGCCGCCCGTCGAGCGCGGCGGCGAGCGCGAGCTCGTAGCCGTCGGCGACCTGCAGCTCGCCCGACAGCGCCCGCGCGCCGCCGGGGGCGCCCGCGTGGGAGCGCAGGAACTGGTTGGCGGCGGCCAGCTCGGCACCGACCTTGGCCGCCTCGCGACGGGCCGCCTCGACGGCCTTCTCGGCCTCGCGGCGCTCGCGCCGCGCGGTCTCGGCGGCGGCGTCGGCCTCGGCGAGCGCGGCCTTCGCGGCCGCGACGGCCTCCTGCAGCTCCTCGGCGCGCGTCTGCGCGGCGGCGCGCTCGACCTCCAGCGCGGCCAGCTCGCGCTCCAGCTCGGCCTCGTGCTCGCGGTCGAGGCGCTCCAGCTCGGCCTCGAGCTGGGCGATCCGCTCGCGCCCCTCGTCGTCGGGGGCGTCCTCGGCGGCCTCGGCCTCCAGCGCGGCGATCTGCACGGCGCGGCGCTCGATGCGCTCGGTCAGCGACGCGGCGGTCTCCTGCGCGCGCTCCAGGCGCAGCTCGATCTTGTCGCGGGCGCCGCGGGCGGCGTAGACGCGGTTGGCGAGCGCCTCGCGCTGCTCGGTGCGGGCCGCGAGCGCCTCCTCGGCCTCCTGGCGGCGACGGGCCACGTCCTCGAGGCGGCCCTCGGTCTCGGCGCGGGCCGCCGTGGCCGCCTGCGCGGCCGCCTCGGCCTCGGCCAGGCCGGCCCGCCTGGCCCGGACGGCCTCGCGGGCCAGCTCCCAGCGCGCCTCGTCGGCCTGGCGCTCCAGGCGCTCGTGCAGCTCGGCGGCCTCGGCCTGGCGCTTGAGCGGCCGCAGCCGGGTGCGCGCCTCGCGCTCGACGTCGAGCGCGCGGTCGAGGTTGTCCTGCGTGCGCTCGAGCTTGAGCTGCGCGCGGCGACGGCGCTTGCGGTGCTTGCCCAGGCCGGCGGCCTCCTCGATCAGCAGCCGGCGGTCCTTGGGCTTGGACGTGACGATCGCCTCGATGCGCCCCTGGGAGACGACCGAGTGCATCTCCTTGCCCAGGCCGGTGTCCGACAGGACCTCGAGCACGTCGACGAGCCGGCACCTGGCGCCGTTGAGGCGGTACTCGCCGTCGCCCGAGCGGTCCAGGCGGCGCATGATCGAGATCTCGCTGAACGGGAGCTGCTCGCTGCCGTCGCCGTTGTCGAGCACGAGCTCGACCTCGGCCGACGTGCGCGCCTGCACGCCGCGGCCGCCGCCGAAGATGACGTCCTGCATCGACGCGCCGCGGACCGCCAGCGGCGACTGCTCGCCCAGCGCCCACAGGACCGCGTCGGTGACGTTCGACTTGCCCGAGCCGTTCGGCCCGACGATGACCGACACGCCCGGGCCGAACTCCAGCCGCGTGCGGTCGGGGAACGACTTGAACCCCTTCATCGTCAGGGACTTGAGATGCATCAGGCCTCCCCGCCCGCGGCCTCGGCGTCCTCGGCCTCGAGCGCCGCGCGCGCGGCCGCCTGCTCGGCCGCCTTCTTGGAGCGCCCCGAGCCGCGCCCCACGACGCGGCCGTTGACGCTGGCCTCCACCTCGAACGTCCGCTCGTGCGGCGGGCCGATCTCGGCGGTGACGCGGTAGTCGACGACCTCGCCGCCGCGGGCCAGGCGCTCCTGCAGCGTGGACTTGAAGTCGACGGGGTGCTCGAGCGCCTCCGACAGCTCGGGCTGGAAGGCCTCGACGACCGCCTCGGCCGTGCGGTCGTAGCCGACGTGCAGGAAGCAGGCGCCGATGACCGCCTCGGTCACCGACGCCAGCACGCGGTCGGTGGCGATCGCGGTCGCGGCGCCCGGGCCGGCGCCCTCGGGAGCGGCCGCCTGCAGGCGCGCGGGGATGCCCAGGCGCTCGGCCACGGCCACGCACGACGGGCCGGACACGGCCTGCGCGCGGATCTTGGTGAGGCGGCCGGCGCCGAAGCGCTCCGCCTCGAGACGGGGGTAGAGATGCGAGGTCACGGCGAGCCCGAGGACCGAGTCTCCCAGGAACGCCAGACGGGAATAGGAGTCCGACCGCCGCTCCGACCACGAGGCGTGGGTGAACACCTGGCGGTACAGGTCCTCGGGAAGCTCCTCGAGCAGCTGCTTCAGCTTCTCCACTACGCCCCGACGCCGTGCGCGATCACGAAGTCCACCGCCTGACCCACGGTGAGGATCTTCGCCGCATCCTCGTCGGAGATGCGCACGCCGTAGGAGTCCTCGAGCTCCTGCACGAGGGTGTACAGGTCGAGCGAGTCGGCCTCGAGGTCCTCCCGGAACCGGGTCTCCGGCGTGATGCGCGCGGGATCCACCTCGAGCTCGTCGGCGAGGTGGGCGCGGATGGCCTGGAAGACGTCGTCGCGGGTCATCGGTCGGCCACCGTAGCGACGCTGTCGGACGGGGGGCGCCGCAAGGCCCCGGCGGCGTCCATCGCCGCCAGCGTGCGCCCGACGACGTCCTCGTCGATGCCCTGGGCGGCGGCCCGGATCGCGTTGGCGAACCCGACGCGGGTGAAGCGCCCGTGCGGGACGACGCCGAGCTTGCGCAGCCCCAGCAGGTAGGCGCCGCCGGGGCCCTCCGGGTCGAGCTCGTCGCGCAGGCCGCGCAGCGACGGCCGCAGCAGGATCCCGCCGATGCGCCCCCGGGTGCTGCTGCTCGCGCGGTCGCGGATGACGGTCATCAGCCGCTGCGAGATGCCCTCGATGAGCTTGAGGGCGACGTTGCCGGTGAAGCCGTCGGCGACGATCACGTCGGCGGCGCCCAGCGCGAGCTGGGTCCCCTCGACGTTGCCGACGAACTCCAGCGCGAACGAGTTCGCGGCGCGCTCGGCCAGCAGCCGGTGGGTCTCGAGCACGAGCTCGTTGCCGCGCGAGGGCTCCTCGCCGTTGGACAGCAGCGCGACGCGCGGGCGGGCGATGCCCTGGCGCATCGTCACGAGCGCGGCGCCCATGAACGCGAACTGGACGAGGTGGTCGGGGCGCACGTCGGCGTTGGCCCCGACGTCCAGCAGCGTCACCGGGTGCTCGGGCATCGGCAGCGCGAGCGCCAGCGCCGGCCGGTGGACGCCCTTGGCGCGCTTGATGTTGAACAGGCCGGCGGCGAGCGCGGCGCCGGTGGAGCCGGCGCTGACGAGCGCGTCGGCGTCGCAGTCGGCGACGGCGCGGGCGGCGCGGACGATCGAGGCGTCGGGCGTGGAGCGCGCCGCCGACGCGGGCTCGGGCGACTTGGCGATCGAGACGGGCGCGTCGACGACCGTCACGCCGTCGGTGACCTCGCCGATGCGGTCGGCGGGCCCGAACAGCAGCACGCGGACGCCCTCGCGGGCGGCGAGCATCGCGCCCTCGGCCACCTCGCGGGGGCCGAGGTCAGCGCCGTTGGCGTCGACCGCGACGGTCGCCACCGCGGGCCTCAGTGGCTGTGGTCGTGCTCGTGGTCGTGCACGTGCACGACCTCGCGCCCGGCGTAGGACCCGCAGACCGGGCACACGCGGTGCGGACGCCGCGGGCTGTGGCAGGTCGGGCACGCGTTCGTCGCGGGCGCGCTGATCTTGTGCTGCGCGCGCCGCTTCGAGGTGCGGGCGTGCGACTGCTTCTGCTTGGGGACGGCCATGGGCGACGCAGAGTAGCGCCTCCGCGCCCGCGTACGCTGGCGAAGTGGACATCCGCGCCATGACCGTCGAGGACGTCCCGGTCACCGCCGGGATCGCGCACACCGTGTTCTCGGCGCCCGGCGAGGTGCCGACCGCGGAGGCGGTGCGCCGCAGCGAGGCCCGCCACGTCCACGCGCTGGAGACCGATCCGCAGGGCGCCTGGGTCGCCCTCGACGACGGCGGCGAGGTGTGCGGCGTGGCGCTGGCGATCGTGCGCGAGGACGTGTGGGGCCTGTCGCTGCTGGCCGTGCGCCCCGACCTGCAGGGCCGCGGGATCGGCCGGCGGCTGCTGGAGCGCGCGTGGGGATACGCCGACGCCGCCGGGGTGCGCGGCCGGATCATCCTCTCCTCGACCGACCCGAAGGCGATGCGCCGCTACGCCCGGCTGGGGCTGGCGCTGCGCCCGTGCGTGGCCGCCGGCGGGATCGTCGACCGGTCGCGCCTGCCCAGGCCGTCGGGCGCGGTCGTCGCCAGCGAGGACGTCGAGCGCACCGCGCCGATCTCCCGCCACGTGCGCGGGGCCGCGCACGTGGTCGACCTGCCGGTCCTGCTGGACGCCGGGTGCCGGCTGCTGCTCCACGGCGACCGCGGGTTCGCCGTCCACGACGGCGAGGCGGTGAAGCTGCTGGCCGCGCTCGACGAGGAGGCCGCCTGCGACCTGCTGTGGGCGTGCCTGGCCGCGTCGGGGCCGGGCGCGACGGTGTCCGTCGACCTCCTGTCCGCCGGCCAGGACTGGGCGGTGCGCACGGCGCTCGACGCCGGCCTGGCGCTGTCGCCCGACGGGCCGATCTTCACCGGCGGGCGGCTCGGGCCGCTGGCGCCCTACGTGCCCAGCGGGCCGTTCCTGTAGGCGTCAGTCGAGCTTCAGCTCGCGCAGCGCCGCCCAGCGCGGGTCGGGCGCGCGC
Source organism: Capillimicrobium sp. (assembly GCA_035565675.1). GTDB lineage: Bacteria > Actinomycetota > Thermoleophilia > Solirubrobacterales > Solirubrobacteraceae > Capillimicrobium. The sequence goes on along the minus strand of DATMSA010000050.1, from coordinate 26,461 downwards.
TCGTGCTGATGCTCGGGGCCGGCGGCGTTGAGGTCCTCGCCGCAGACCGGGCACAGGCCGGCGCAGTCGGGCCGGCACAGCACCTGGCGGGGCAGCTCCAGCGCGAGCGCGTCGCGCGCCCAGGCGGCCAGGTCGAGCACGTCGACGGCCGACACGTACGGGCTCGTCAGCTCCGGGTCGTCGGAGCCGTGCTCGTGCACCTCGCGGGCGTCGACGGCGATCTCCGGAGCCGCGGCCGCCAGGCAGCGCATGCACGGCCCGCTGAGCGGCGCGGCGAAGCGCAGGCGCAGCGCCCAGCCGCCCCCGCTCATGCGCGAGAGGTCCAGGAGGGCCGGGACGGTCGCAGGGGTCGCGTAGCGCTCGCCGCCGAGCTCGAGGTCGTCGAGCGGGACGTCCAGGTCCGTCAGCCGGCGACCTTCGCCGGAGGTGAGCGCCAGGCGCGCGAGGTCGAGGGTGTCAGCACGCGAGGGCACCCCCTCAGCGTAGCTCGACGGCCCTCCCGCGAACGGTCAGGAGGCGGCCAGCTCGCGCTTGAGGACCTTGCCGGTCGCGTTGCGCGGCAGCTCGTCCAGCACGACGATCTCGCGGGGCACCTTGTAGCTGGCCAGGTTGGCCTTCACGTGCGCCTTCAGCGCGTCGGCGTCGATGTCGGAGCGCAGCACGACGAACGCCTTCAGGCGCTGCCCGAACTGCTCGTCGTCGACGCCGATGACCGCGACCTCCTCGACCGCCTCGTGGTCGGCCAGGCAGTCCTCGACCTCGCGCGGGAACACGTTCTCGCCGCCGGAGACGATCATCTCGTCGTCGCGGCCATCGATGAACAGGCGCCCGGCCTCGTCGAAGTGCCCGACGTCCCCGGAGGACAGCAGCCCGCCGATGCTCTGCTTGTGGCCGCCGCCGGTGTAGCCCTCCATCGCCATCTCGTTGCCGACGAAGATGCGCCCGGTCTGGCCGGGGGGCACCTCGCGGCCCTCCTCGTCGAGGAGCTTGACGACGGTGCCGCGCGGCGGACGGCCGGCGGTGCCGGGCGCGGCGCGCAGGTCGGCCGGCGTGGCGATCGTCGCCCACGCGACCTCGGTGGACCCGTAGAGGTTGTAGAGGACGTCGCCGAAGCGGTCCATGACCTTCAGCGCCAGTTCGCCGGGCAGCGCCGAGCCGCTGGCGGCGATGACGCGCAGCTTGCGCGTGTCGTAGCGGTCGAGCACCTCGGGGTCGAGCTCCAGGATCCGCTGGAGCATCACCGGGACGACGACGAGCCCGGTGCAGCCGAAGCGCGCGACGGTCTCCAGGCAGGTCTCCGGTTGGAAGCGGCGGCGCAGGACGACGGTCGACGACAGGCTGATCGCCAGCATCCAGTTCGCGTAGCCCCACGAGTGGAACATCGGGGCGGCGATGTGCGTGTGCTCGCGCGCCCGGTACGGGATGCGGTCCAGCAGGGCGGCGACCGGCTCCAGCGACTCCGGCTGCTTGCGGTTGGCGCCCTTGGGGCTGCCGGTCGTGCCGGAGGTGAGGATCGTGACGCGGCCCTTCTGCGGCGGCGGTTGGACCTCGGCGGGGTCGCCGGCCTCGATCAGGTCCTCGAGGCGCTCGTCGCCGGTGTTCGCGACGCCGTCGCTCCAGGCGACGATGCCGACGCGCCCCTCGTGGGCGGCCGCGACGACCTCGGCGAACTCCTCGTCGTAGACGATCGCCTTCGGCTCGTGGCGCTCGCAGACGTCCTTGATCTGCGGCCCGGAGAACATCGTGTTCAGGTACAGGGCGTGGGCGCCGAGCTTCGAGCAGGCGACCGTGATGTCGATCATCCCGCGGTGGTTACGGCACAGGACGGCGATGTGGTCGCCGGTCCCCACGCCGCGGTCGGCGAGCGCGTGCGCGAGCGCGTTCGTCCGGCGGTGCACGTCGGTGAACGTCAGCGAGCCGAGCTCGTCGACGACCGCGACCTGGTCGGGATAGCGGATCGCCGACGTCTGGTAGCCGGCGGCCGCCGTGGGCCCCCAGCGCTGGAGCGCCAGCCCGGTGCGCACGAGGCGGTCGGGCCGCGTCGGGCGGAACACGCCGCGCTCGACGAGCGTCTTGGCGGTGAAGACCTTGCGTGAGACGGAATCGCGAACGTTCATCTGACCCCGGCGCGAAGACTATCGATGACGGTCACGTCAGGTTCAGATCGTCCGGCACGACCCCGTCGTCGACGAGCGCGTAGACGTCGGCGGCCCGGCGCGGGTTGAGGAAGACGTGGCGCTGGCCGACGCTCGGCTTCTCCAGCAGGATGCGGGCGGCCAGCAGCCGCTCCCCCACCTCCTCGGCGAGCTGCTTGTCGTTGCCGTGGAAGCCGCGCGCGAGGTGGCTGAAGTCCGTGTGGTAGCCGCCCCACTTCCCCATGCCCGCCAGCCGCTGGAGGATGCGGCGGGCGACGCGCCGGCGCGGGTCGGGGTCGTCGTGGGGGCGCGTGGCGCGGTCCCGCGGCGCGAGCGCGGCGAGGACGGCCTCCTCGTGCTCGGCCGACGCGGACGGGTCGGCGGGGTTGCCGCCGAGGGCGGCGATCGCGGCCGCGACCTTCAGCGGATGGGCGGGCCCGACCGGCTCGCGCACGTCGCGCACCGCCGCGTCGAGCGCGCCGGCGGGCAGCGCGACCGCCCGGACGCGCAGGCGGTCGATGCGCTGGGCGTTCTCGTCGAACGCGAGCGCGGCGAGCTCGGCGTCGTCGCCGGGGGCGGCGAGCGCGAGATGGCCGGCGAGGTCGCCGGCCCGCAGGGGCGGGCCGCCGGCGGCGACGAGCGCGCCGACGACCGCGGCGACCAGCAGCCAGCTGCGCTCGTCGACCTCCTGGGGATCGACGCGCAGGGTCGCCGGGACGGGCACGGCGGCCAGCAGGCCATCGGCCCCCGGCGCGATCGCGACGACGACCGGATCCGGGATCCCGGCGCGCTTGGCGCGCAGCTCCCCGGCGCCCCGCTCGAGCTCGGCCTCGACGAGCGCCCGCAGCCGCGCGGGCGCGGGCTCCGGGTCCAGCAGCGCGTCGTCGATGGCCGCCATCGCCTGAGGGTACTTGCGGGGGTTTTCCGTCTGAGGCGGGGCCTACGGTGAGGGGTCCGATGGAAGCCGCCCTCGCCCTCCAGATCCCGCTCTCCGCCTACGTCCGCTTCCAGGGCGACCGGGTCTTCCTGGACGCCTTCGAGGTCACGGATCCCACGGCCGCGCGGATGCTGCGCGACGCCGAGGACCCGGGCCGGCTGGTGGCCGACATGCTCGAGATCGGGGCGCGCGTGCTCGACCGCGAGCATACGGGCGCCGACGTCGAGTTCGTGAAGGCCGAGTTCGAGCGCGCCGCGCGGTCGCTGGACGCCGAGTTCGTCGAGCGCGCGCGGAAGGTCGCCGAGCGGCTGGACCAGAAGGTCGACGAGGTCTTCGGCCCCGAGAACGGCCACGTGACGAAGGTCCTGCAGCGCCACTTCGGCGACGAGTCGTCGGTCGCGGTGCAGCACCGCGTCCAGGCGGTCGTGCAGGAGGTGGCGGCCAAGATGCGCGAGGACCTGCGCCGCCAGTTCGCCTCGGACTCCGAGACCAACCCGCTCGCCGGCTTCCAGCGCGCGTCGCTGGCGGTGATGAAGCAGTCCTCCGACCAGCAGGCCGAGCGGCTGGCGGCGATGACGTCGGAGCTCACCGCGCTGAAGGTGCAGCTCGCCGAGCTGCGCGCCGAGAAGGAGAAGCGCGGCGAGGTCGCCGCGGCCGAGGAGCGCGGGGCGGCGAAGGGCCGCACGTACGAGGAGGCCGTGTTCGAGGCGCTCGACGCGATCGCGGTCGCGCGCGGCGACGACTGCGACGCTGTCGGCGACACGCGCGGCGAGGGCGGGCGCAAGGGCGACGTCGTCGTGGCGATCGACGCGTGCGCCGGCCCGGCGCGCGGACGGGTCGTGTTCGAGGCCAAGGACCGCAAGCTGTCCAAGAACCAGGCGCTCGAGGAGCTCGACGCCGCGATGCAGACGCGCGGCGCCGACTACGCGGTGCTCGTCGTGCCGTCCGAGGACGAGCTGCCCGCCCGCACGCACCCGCTGCGCGAGTACAACGGCGACAAGCTGTTCGTCGTCTACGACCCCGAGGACGGCTCGCGGCTGGCGCTCGAGGTCGCCTACGGCCTGGCGCGGGCGCGCGTGCTGATGGCGCGCGACGACGCCGGCGGGCTGGACGCCACGGCGGCGCGGGCCGAGGTCGAGCGGGCGCTGCAGGCGATGGAGGACGTGCGGCGCATCAAGTCGCAGCTCACGAACGCCTCCAACGGCATCGAGCAGGCGCGCTCGATCCTCGACGCGATGGCGGGCAACGTGCGCGCCCATCTCGCCCAGCTCGACGCGCTGCTCACGATCGAGGCGCCCGACGAGGCCGAGTAGCCGGGCTGCGCCCGGCCCGCGGGTACGCTGCGGCCATGCGCCGCCGCGTGATCGTCTCCGGCCGCGTGCAGGGCGTCGGCTTCCGGGACGCCACGGTCCGCCAGGCCCGCGCCCACGGGGTGGCCGGCTGGGTGCGCAACCGCCCCGACGGCACCGTCGAGGCGGTCTTCGAGGGCGACCCCGAGGCCGTCGCCGCGCTCGTCTCCTGGTGCGAGCAGGGGCCGCGGATGGCGCTGGTCGACCGCGTCGAGGCGGTCGAGGAGCCGGACGAGGGGCTCGCGGGGTTCGAGGTGCGCTGACGCGGGCGGCCACGTCCGCGCGGGACGTCGCGCGCAGACGTGTGGCACTTCACGTCCGCATAGCGGCTGCCATGTGCCACACGTGCCCGCTGGGGACCGCGCGGCGGCCGGCGTCAGGCGGCGAGGACCGGCGCGGTCGCCGCGGCCGGGGCCGGGGCCGGCGGCGCCGGTGCCGGTGCCGGGGCCGGCAGGGGCGCGCCGTCCAGGCGGCGGCGCAGGCGCTCGACCTCGGCGTCGGAGAGCGCGGCGGGCTGGGCGGCCAGCCAGGCCGCGACCGACACGGCCGGCAGCACGCGCACGCCGCGGCGGCGCCCCGCGGGGCCCGCGGGAGCGGCGCCGTCGAGGGCCAGCACGGGGGTCACGGAGCCGCCGAGGCGCTGGCGCTCCAGGTGCTTGGCCTGCGCCCACACGTGGATGAGCGCGCGCTCGGGCACGTCGGCCAGCGCGCGCAGGCCCGTCCCGTCGGCGTGCTCGATCGCGAACGCCCCGGCCGGGCCCACGGCGACGAGCGCGACCGTCCCGATGGCGGTCGGCAGCGCGTCCACGGTCGTCCAGCCCGGCAGGGCGGCGATGGCAGGGGCGAGCATCTCGTCCCGATCATCGGCTCGCACCCGCGAAAGGTTGAGCGCCGGACGCCGCCGGTCAGCCCAGCGCGGCCTCGAAGGCGCGCCGGGCGGCGTCGCCGCGCACGCAGAAGACGACCCGCTCCAGCCCGGAGCCGGCCGCCAGGTGGCGGCGGACGGCCTCCACCTCGATCTCCGCGGCCCGCTCCAGCGGGAACCCGCCGACGCCGGTCCCGAACGCCACGAGCGCCAGCGACCGGACGCCCAGCGCGTCCGCGCGCGCCAGCGTCGCCTCGGTGGCGCGCCGGATCACGTCCGCGCCGGTCGGCCCGCCCGGCTCCATCGTCGCGGCGTGGATGACCCACCGCGACGGCAGGTTCCCGGCGGTCGTCTCGACCGCCTCCCCCAGCCCGATCGGCGCCCGCTCGCGCGACTCGCGCTGCAGCTCCGGCCCGGCCGCCCGGGCGATCGCACCGGCCACCCCGCCCCCGTGCCACAGCTCCGTGTTGGCCGCGTTGGCGATCGCGTCGACGTCGAGCGTCGTGATGTCGGCGTCGAGGACCTCGATCGAGGCCATGCCCGGCGCCTCAGGCGACTTCGGCCGGCTCGTCCTTGCCCTGCAGGCGCTCGCGCCCGCGCTGGACGGCGGCGATGAACTTCGACAGGTTGACCTCGAGCGTGTTGAGGATCTCGTCCGCGTAGTCCTCGGCGCCGAGGCGGATCTCCCGCTCGCGCGCGCGGGCGTCCTCGATGATGTCCTCGGCGGCCCGCTCGGCGGCCTTGGTGACCTCCTCCTGGGAGATCAGGCGCTCCTGGCGCTCGCGCGCCTCCTTGACGATGCGCTCGGCCTCGCGCTTGGCCTCGGCCAGCATCTCCTGGCGCTCCTTGACGATCCAGCGGGCCTGCTTGATCTCCTCGGGGATCGTCGCGCGCATCTGGTCGAGGATGTCGTAGATCTCCTCCTTGTCCACGCGCACCTGGTCCGTCAGCGGTACGGGCTTCGCGTTGTGGACGAGATCGTCCAGCTTGTCGATGAGCACGAGGACGTCCATTGGCTTCCTTAGGTTCGTGGCCGGGCGAGCTCTTCCTTCAACCGCCGGGCGACCGGGCCGGGCACCAGCCCGTCGATGTCCCCGCCGAATGTCGCGAGCTCTTTCACCCCGCTGGAGCTCAGGAAACTGTACTGGGGGTGGGCCATCAGATACACGGATTCGATGTCGCGCGCCTGGCGCCGGTTGAGGTTGGCCATCTCCAGCTCGTACTCGAAGTCGGAGATGGCGCGCAGCCCCTTCACGATCGCGGATGCCCCCACGCTGCGGGCGAAGTCGACGATCAGGACGTCGAACGGCTCGCACGTCACGTTGTCGAGGTGGGCGGTCGCGTCCTCGATGAACGCGAGCCGCTCGTGGATGTCGAAGATCGGCTTGCTCTTGCGCACGGAGGCGTTCACCACGGCGACGACGACCTCGTCGAACAGCCCCGCGGCGCGGCTGATGACGTCGAGGTGCCCGTTGGTGATCGGGTCGTAGCTTCCGGGACAGACGGCCTTGGTCATGGGAGGGCGTGGATCCTGATCAGGGTGTCGCCGTAGCGGCGCTCGTCGATGACCTCCAGGCCCGCGAGCACCAGGGGCTCCCGCCGGTCGCTCTCGCTGACGACGCGGCCGCCGGCGGCGAGCAGCGGCGTCAGGTCGAGCCTCGGTCCGAGCCGTGGCGCTTCGCGATACGGGGGGTCGAGGAAGACGAGATCGTATGGACCTCCCGCCGCGGGTGCGTCGCCGACGAACGCGAGCACGTCGCGGGAGCGGACGTCGCCCTGCGCCCCGACCGCCTCCAGGTTGGCGGCGATCGCCCGCAGCGCGGCCGGGGCGCGCTCGACGAACGTCGCCCGCGCCGCCCCGCGCGACAGCGCCTCGATGCCCAGCGCGCCCGAGCCGGCGAACAGGTCCAGGACCGCGGCCCCGTCGAGCGGGCCGAGGATCGAGAACAGCGCCTCGCGCACCCGATCCGACGTCGGCCGCGTGTCGCGCCCGCGCGGGGTGACGAGCCGCCGCCCGCGGTAGCGCCCGGCGATCACCCGCATGCCCGCGCCCTCACGCCGGGATCGGCAGGTCGAGCTCGGCGGCGCCGTAGCGCTCGCGCAGCGCGTCGGCCAGCAGCGCGTGCTCGGGCGCCAGCAGGTCGGGGTCGGCATCGAGGATCGCCGCCGCCCGGGCGCGGGCGCGCTCCAGCAGCGGCTCGTCCTCGGGCAGCCGCGCGACCGTGAACTCGCCGTAGCCGGACTGCCGCGTGCCGACGAGCTCGCCCTCGCGGCGCAGCTCCAGGTCGATCTCGGCCAGGCGGAACCCGTCGGTGTGCTCGGCCAGCGCGCGCAGCCGCGGCGACTCCTTGGGGCCGAACAGGATGCAGACCGAGGCGTGGCCGCCGCGGCCGATCCGCCCGCGGAGCTGGTGCAGCTGCGAGATCCCGTAGCGCTCGGCGTTCTCGACCAGCATCACGGTCGCGTTGGGCACGTCGATGCCGACCTCGATGACGCTGGTGGCGACGAGCACGTCGGCGCCGCCGGCCGCGAACGCCTGCATCGCCTCCTGCTTGGCCTTCGGGCGCATCTGGCCGTGCAGGAGCACGACGTCGAAGTCGGCCAGCTCCGTGGCCTTCAGCCGCTCGTACTCGGCGGTGGCCGCCCGCGCCTGGAGCTGCTCGGACTCCTCGACGAGCGGGCAGACGACGAACGCCTGGCGCCCGGCGCGCAGCTCCTCGCGGATGCGCTCGTAGGCGCGGGCCCGCTCGCGGTCGGTGGAGGCGACGAACGTCTGGATCGGCTTGCGCCCGCCGGGCAGCTCGTGGATGGCGGTGTGGTCGAGGTCGCCGAACTCGAGCAGCCGCATGGTGCGCGGGATCGGCGTGGCGGTCATGTGCAGCACGTGCGGGACCAGGTCGCCGGGGCCTTTGCCATCGAGCGCGGTGCGCTGGCGCACGCCGAAGCGGTGCTGCTCGTCGATGACGGCGACGGCCAGGCGGTCGAAGACGACGGCCGGCTCGATCAGCGCATGGGTGCCCACGACCAGCGACAGCTCGCCCGACGCGAGCTTGCCGAGGACGTCGGCGCGGCGGGCGGCGGCCGTCGAGCCGGTCAGCAGCGCGGCCGGGACCACCTCGCCGCCGAGGAGGCCCTGCAGCGTGGCGAAGTGCTGCTCGGCGAGCGTCTCGGTCGGCGCCATCAGCGCGCCCTGCATGCCGTGCTCGACCGCGCGCAGCAGCGCGAACAGTGCGACGACGGTCTTGCCGGAGCCGACCTCCCCCATCAGCAGCCGCTGCATCGGCCGCGGGCGGGCCAGGTCGGCCTCGATCTCCGCCATCGCCGCGGCCTGGTCGCCGGTGGGCGCGAACGGCAGCGCGTCGCGCAGCCAGCGCTCGGTGAGCGTGCGCGGGCCGTCGAGCGCGGGCGCCGCGATCGCGGCGTGCCGGGCGCGGCGGCGGGCGAACAGGAGCTGGGTGGCCAGCAGCTCGTCGAACGCCAGGCGCCGCCGGCCGCCCTCGCCGGCGCCGAAGTGCATGTCGGCCAGCGCCGCCTGGCGGTCGGGCAGCCGCTCGGCGACCCGCACGCGCGCGGGGAGCGGCTCGATGACGTCGGAGATCGCGTCGCGGTGGGCGCGCACCAGCTCGGCGATCTGCGTCGAGGTGATGCCCTCGGAGGCCGGGTAGTGCGCGACGCCCTCGACGGCGGCCCCGACGTCGGTGGTCTCCGAGTGCGACGAGACCTTGAAGCTGTTGCGCCCGTCGTACTTCCCGTACAGGGCGAGCCGGGTGCCGGGCCGGTAGCGCCGCTCCAGCCACGGCTGGTTGAAGAACACGACCTTCATCACGCCGGTCTGGTCGGCGACCGTCGCCTCGACGAGCGGCTTCATCCCGCGCCGGCGCACGGGCCGCGAGCGGATCGAGCGCACCTCGACGAGCACGTTGGCCTGCTCGCCCCGCTGCAGCTCGGCGATCTGGCGCGCGACGCGCCGCTCCCGCGGCAGGTGCGCGAGCAGGTCCCCGACCGTCCGCAGGCCCAGCGTCTCCAGCGCCTCGGCCATCTTCGGGTGCGGCGCCTCCAGCGGCGCGTCCAGCCGCGACGGGCGCGGCAGACGCACGGGAATCGCGCGAGGATCGGGGGCGTCGAAGGGGCCGGGCACGGCGCTCCCATGATGACCGCCCGCCCGGCGGGTGCCGGCGGGCGCCGCCGCTACTGACGCCGGCGGAGCTGCGCCTCGGTGATCGCGCGGCTCAGCAGGTTGTCGGCGCGCACGCTCAGCGCCTCGAAGCGCAGCGCCCGCCGGGCGCCGTCGCGGCGGATCACCTCGGCGGCCAGCGGCAGGTCGCGCAGGCCGTCGCGGTCGACGATCAGCTCGACGCGCTCGCCGAGCAGCAGCCCGTCGGCCTCCGGTGACAGCAGGGCGCCGCCGGGGGACAGGTCGGCGACCGCGCACTCGAGCTCGGTCCCGTTGGCCCGGCGCACGGTCGCGGGGACGCCCATCGGCACGCGGAACGCCTCACGGCGCTGGAACGTCTCGGTCTCGGCGACGGTGAACCGGCTGAGGCCGTCGCCGACGTCGGCGATCGAGCCGGTCAGGTGCACGGCGGCGGCGCGGCTGGCGTACAGGAGGTGCGCGGCGTCTGCGGTCACCGACGCCTGCAGGAGCACGGACTCGTCGTCGACCTCGGCGACCGCGACGAGGTCGTCGAAGTCCTCACCGGCGCGCAGCCGCACGTTCTGGCCGAGGAAGGGACGCGGGAAGCCGGGCATCGCGCTACTCCGCCGACAGCAGCCACCAGTAGGCCGGCTGGCCGCCCTCCGACAGCTCCAGCTCGACGTCGGCCGGCGCGAGGCCCTCGACGTCGGCGTGGTCGAGCGGCGCGCCGTCGCCGGAGATGCAGGTGATGAGCTCGGCGTCGCGCGCCAGCGAGCGCAGGACCGCCTCCAGCGTCGGGGCGGGCTCGCCCCAGGCGATGATCTCCTCCTCGACGAAGCCGACCGCGTCGCCCACGGCGAAGCGGCCGTGCACGTCCTCGCGGGCGGCCGGCGCCACGGAGCCGATGCGGATCTCGCGCAGGGCCTGCGTCATCGCATCCGCGTTATCGGCCGCCGGGCGGTCGGGCATCAGCGCGACCGCGGCGGTGAGGCCCGCCTGCTGGGAGCGCGAGGCGACGACGCGCACCTCCTTCTCGGCCAGCTCGGCGGCGCGCTCGGCGGCCATGAACACGTTCGGCGAGTTGGGCAGCACGACGACCTCCTCGGCGGGCACCGCGTGGATGCCGGCCAGCAGCTCGTACGTCGACGGGTTCAGCGTCGCGCCGCCGTCGAGGACCTCGACGCCGAGCGAGCGGAACAGGTCGCGCATCCCGTCGCCCGCGCACACGGCCAGCGCGCCGCAGCGGGCGCTGGGCAGCCGCTCGGCCCGCTCGGCCATCTGCTCGTGCATGTCGGCGACGTCGAGGCGCGAGACCTCGCCGAGGCCGGCGAACACGGCCGTGGCCGCGGCGGGGTCGTCGGTGTGGACGTGGACCTTCAGCGTGTGGGCGTCGCCGACGACGAGCACCGAGTCGCCGATCGCCTCCAGCCGCGGGAGGATGCGCGAGCGGTCCAGGCCCTCGCCGGTGACCGCGAAGTTCGTGCAGTAGCGGAACGTCGAGGAGCTGTGCTCGTCGGGCGCGTGGCGGACCGCGGGGGCGTGGTGGTGCTCGAGCGGGGGCGCCTCGGTGCCGCGCAGCGCGGCGACGATGCCCGCGAAGATGATCGTCACGCCGTAGCCGCCGGAGTCCACGACGCCGGCCTCGCGCAGCACGGGCAGCAGCTCGGGCCCGCGGCGCACCGAGGCCTCGCCGGCCTCGATCGCGCGCTCGAGGATGTCGGCGATCGCCGCGTTCTGCTGCTCGGGCGTCGTGTCGGGGCCCAGGCGCGGGTCGGGCATGTGCGCGAGCTCGGAGGCCACGTGGCTGGCCATCTCGCGCATGACCGTGAGCATCGTGCCCTCGGCCGGCTCGCGCACCGAGCCGTAGCCGCGGTCGGCGGCGCGGGCCATCGCAGCGCCGATCAGGACCGGGTCGACGAGCTCGCCGGGGCGGCTGATCAGCTCCTCGGCGGCGCCGCGGATGAGCTGCGACAGGATCACGCCGCTGTTGCCGCGGGCGCCGAGCAGCGCGGCGCGCTGGACGCGCTCGACGATCTCGTCGCGGCCGATGTCGTCGATCGAGCGGTCGGCCGCCTCGCGCGCGAGCTGGTCGACCTCGGCCAGGCACGCCCGCAGCGTCAGCGCCATGTTGTCGCCCGTGTCGCCGTCGGCGACCGGGAACACGTTGAGGTCGTTGACCTCCTGGCGTCGGCTTTCGAGGTGCGCGAGCGCGCCCTCCACCACCAGGCGGAAGCGGGCGAGGCTCGACTCGGTCGACGGCGCGGCCACGAGGGCTGCGCCGCTAGAGCGCCTTGGTGACCTTGCCCGCCTTGAGGCAGCGGGTGCAGACGTAGACGCGCCGGGGCGCGCTGCCGACCATCACCCGCACCTTCTGCAGGTTCGGGTTGAAGCGCCGCTTCGTGGCGACCATCGAGTGGCTGCGGCTGTGCCCGAACGCGGGGCCCTTGCCGCAGGAATGACAGACCTTGGCCATGGGACGCCGCAGGATAGCCCATGCCCGGTCCGTGTCTCCGCGCGCGGCCCCGGGTAGGCCACCATCTTCGCCATGGCCTCCGTCGACGACCTGCCCGACCGCTACCGCGACCCCCGCCGCCTGGCCGCCGGCGGGATGGCCACCGTGTACCGCGCCGAGGACACGCTGCTCGGCCGGCCGGTGGCGATCAAGCTGCTGCACGAGCACGTCGCCGCCGACGCCGACGCCCGCGCCCGCTTCTTCCGCGAGGCCCGCGCCGCCGCGCGCGTCTCCGACCATCCCCACGTCGTCACCGTCTACGACATCGGCGACGCGGCCGGGATCCCGTTCATCGTCATGGAGCTGATGACCGGCGGCAGCGTCGCCGACCGCATCCGGGGCGGCGCCCGCATCCCCGCCGAGACGGCGCTGCGGTGGCTGGCGGAGGCCGCGTCGGCGCTCGACCACGCCCACCGCCACGGGATCGTCCACCGCGACGTCAAGCCCGCGAACCTGCTGCTGGACGCGCGCGGACGGCTGGCCGTCGGCGACTTCGGGATCGCCCGCATGGTCGCCGACGGGGGCCTGACCCAGACGGGCACGGTCCTGGGCACCGCCTCCTACCTGTCGCCCGAGCAGGCGCTCGGGCGCGCCGCGACCGCGGCCAGCGACCGCTACGCGCTCGCGGTCGTCGCGTTCGAGCTGCTCGCCGGCCGGCGGCCGTTCGCGATGGCGACCGTCGCCGCCCAGGCCCGCGCCCACGTCGAGACGCCGCCGCCGGCGGCCAGCGACGTGGACCCGACCCTGCCCGCCGCCGTCGACCGCGTGCTGCGGCGCGCCCTCGACAAGGACCCCGACCGTCGCTGGCCGACCGCGGCGCGGATGGTCGAAGCGCTGCGCGACGCGCTGGCCCCCGCCCCGCCCCGGCCGCGGCGGCGCGTCCCGACCGCCGTGCTGGCCGGGCTGGCCGCGCTGCTGGCCGGCGCCGCGGTCGCCGCGTTCGCGCTCACCGGCGGCGACGACGGCGAGCGGCGCGCCGGCGCGGCGACGACCGCCGGCACCGCCGCCTCGCGCGAGCGCGCCCGGGACCCCGCGCGCGAGCCGCGCGCCACGGCCACGCAGGCGGCGCCCGAGACGGCGACCCAGGAGACCGAGCCGGCCCCGCCGCCCGAGACCGAGCCCGACACGCCGACGACGCCGCAGGGCGGCGGCGACCCGTCGCAGCTCCTGGCCGAGGGCCACGCGCTGATCCAGCAGGGCCGGCCCGACGAGGCGATCCCGCTGCTGCAGCAGGCCGTCGCCGACTGCCCGGTGGAGCAGACCGACCCGTGCGCGTACGCCCTCTACGACCTCGGCCACGCGCTGCTGCTCGCCGGCCGGCCCGACGAGGCGATCCCCGTGCTCGAGCAGCGGCTGCAGAACCCCGACCAGCGCGGGACCGTGATGTCGACGTTGCGCCAGGCGGAGCGGGCCGCCGGCCGCTAGCTCAGCGCTGGGACGGCGTGCGCTCGGGGTCGCGCGCCGGATGCGCGGGACGGCGCCGCGGGCGGTCGTAGGCGTCGGCCAGGTGCGCCGGCTCGCGCAGGCGGACAGGCGCCGGCGCCGCGTCCGGGAGCGGCAGGCCGCCCCCGCCGTCCTGGGGCCCGGGCGGCGGGCCGTCGTCGCGCGACGGGCCGTCGTCGTCGCCCGGCCACCAGTCGCGCGGGCTCGTGCCGCTGTCGCGCACGAGCAGGTAGACGAGCGCGAGGGCGCCGAGGACGTGGACGCCCAGGGTCAGGGCGATCGCGATCACCTGCCCGCTGGTGCCGGCCGTCGGAACGGACATGGACCCGGCAGGCTACCGCGAACGGCCGCCGCGGTCAGGTCCGCCGGTCAGCCGCCGGCCAATTGGGCGCGCACGCGCGCGAGCGCCAGGACGGCCTCGGCGGCGTGCCGGCCGCTGTCGCGCTTGCCGCCGCCCGAGCGCGCCAGCGCCTGCTCCATGGTGTCGACGGTCAGCACGCCGAACGCGCACGGCACGCCGCTGCGCAGCTGGACGTCCTGGATGCCGCGCGCCGCCTCCTGGCAGACCCAGTCGTAGTGGTCGGTCTCGCCGCGGATGACGGCGCCCAGGCAGGCGATGCCGTCGTAGCGGCCGGAGTCGGCCGCGTACCGGGCGGCGAGCGGCAGCTCGAACGCCCCGGGCACGTCGAAGCGGTCGACGTCGGTGACGCCGGCCTCCGCGAACGCGGCGCGGGCGCCGTCCTCCAGCCGCTGCGCGAGGTCCTCGTAGAACCGCGCGACGCAGAGCGCGACCCTCACGAGTGGTCCCGCCGATGCTCGGCGTGGAGCATCTCCTCGTCGACGTCGACGCCCTGGTGGTGGAGCGTGTGCCCCAGCTTCTCGGCCTTCGCGCGCAGGTAGGCCTCGTTGTGCGGGTTGGCGACGTGCTCGATCGGGATCTGCTCGGTGACCGACAGCCCGTAGCCCTCGAGGCCGAGGATCTTCTTGGGGTTGTTGGTCAGGATCCGGATCGACGACAGCCCCAGGTCGGTGAGGATCTGGGCGCCGATGCCGTAGTCGCGCAGGTCCGCGGGCAGGCCGAGGCGCAGGTTCGCGTCGACGGTGTCGAGGCCCTGCTCCTGCAGCTTGTAGGCGCGCAGCTTGTTGAGCAGCCCGATGCCGCGGCCCTCCTGGGCCAGGTACAGCAGCACGCCGGTGCCCTCGCGCTCGATCATCGCCAGCGCGGACTCGAGCTGCTCGCCGCAGTCGCAGCGCAGCGAGTGGAACACGTCGCCGGTGAGGCACTCGGAGTGCACGCGCACGAGCACGTCCTCGCGCCCGGCGACCTCGCCCTTGACGAGCGCGACGTGGTGCTTGTCGTCGACGAGCGACCGGTAGCCGACCGCGGTGAAGTCGCCGAACGTCGTCGGCAGCGTCGTCGCCACCACCCGCTCGACCAGCTTGTCGTGCTTGCGCCGGTAGGCGATCAGGTCGGCGACCGTGATCATCTTCAGCCCGTGGCGCTGGCAGTAGCCGACGAGGTCGGGCACGCGGGCCATCGTGCCGTCGTCGTTCATGATCTCGCAGATCACGCCGGCCGGGTTGAGGCCGGCGAGGCGGGCGAGGTCGACGGCGGCCTCGGTCTGGCCGGCGCGCTCGAGCACGCCGCCGGCGCGGGCCTTCAGCGGGAACACGTGGCCGGGCTGCACGAGGTCGCGCGGCGCGCTCTGCGGGTCGATCGCCACCTGGATCGTGTGCGCGCGGTCGGCGGCGCTGATCCCGGTCGTGACGCCCTCGCGGGCCTCGACCGACACCGTGAACGCGGTCTCGAAGGCGGACTCGTTCTTGGCCGCCATCAGGTCGAGGCCCATCTCGTCGCAGCGCTCGGGGGTGAGCGCCAGGCAGATCAGCCCGCGCCCCTCCTTGGCCATGAAGTTGATGGCGTCCGGGGTCGCGAACTGGGCGGCCATCGTCAGGTCGCCCTCGTTCTCGCGGTCCTCGTCGTCGCAGACCACGACCATCCGCCCGGCGCGGATGTCGTCGATGGCCTCCTCGATCGTGGCGAAGGGCGTCGTGCGGCTCATCATCGCGCCACCAGCTTCTCAACGTACTTGGCGAGCACGTCCACCTCCAGGTTCACGGGCCGCCCGGGCTCGGCGGCCCCGAGCGTCGTGCGCTCGAGCGTCTCGGGGATCAGGGACACGGCGAAGAAGTCGTCGCCGACGGCGCTCACCGTCAGCGACACGCCGTCGACGGCGATGGAGCCCTTCTCGACGACGTAGCGCAGCAGGTCGGGCGCGGCGGCGATCTCGACGATGCGGGCGAAGCCGTCCTCGCGCACGTCGCGCACGGCGCCGACGCCGTCGACGTGGCCCTGGACCATGTGCCCGCCGAGGCGGTCGCCGGCGCGCAGCGGCAGCTCCAGGTTCACGGTCGAGCCGGGCTCCACCTCGGCCAGCGACGAGCGGCGCAGGGTCTCGCGCATCACGTCGGCGCCGAACAGGTCGCCGCCGCACAGGCCCACGGCGGTCAGGCAGACGCCGTTGACGGCGATCGAGTCGCCCTCCGCGAGCTCCCGCGCGAGCGGCGTGCGGACCGCCAGGCGGACGCCGTCGGCGGTCTCGTCGACGCGGGTCACCTCGCCCAGGTCCTGCACCAGCCCGGTGAACATCAGCCCGGCGTCACCATTCCCTCAGGCGCGCCTTGACCAGGAGGTCCTCGTCGACGCGCTCGCACGTCATCGTCAGGGCGCGGGTGGCGTCGGCGATGCGATCGATCCCCTTGCCCTCGAGCGGGTCGCGGGCGGCGCGACCGCCGAGCAGCATCGCGGCCAGGAACAGCCGGACCTCGTCGATCTCGCCGGCGTCGAGGAACGCGCCGGCCAGGTGCGGGCCGCCCTCCAGGAGGATCGAGGTGATCCCCTGGTCGCCGAGCTGGGCGAGCGCCGAGCGCACGCGCGCCGGCTCGTTCTCGCCCGACGCGACGATCACGTCGGCGCCCGCGGCCTCCAGCGCGGCGATGTCGCGGCGGTCGGCGGCGCGCGAGACGACGACGGTCAGCGGCACCTCGCCGGCGGCGGACACGAGCTGGCTGTCGAGCGGCAGGCGGGCGAGCGAGTCGAACACGATGCGCCGCGGCTGGCGGTGCACGCCGTCGATGCGGGCGGTGAGCTGGGGGTCGTCGGCGAGCGCGGTCCCGACGCCGACGGCGACCGCGTCGACCGCCGCGCGCCAGCGGTGCGCGAGCCGGCGGCTGGCCTCGCCGGAGATCCACTTCGAGTCGCCGGTCGGCGTGGCGACCTTGCCGTCGAGCGTCATCGCCGACTTGAACAGGATCCACGGCAGGCCCGTGCGGGCGTGCTTGCGAAAGGCCTGGTTGACCAGCCTGGCGCGGCTGGTCACCTCGCCGGTGGCCACGACCACGTCGACGCCCTCGTCGCGGAGGATCCCCAGGCCCCGCCCGTTGGCCTTCGCCGACGGGTCGTCGGAGGCGACGACGACGCGCCGCAGGCCGGCGGCCAGGATCGCGTCGGTGCACGGCGGCGTCTGGCCGTGGTGGGCGCACGGCTCCAGCGACACGTAGATCGTGCCGCCGCGCGCCGCCTCGCCGGCGGCGCGGATCGCGTTGATCTCGGCGTGCGGCCCTCCGAAACGCTCGTGTGTCCCCTCGCCGACGATGCGGCCGTCGGTGACGATCACCGCGCCTACATTGGGATTCGGCGTCGCCCGGCCGGGAAGCTCCTCTGCGAGCTCGACGGCCCGCGCCAGGTGGCGCAGGTCGGTGTCGGTCGTCGTGGGCATGCGCCCATCGGAGGATACGCCTCGCGCGTTCCCGCCCGGATGCGCCCCGTGCTCAAGCTGTCCAGAGATCCGGTCGATTGACACGCTGACCGGTCGTCCCCCACTCGCAAAGGCAACGCGAATCGTGATCTCCCGCAAGTCCCGCGCCGCCCTCACCGCGGCGGCGCTGTCGAGCCTGGCGCTCGGCGCGGCCGTGCCCGCCGTCGCCGACGCGGCGGGCACCCGCACCACGTTCCTGCTCTCGCGCTCGGCCGACGGCGGCTTCCCGAACGGCCCCTCGCGCAACCCGGCCGTCTCGCACGACCAGCGCATCGCCCGCCTGATGGCGTTCGAGTCCGACGCGTCGAACATCGTGCCCGGCGACGTCAACGGCCAGACCGACGTGTTCGTCGTCAACCGCGCCGGCCCGTGGGGCCAGGACGGCACCGAGTGGAACATCGGCTCGACGCAGCTCGTCTCGGTCGGCATGAACGGCGAGCCCGCCAACGGCCCGTCGACGCTGCCGTCCCTGGACGGCGACGCGCGCCACCAGCCGCACTGCGTCGCGTTCATCTCGGCCGCCTCCAACCTCGTCCCCGGCGACACGAACGGCGTCCCGGACGCGTTCGTCCGCGACCTGCGCACGAACACGACGACGCGCGTCTCGGTCGGCCCCAACGGCGAGCAGGCCAACGGCCCGACCACCGAGGTGTCGATCGACGGCGCCTGCGAGCGCGTCGCGTTCACCTCGCAGGCCACGAACCTGGCGCTCACCGGCAAGGCCCGCCGCGGCTGGGGCTCGGCCCGCACCGCGCAGGGCAACGGGCTCAAGCAGGTCTACGTCCACATCCTGTCGGGCACCGGCCAGGACCGCGGCTTCACCGGCCTGACGTTCCTGGCCTCCGCCTCGCGCTCGGGCACGCCGGCCAACGCCGACGCCTCCGAGCCCGCGTTCGCGCGCGCCGGCAAGGCGGTCGTGTTCAGCTCGCGCGCCTCGAACCTCTCGCCCGGCGACGGCAACGGCCAGCTCGACGTGTTCGAGCGCACGTTCACGCGCAAGTTCGTGAAGGGCGCGCAGACGCTGCGCTTCGACACGATCCTCGTCTCGACGTCGTCCAACGGCCGCACGTCGGGCAACGGCTCGTCGTCGAACCCGGACGTCAGCGACGACGGCAACTTCGTCGCGTTCCAGACGACCGCCTCGAACATCCTCCCGGGCGACTCCAACGGCGCCCAGGACATCGTCGAGATGGACCTCGACGGCGACCTGCGGCGCAAGCTGCCGCCGACGTGCTCGCGCATCGGCGCCGGCCGCGTCGTCTGCCCGCCGTCGCGCTCGAAGGCCACGTCGCTGGGCAACGGCGACTCGGCCAACCCGACGATCTCGGGCGCCGGCGAGTTCGTCCTGTTCGACTCGGACGCGACGAACCTGAAGGAGAGCAACTCGATCCGCGACGACGCCAACGGCGTGCGCGACCTGTTCCTGTGGAACCGGCCGACCGGCAACGTGTCGCTCGAGTCGCGCTCGGCCCCGCTGGCCCCCGGCGAGAAGGGCGGCTACCTGAGCGTGGCGTCCGAGAAGCCGGCGACCTCGTCGCGCGGCAACTACGTCGCGTTCACGTCGAAGGGCACGGAGATCGACGCGGTCCTGCGCGCCCCGGGCCAGCTCGCCTACGACCTGGTCTACGTCCGCTATCTGGGCACCAAGTAGCGGCGCGCGTCACGCGGCGCTGGACGGGCGGCAGTTCTCGAACGCCCGCCAGCGCCCGTGGCGCGCCACCCGGTCGTAGCCGGGCAGCTTCACGTTCGACCACCACTTCGCCGACGCCGACGCGCTGGCGCCCAGCGCCCGCCGCCCCGAGGCCGGCTCGAACTGGAACGTCCGCGACGTGAGCAGCAGGCCGGTGGGCGGCGCCTGATCCTGCTGGATGGAGGCCTGCAGCGCGCGCTTGGGCAGGCCGGTCTCGTAGCGGATCACCGGGATCGCCGAGTGCGTCGGCGTCGTGATCGGCCAGCACGCCGGGTCCTGCAGCAGCGGGACCAGGCGCGGGTCGTCGAGCAGCGCCAGCAGGTCGCGGTGCTGCTCGGCCACGAACGTCGCCTGGTGGTCCAGGCGGCTGCGGTCCTTCTCGTACTGCGGGATCTGGCGGGCGATCAGCGCGACCGACACGATCGCGATCGCGATCCCGGCGATGCGCAGCCATCGCTGGCGCGCGACCGCCCAGCCCCCGAGCGCGACCGCGACGCACAGCGACAGCAGCAGCGACGGGATCGTCAGGTAGCGCGGGATCGCCGACAGGCCGGCGGCGACGATGATCAGGAACGTGAGGACGCCGAGCGCGCCGAGCGCCAGCGGGATCGCGGCGCGGCGGCGCAGCAGCGCGACCGCGTAGACGAGCCCCAGCCCGCCGACGCCGACGGTCACGATCTTGTCGTTGCCCGCGAGGTGGTCGGGGATCAGCTCGATCGCCTCCAGCAGGCCGCGGTTGCGCCCGAACTGGCCGGCGACCTCGCGGGTCTCGGTCAGCGAGTACAGCGGGTTGCCCTCGACGATGAGGTCGCCCAGCAGCCAGATGACCGGCGCGGCGACGACGAGCGCGGCCAGCCGCACGAGCTGCGGGCGCGGCGTGACCGGGATCAGGTACAGCCAGTACACGCCGCCCAGCAGCCACGCCTCGGGCCGCAGGAGCCCGGCGAGCGCGAGCAGCGCGAGCACCGGCCAGCCGCAGCGGGGCCGGCGCAGCTCCAGCGCGGCGGCGCCGAAGACCAGCACGTAGAACGGCAGGTCGAACATGGCGCGCAGCGCGAGCAGCTCGATGTCGGTCCGCGTCAGCAGGACGGCGACCGCGATCAGCGCCACGAACGAGCCGAGCAGCCGCTGCGTGAAGCGGAACACGATCACGAGCAGCCCCACGAAGCCCAGCAGCGACGCGAGCACGAGGATGCGCGCGCCGGCGGTCCCGAACGGCGCCATCAGCCAGCCCACGAACGTCGACAGCGGGTGCGGGGTCGGCGGGCGGAACGTGTGGTAGTCGGGCAGGTGGCCGTTGAACAGCTCCTGGCCCCACAGCAGCGCGTAGTACGTGTCGTAGTTGGGGTACGTCTGGCGGACCGCGAAGACGACCAGCGCGGCGAGGACGCCGAGCGCGACGAGCGCGAGGCCGAGCCGGTGGCTCCACAGGCGCTCGAGGCGGTCGGCGACCGTCTCGGCGGGGCGCTGCTGCGGCGCCCGCTCCGGCGCGACGCTCACCGGCAGCCCCGCAGGTGGTGGATCTCGATCACGGGCCCGGGGCGCTCGAACGCGCGCGGCAGGGAGTTGAACGAGAAGTCGTAGGAGAAGTCCACCGGATCGGCGCCCTTGCGGTACGGGGAGAACACGACGACGTCGTCGCTGGCGCGGTCGAGGGCACGGTAGTACCTGCGCGCGTTGCCGAGGCCGGCGGCCAGGCCGCGGCCCTTCTGGTGGCTGCCGACGACGACCCAGCAGTAGCCGTCGCGAACGTACTCGCGCACCATCCGCGGGCGCAGCCGCTTCTCGTAGGCCTGGAACGGGCGCTCGACCGGGAAGCGGCGGAACGAGCGGGTCGCGTCGAGCTCCAGCCAGTTGCCGGGCACGAACGGCTCGACGACCACCCCCGCGCCCGCGGGGATGTTGGCCTCCATCCAGGCGCGCGCCAGCGTCCGCGTGTCCTCGCGCCCCAGCACCCGGTCGATGTGGACGGCCGCCGCCACCCCCTGCACGCACAGCACGACGGCCAGCAGCCCGGTGAGCACCGCCGGACGCCAGCGCACCCGGTCGACGAGCGCGATGGCCGCGATCCCCGCCAGCACGCACAGCGCCGGGTAGATCGGCATCAGCCAGCGGCCGAAGTGGCGGGTCTGGGCGCCCATGTAGAGCCACAGCAGGAGCGGGAAGGCGATGAGCAGCACGGCCAGGCGCCAGTCGCGGCGCAGCATCACGACGGCACCGGCGATCGCGGCGACCAGCGGCGCCCACCCCAGCCCCCAGGTCAGCGTCTTGAGGTAGTACCACCAGCCCAGCTCGTCCTTCTGGCCGAGCTTGGCTGTCGACGCCTGCGCGGACTGGCCGCTGATCTGCGAGCGCGCCTCGCCCGGGTGCAGGATCGCGAACGGGTTGAGGATCGCGAACGCGGCGGCGAACGCGGCCCCGCCGATCACCAGCCCGACGAGCGCCGAGCGCAGCTGCGCGCGGTCGTCGTGGACGCGCAGCACGGCGGCCGCCAGCAGCGTCACGAGCATCGCGCCGGCCGTGTACTTCGTCGCGGTCGCCACGCCGATCGCCGCGCCGGCCAGCGCCCAGTCCAGCGGGCGCCCGCGCCGGTAGGCCAGCAGGCAGCCGACGAGGCCGACGGCGACGGGCGCCATCGTGACCGCGTCGTTGAGCGCGTGCTTGGAGTAGAAGACCGGCAGGAACGCGACGGCCATGACCGCGGCGCCGACGATCCCGGCGCGGCGGTCGGCGAAGCGGGCGCCCGCCCAGTACACGAGCGCGACGACGAGCGTCCCGATCAGGGCCACCGCGATGCGCGCGGTCAGGAACGCCGAGCGCGGGTCCTCGGCGAAGCGGTCGCGCAGGTCGCCGCCGGCCAGGCCGAGCTTGTAGAGCACGAGCAGCAGGTACGTCAGCGCCGGCGGGTTCTCGAAGTAGCCGGGGTTCAGCGAGCCGCCGAGCATGTCGACGGCCTTGGGGACGAAGTGCAGCTCCTCGTCGGCGTTGTAGACGAAGGGCAGGTTGTGGTCGATGTTCCACAGGCGCAGGGCCAGGGCCAGCGCGAGGAGGCCGGCGAGCGCCAGCCAGGCCGGGCGCACCCGCGACGTCACTGCAGGCCCGCCCCCGCCAGCGAGGACCCGGCGCCGACCTCGAGCGTCCCGTACTGCTGGGTGCAGTCGCGCAGGCGGTAGATGTCGATCTCCGGCCCCGGGCGCTCGAACGCCGGCGAGTAGTAGTTGTAGGACAGGTCGAAGCTGAACTCCTGCGGCCCGGCGTCGGCGCGCCACGGGCTGACGTGGAACACGCGGTCGGACTCGCGCTCGAGCCGCTCGTAGTAGGCGAGCGCGTCGGGGTCGCGGGCGTTGACGGAGCGCCCGCGGATGAGGCTCATCGTCATCACCAGGCAGAAGCCGTGCTCGCGGTAGGTGTCGATGACCTCCGGCCGCAGCGTGCGGCCGTACTCGATGCGGGTGACCTTGATGTCGCGCAGGAGCGCGCGCACGAACTGGCGGGTGCGCGCCATGGGGTGCCCGGCCTTCGTGTAGCGCCAGAACCAGCGGGAGGGCACCGCGGGCTCGATCATGATGCGCAGCGACGGCTGCTCGTTCTCGACCAGCCAGTCGCGAGCGGCCGCGCGGGTGTCGGTGTGCCCGAGCACGGCCATCGAGCGGGTGTCGGCGGCCAGCCCCTGCCAGACGACGGCGATCGTCGCGACGGCCAGCGCGACCGGGACGAGCCGCCGCGGTAGCCGCGGGATCGCCTGGACGGCCTGCACGACCGCGTAGCCGCCCAGCAGCGCCAGCCCCGGGTAGGCGGGCAGCAGCCAGCGGCCGAAGTAGCGCTGCTGGAGCGCCAGGTACAGGAACAGCACGACCGGGAACACGGCCAGCAGCACCGCGCGGGCGCGGTTGCGCCGCCACAGCAGCACGAGGCCGGCGATCGCCGCGATCAGCGCCAGCCAGCCCAGGCCCCACGTGAGGCTGTCGCCGTAGTAGAGGAAGCCGTTCTCGTGCTCCTGGCCGTACTTCGACAGCCCGCCGGCCATGTCCGCCTGCGCGCGGAGCTGGCGCTCGGCGGTCGAGAAGTCCAAAAAGAAGTACGGCGTGGTGATCGCGAACGCCGCCACGGTGGGCCCGATCAGGGCGCCCAGGTGGGCGGCCGCGCGCTTCAGCGTGGCGCCGTCGCGGCGCTCCAGCAGCGGCCAGGCGATCGCGATCAGCGGCGCCAGGAGCACCAGGCCGGCCGTGTACTTGAAGCCGATCGCCACGCCGGCGGCGACGCCCGCGGCCACCGCCCAGCGCCACGTGCGACGCTCCTGCAGGCGGATCGCGAAGAACAGCGTCAGCGCGACCGGCAGCAGCGTGCCGGTGTCGGTCACCGCGATGCGCGAGTAGGCGACCGCCAGGAACGAGAAGCACAGGATCGCGGCGGCGACGAGGCCGGTGCGGCGGTCCCACAGGCGGGCCGCGACGGCGTAGACGCCGACCACCCCGGCCGCGCACAGCAGCGCCGCCATCACCCGGCCGATCTCGTAGATGCGGGTCGGGTGGTTCCCGTACAGCTCGACGACGTGGTCGTAGTTCCCGAACGGGATCCCGTGGCCGAAGTAGAACCGCAGCGCCAGGTGGACGAGGTACGTGAACGCCGACGGGTTCTGGAAGTAGCCGGGGTTCGGGTCGCCGCCGAACATCGCGACGGCGCGGTTGGTGAAGTGCGAGCCCTCGTCGGCGTAGAAGACGAACGGCAGCCCGTAGTCGTTGTTCTTGATGCGCAGGTACAACCCGACCGCGAGCATGAGGGCGAGCAGCGCCAGGTAGGGCGCTTCCTCGCGCAGGCGTAGGCGGCGGGTCATGGCCCCGGCACGGTACCGTCAAGGGCCGCCGATGAAGCTCATCATCCAGATCCCCTGCTTCAACGAGGAGGAGCAGCTCCCGGCCACGCTCGCCGACCTCCCACGCCAGGTGGAGGGCTTCGATTCGGTCGAGTGGCTGATCATCGACGACGGCTCCACCGACCGCACGATCGAGGTCGCGCGGGCCAACGGCGTCGACCACATCGTCAAGCTGACGAACAACAAGGGGCTGGCCACCGGCTTCCAGGCCGGGCTCGACGCGTGCCTGAAGCTCGGCGCCGACGTGATCGTCAACACCGACGCCGACAACCAGTACAAGGCCTCCGACATCCCCAAGCTCGTGGCCCCCGTCCTGGAGGGCCGGGCGGACATGGTCGTCGGCGACCGCCAGGTGCACACGATCGAGCACTTCTCGCCGCTGAAGATCGCGCTGCAGCGCCTCGGCTCGTGGGTCGTGCGCCAGGCGTCGAACACGACCGTCCCCGACACGACCTCGGGCTTTCGCGCCTACAACCGCGAGGCGGCGCTGCAGATGGCGGTCGTGTCGCGCTACACGTACACGCTGGAGACGATCATCCAGGCCGGCAAGCTGCTCGTCGCCACCGACCACGTCCCGATCGGGACGAACCCCAAGACCCGCGAGTCGCGGCTGTTCCCGTCGATGTGGTCGTACGTGCGCCGCAACGCGCTGGCGATCTTCCGCATCTACAGCCAGTACGAGCCGCTGCGGATCTTCTGGTCGCTGGCGATCGTCATCGGCCTGCTCGCGCTGATCGTCTGGGGCCGCTACCTGTACTTCTACATCGACGGGGACGGCGCCGGCCACGTGCAGTCGCTGATCCTGGGGGCCGTCCTGTTCAACGCGGCGCTGCTGCTCGGCGCCCTCGGCGTGCTCGGCGACCTGATGCACGCCAACCGCGTGATGCAGCAGCGGACCTTCGAGCGGGTGCGCCGCATCGAGCTGCAGCTCGGCATCCCGCCGTCGCACTACGAACCCGGGGAGACGTATGACACCGTCCATCACGGTTGACGCCGAAGGGACCGTCACCGGCAACACGTACGACAAGTACGGGTCGGCGAACCCCGTCGTCAGGCGGCTGATGGCCGGCTTCGAGCGCACGCTCGACGAGCTCTTCACGAAGGCCGCGCCCCAGAGCCTGCTGGACGTCGGCTGCGGCGAGGGCGTGCTCGTCGAGAAGTGGGCGCGGCGGATCCCCGGCCGCGTCGTCGGGATCGACCTCGAGGATCCGCACCTGCAGGCCGAGTGGGCCAAGCGCCAGGTCGACAACCTCGAGTACCGGGTGATGAAGGCCGAGAACCTCCCCTTCGCCGACGACGAGTTCGAGGTGGCGTCGGCGATCGAGGTGCTCGAGCACGTGCCCGACCCCGAGCACACCGTCGCCGAGATGGCGCGCGTGGCGTCGCGGTACCTGCTCGTCAGCGTCCCCCGCGAGCCGCTGTGGCGGGCGCTGAACATGGCCCGCGGCGCCTACCTGAAGGACCTCGGCAACACGCCCGGGCACCTGAACCACTGGTCCAAGCGAAGCTTCGTCTCCCTGCTCTCGAAGCACGGGACGGTCGTCGAGGCGCGATCGCCGTTCCCGTGGACCATGCTCCTTGTCCGGCTCTGACGGCTCGAACGCGAGCTACGGGCGCGGCGCTCGGATCCTGAGCGTCGGGATCGCGGCCACCGGGCTCTTCACGTTCCTCTACTTCGCGGTCGCCTCGCACGTCGTCGACGAGGTCGAGGCCAAGCGCCTCGACGTCCTGTGGTCGGTGATGTTCGTGGTGATCTCGGTCATCTACCGGCCGATCGAGCAGCTCCTGTCGCGGATGCTCGCCCGCAACCGCGCGCTCGGCGTCCACGCCCACGCGATCCGCACGCCGCTGATGCTGCAGGGCGCGTTCGCGGCCGTGTTCCTGGCCTGCGCGCTGGCGCTGCGCGGGCCGATCGAGGACGAGCTCTTCGACGGCTCGACCACGCTGTACTGGGTCTTCACGGCCGGGACGCTGTTCTACGCGGCGTCGTACTTCGCACGCGGGTGGCTGGCCGGCCATCAGCAGTTCGGGCTGTACGGCGGCCTCGTGCTGATGGAGTCGATCTCGCGGTTCCTGTTCCCGCTGGCGGTCGCGGTGGGCATCGCCAGCGGCCAGGAGGCGGTCGCCCTGGGCATCGCCGCCGCCCCGGCGCTGTCCCTGCTCGTCGTCCCGATCGCGTTCTCGCGCCGCGACCCGCCGGTCGGCGCCGCCGAGCGCGCGACGGCGCGCGGCTCGACCAGCTTCGCGGTCGCCGTCGCGTTCGTGATGCTCGCCGAGCAGACCCTGCTCAACGCCGCGGTGCTGACGACCGAGATCACCGCCGAGGACGCGGTGCTGGCCGGCATCGTCTTCAACGTCTTCCTGATCACGCGCGCGCCGCTGCAGCTCTTCCAGGCCGTCCAGACCTCGCTGCTGCCCCACCTCAGCGGGCTGGAGGCCACGGCCGGCCACGAGGCGTTCGCGCGGGCCGTGCGCGTCACGGTCCTGGCGATCGGCGCGTTCGGCCTCGCCGTCGCGCTGGGCCTGCTCACGATCGGGCCGTGGGTGATGTCGACGGTCTTCGGCCAGGACTACGACTACGGGCGCGTCGGCCTCGCGCTGCTGGGCCTCGGGATGGGCTTCCACCTGATGGCCGGCACGTTCAACCAGGCCAAGCTCGCGCGCGGCCAGGCGACGCGGGCCGCGATCGCCTGGGTGGCGGTCG
>DATMSA010000049.1:0-14839 GCA_035565675.1 Capillimicrobium sp. | reverse complement strand
GGTCGTAGGCGACGACGACGCCCGGCTCGAGGCACAGGACGTTGTTGCCGTCGTCCCACTGCTCGCGCTCGCTGCCGAACGGGTCGCCCCCGGTGGGGATGACCCGCATGCGGTCGATGCCGAGCGCCTGCTCCATCGCCTTGACGACGCCGCCGACGAACTCCTCGACGACCGGCAGCTCGGGGTCGTCGCCCGGCCGCAGCGACCAGACGCGCGCGCCGTCGACCACGTGCGGGAACAGCGTCACCGCGTCGCGGTCGACCATCGTCATGACCGTGTCGAGGTGCATGTAGTGGCGCGAGCTGGGCAGCATCACCGCGTACACGACCTGCGCGGAGCCCGCCTTGAACAGCTCGCGGGCGATCAGCGACACGGCCTGCGGCGCGGTGCGCTCGCCCATGCCGATCATGACGGCGCCGTTGCCGATCGGCATGACGTCGCCGCCCTCGACCGTCGCGCGGCCCCAGTCCTGCTCGACGCCGCCGTGCCAGACGCGCACGCCTCCGGCGGCGACGAACATGGGGTGCCAGCGGTAGATCGCCTCGAGGAAGACGGTCTCCGGCCGCCGCGCCGGCTTCATCATGGGGTTCAGCGTCACCCCGTCGTAGATCCAGCTCGACGGGTCGCGCTGGAAGATGAAGTTCGGCAGCGGCGGCAGCAGGAGGTCGGTGCGGCGGCTGGCCTCGTAGGTCAGCCCCGCCCCGGCGTCCAGGTCCGCCTTCGTCATCCCGCCGATCAGGAAGTCGGCGACCTCGGCGACCGGCGCCTCCCGGCCCCACTCGCGGCGCGAGCGGGCCAGGTAGACGCCGACGTGGCGCTCGTTGAGCACCTGGTCGAGGATCCAGTCGCGGGCCTCGGGGATGGCGAGCACGTCCGCCAGCAGCGACTCGGCGTAGAAGACCTCCACGCCGCGGTCACGCATGACCTCCGCGAAGGCGTCGTGCTCCTCCTTCGCGCGCTTGACCCAGATGACGTCGTCGAAGAGCAGGTCGTCCGCGTTCGACGGGGTCAGGCGCGTGTGCTCCAGGCCGGGACGGTGCACGAGCACCTTGCGCAGCGTCCCGACCTCGGAGTCGACGTGGAAGCGCACCTTGGTGTCGGTGTCCAGTGCCATCGATTGCTCCTTTCTCTCGCCTCGTGTCTCAGCTCAACGCCGCGCCGATGGCGAGGAAGGCGCACGTCAGCACGAACAGGATCCCGAGCAGGGGCGCCACGAACCGCAGGTAGTGGTCGTAGCGGACCTTCGCCAGGGCGACGCCGCCGATGACGACAGCGGTCGTCGGGACCCACAGGTTCATCCAGCCGGAGGCCGCGTTCCACGCGGTGATCACCAGCGACCGGTCGACGCTGGCGAAGTCGCCCAGCGGCGCCAGGATCGGCATCGCCAGGGTCGCGTGGCCGGACGTCGACGGGATCAGGAACGCCAGCGGCAGGTTGATGAGGAACATCACGATCGCGAACACGCCGGAGGCGGCGCCCTCGGCGGCGCTCTCCATCGCGTGCAGCACCGTGTCGGTGATCTGCGAGTTGGTCATCAGGACCGTGATGCCGCGGGCGACCACGATCACCAGGGCCGGGTAGATGAACTCGCCGGCACCGCGCGCCAGCGTCTCGGTGAGCTTGTTCTCGCCGAGCCCGCCGACGATGCCGACGATCACGGCCGCGACGATGAACAGGGCGGCCAGCTCAGGGAACCACCAGCCCAGCTCCCAGGAGTACGGCGCCGCGTCCGGGCCCGAGAAGATGCCCGACCACGGGACGATCGAGAAGATCATGAACAGGAACGTCAGGGTGGTCAGGACCAGCACCAGCTTGTGGCGGCCGGTCAGCGGCTGGGGCTCGGTGGCCGCAGCCTTCTCGGCCTGCTCACGATCCCCGGGGCGGAAGCCGACCAGCGACTTCGCCGGGTCGCGCTCGACCTTGCGCGCGTAGCGGACGACGTAGGCGATCGCCACGGCGGTGAAGGCGAGCCACATGATCAGGCGCAGCACGATGCCGTCGCCGATCGAGACGTCGGCGAAGCCGGACGCCACGCCGACCGAGAACGGGTTCACGGTCGAGCCCATGACGCCGACGCCGGCGCCGACGATGATCACGCCGACGGCGACCATCCGGTCGTAGCCGAGCGCGAGCATCAGTGGCACGACCAGGCCGTAGAAGCCCAATGTCTCCTCGGCCATGCCCTCGACGGTGCCGAGCAGCGAGAAGACGGCCATGATCGCGAGGATCAGGACCCACCCCCGGCCCTTCAGCCGGTAGGCGAGGCGGGCGATGCCGCGATCCAGCGCGCCGGTCTGGAAGACCATCGTGATGAACGCGCCGATCGCCAGGACGAACAGGAACACGCCGGCGGCGCCGAACAGGTCGCCCGTGGCGTCGGGCGCGACCGCTCCCGTGTCCGTCGACTGGATTCCGTACAGGCCGTTGACGGGCGACAGGAACAGATCATTCAGTCGCTCGCCGAAATCCTGCGGCGAGGGCACCTCGTGGTAGGTGCCCGGGATGGGAGCGCCTCCGTCGTCCAGGTCGTAGAGCCCGGACGGGATGACGAACGCCAGGCCCCAGACGGCGAGCGCGACGATCGCCAGGACCGTGAAGGCGCTCGGGAAGCGCCAGCGGCCCTTGGCCTCGGGCTCGTCGGGGGGAACCGTGGGCGGCTCCTTCGGAGGCGGCTCGGCGACGGACGTCGCCGGGGTGGTGGTGGTCTTGATGGCACTCATGACCCTCGCTCCTCTCTGGACGCGAGCGCGCGCAGGAACGTCGCCTCGGCGACGACGGCGCGCTCGAGCTCGTCGAGCAGCACGCGCTCGTTGGGCGCGTGCAGGTTGCATTCGCCGTCCTGGGCGCCGAACAGGAGAACCTCGGCGTCGGGAGCGGCCTGATGAAGGGCGGTCAGGAGGGGAATCGACCCGCCGCTGGCCATCGTCTGCGGCGAGGCGCCCCAGGCGGCGCGCAGCGCGGCGCGGGCGGCCGCGTAGGCGGGACCGTCCGTGCCGGCCTGGAAGCCGTCGCCGATCTCGGCGGGATGGACGGTCAGCTCGACGCCGAACGGGGCGACGCCGCGGAAGTGGTCGATCAGGGCGCGCTGCGCCTCGGCGGCGCTCTGGCGCGGATGGACCCGCAGGTCGATCTTCGCGCGCGCGTGCGGGACGACGGCGTTGACGGCCTCGTCGACCGGCGGCGCGTCGATGCCGGTGACGGTGATCGCGGGCCCCGACCACAGCCGCTCGCCCAGCGCGCCGGTGCCCATCAGCGGCAGCCCCGGCGCGATCTCGGCGAGCGCACGGAACTCCTCGTCGGTGTAGGTGGCGCCGTCCCACGGCTCGCGCAGCAGGCCCGCGACGGCGACGTCGCCGCGCTCGTCGTGCAGCGTGGAGAGCGCGTGCAGGAGCACGAGCAGCGCGTCGGGGGCCGCGCCGCCGAACTCGCCGCTGTGCTTGGCGCTCGCCAGCGTGCGGACCTCGACGATCGCCTGCGCGTCGCCGCGCAGCGCGATGGTCAGCGTGGGCTCGCCGGGACGCAGGTTCCCCGCGTCGCCGACGACGATCGCGTCGGCGGCGAACAGGTCGGGACGCTCGGGCGGGAAGGTGTCGAACGGGCTGCCCCACTCCTCCTGGCCCTCGACGACGATCCGCACGCCGACCGGCGGGCGCCCGTCGAAGGCGCGCAGCGCGCCGACGTGCATCAGCACGTTGGACTTGTCGTCGGCGACCCCGCGGCCGTGGATGGCGCCGTCGCGGCGCGTCGGCTCGAACGGCGGGGTGCGCCAGGCGTCGGCGTCGCCGGGCGGCTGGACGTCGTAGTGCGCGTAGAGCAGGACGGTCGGGGCGCCGGGCGGCGGCGGGATCTCGCCGACGACGATCGGCGCCGTGTCCGGCAGGTGCAGCGTGTCGACGCGCGGCACGCCGGCGTCGCGCAGGAGCGCGGCGACGAGGTCGTGGGCCTCCTGCAGCGGCTCGCGCGGGTAGCCGGGGAACGCGATCGAGGGGATGGCGGCGAGCCGAACGAGGTCGTCCGTGAGCTGCGGCATCAGGTCGCGGACCCGGGCCGCGAGCGCCGTGCTCATGCCGCCCTCCCGACGGGCTCGCCCAGCGCCAGCGCCGGACCGTCGGCGCGCACCTGCGTGCCGGCGGTGCCGTCGAGCAGCGCCTCGACGTCGTCGAGGCTGCCGATCGCGGCGCGGCCGCCCGTGGCCTCGACGAAGCGGCAGACGGCCTCGACCTTGGGGCCCATGGAGCCGGCCGCGAACGCGCGCTCGCGCAGCCCCTGCGGCGTGGCGGATGCGATCGGCCGCTGGGCCGGCGTGCCGAAGCCCTCGTACACGGCGTCGACGTCGGTGGCGAGCACGAGCGTGTCGACGCCCAGCTCGACGGCGAGCAGGGCGGAGGCGAGGTCCTTGTCGATGACCGCCTCGACGCCGGTGTGGCGGCCGTGCTCGTCCTCGATCACGGGGACGCCGCCGCCGCCCGCGCAGACGACGAGGAAGTTGGAGTCGACCAGCCGGCGGATCGCGCCGAGCTGGACGATGCGCTTGGGCTCCGGCGAGGGCACGACGCGCCGCCAGTGGTCGCCGTCGGGCTTGACGGTCCAGCCGCGGGCGGCGGCGACCTCGCGGGCCTGCGCCTCGTCGTAGACGGGGCCGATGAACTTGGTCGGGTCGGCGAAGGCGGGGTCGTCGGCGTCGACGACGATGCGGGTGATGATCGCGACCGTGTCCTGGTGGTCGATGACGTTGTCGAGCGCCATCTCGAGCACGTAGCCGATCTGGCCCACGGTCTCGGCGTCGAGGACGTCCAGCGGGTAGGGCTCAGTCTCGCGATACGCGTCGCTCATCAGGGCCAGCAGCCCGACCTGCGGGCCGTTGCCGTGCGTGACGACGAGCTGGTGGCGCAGCGAGGCGCCGGCGATGATGGCGGCGGCCGACTGCGCGGCGCGCGCCTGCGTGGCCGCTTCGAGCGGCTCACCGCGGCGCAGCAGCGCGTTGCCGCCGAGGGCGACGACGGCGCGCGGACGGCGGGCCGCCGGGGTTGAAGGGGCAGTGGCCATGCCCAGACCCTGACCGGCGGAGGCCGCGATTCCATCAGCCCCCGCCCCTGTTCGGCGGGCGGCGGACTACCTCAGGGCGATCCGTGCAACCCCCTGACGCGACCCGTGCGCGAGCCCTGATCGCAAGGGGCAGCGCCCACGGTTCGGCGCCCGCGATCGCGCTCGGCGGCCGCGTCGCGCGTGCGCCTCTCGGCCCGCAACAGGACGAGGCCGCCGGCGATCGCCAGGGCGGTCGCGACCGTCGCCCACAGGAACACGTGGCCGAACGCGTCGGCCAGCGGCCCGGCGACCTCGGCGCGGACGGCCGGGGGAAGCGGCTCCAGGACGCCCGCCCCGCCGCGCATGTGCGGCATCGTGGCCTGCGCCTGGGTCTCGAGCAGGACGGCCGCGGCGGCGGTGCCGATCGACGCGCCGACCTGGCGGATCGTGTTCAGCGCCGCGGTGGCGCGCGGGACCTGCTCGGTGCGCAGGACCGACAGCGCCGCGGCGAACGCCGGCTGCATCGACGCGCCCAGCCCGATGCCGCGCACGAACAGGATCGCCATGAGCAGGGGGTACGGCGTGTCGCCCGCGACGAACACCCATGGCAGCGTCGCGAGCGTGGCGATCGTCGCGCCCACCACGACCACCGGCCCGCCGCCGACGCGGTCGGTGAGGCGCCCGCTGATCGGGAGCGTGATCGCCCCGCCGACGCCCTGGGGCGCCATCAGCAGCGCGGCCTGCAGGGCGCTGAGGCCCCGGTCGACCTGGAAGTAGAGCGGGAGGAGGAGCAGGGCGCCGAACAGCGCGAGGCCGAGCACGAACGTCGTGGCGGCGCCCGCGGCGAATGCGGGCCCGCGGAACGGGCGCAGGTCGATCAGCGGCCGGTCGGCGCGGCGCGCGTGCCAGACGAACGCGGCCAGCAGCGCCAGCCCGGCGAGGATCGGCCCGAACGCGATCGGGTTCTCGAGGCCGCCGCGGCTCGCGCTCTCCGACAGGCCGAACACGAGGCCGATCAGGCCCGGGCAGGCGAGCAGCACGCCGATCCAGTCCAGCCGGCCCGCGTCCTGGCGGCCGGCGGCGCCGTCGAGCGTCCGCATTGCCAGGCCGAACGCGATCACCGCGATCGGGATGTTCACGAAGAAGATCCAGTGCCAGGTCAGGTTGTCAACGATGAGGCCGCCGAGGATCGGGCCGAAGATCGGGCCCAGGAGCACCGGCACGCCGATCAGCGACAGGACCGCGCCGGCGCGTCCCGGCCCGGCCGCCTGGGTGGCGAGCGTGAAGCCGACCGGCACGAGCATCCCGCCGCCGAGGCCCTGCAGGACGCGGAAGGCGATCAGCTCCTCGACCGACGCCGACAGCCCGCACAGCAGCGAGCCGACGCCGAACACGGCGATCGACACGAGCCACACGCGCTTGGAGCCGAACCGCTCGGTCACCCAGCCCGACAGCGGGATCACGACGGCCAGCGACAGCAGGTACCCGGTCGAGACCCACTGGATCGTCGACAGCGGCTCGTGCAGGTCGCCGGAGAGGTGCTCGAGCGCGACGTTGACGATCGTCGTGTCGATCAGCGACATGATCAGCCCGACCGCGACGACGCCCGCGATCTCGAGCGTGCGGCGGTCGAGCCCAGTGGTGGGGAGCCTGGACGCCATGTCTTCCACCGTGCCCGCCGGACGCGCGAGCGCGATCCGGGCACCTGTTCGCGCGATCACGATGCGCGATCGGACGCGGCGCCGGTCGTCGAGATTCCGGCCGCGTGAGCGCGACCGACGCGACACGGCGCGGATCGCGTGGCGCGGAGTTAGCTCTACCAACTGGTAGAGCTAGATGCTAGGTTTGGCCGCCTCGTTCCCGAGCCCGAGGAGAGATGGATGTCGCGATGTGGCGTGGTCGTGGCGGCGGCGCTGGCGATCCTGAGCTGGGCGGCGACCGCCTCGGCCCAGCAGCCGGCCGACGGTCCGCTCACCCCGTTCTACGCGGCGCCGGCGGGCGCCGACAGCGCTGAGCGCGGTCGCCTGCTGCGATCGGCGCCCGTCGCGCCCGACAAGCTGCTGCCCGGCGCGGGACGCGGCTGGACCGTGCTGTACACCTCGCGCGGGTATCGCGACCAGCCGGTCGTGGTGTCGGGCCTCGTCTACGTGCCCGAGGGACGCCCGCCGAAGGGCGGCTGGCCGGTGATCTCCTACGCGCACGGGACCGTCGGCGTCGTGAACCGCTGCGCGCCGTCGTACCGGCAGGACCTGTCCGCGTGGATGGGCGAGTACCTGAAGGCGGGCTTCGCGCTCGTCGCCACCGACTACGAGGGGCTGGGCCCGGCCGGCCCGCACCCGTACCTCGACGGCCGCAGCGAGGCCTACGGCCAGATCGACATCGTCCGCGCGGCGCGGCAGCTCGTGAAGGGGCTCAGCCGGCAGTGGATGGCCGTCGGCCAGTCCCAGGGCGGCCAGGCGACGCTGTTCACGGCCGCGAGCGCGACGCGGCTGGCGCCCGAGCTGCGCTTCCGCGGCGCGATCGCGACCGCGCCGCCCTCGCACTGGGGCATCCAGGTGGTCGAGACGACCGACGTCGGGCGCGTGCTCACCCCGCTCGTCCTCGACGCGCTGACGTTCCACCAGCCGGACCTCGACGTCCCCTCCCTGCTCACGGCCGAGGGCCGCATGCTGCGCGACGCGACGCACGAGGGCTGCCTGGCGGACACGGTCCTCGGCGTGTTCCCGGCGGTGCTCGGCAAGCCGCTGATCGTCGACGACCCCGCCACCGCCTACGCCAGGCTCAAGCCGCTGTTCGACCGGCTCGAGCCGCCGATCGTGAAGCTCGACCAGCCGCTGTACCTGGCCGACGGCGCCGACGACGAGTTCGTGCCGACCCGGACCGTCGTGATGCTCGCCGAGGAGCTGCGCGCGAAGGGCTCCGACGTCGCCCTGGACGTCTTCCCCGGGGTCGACCACCGCGGCTCGGCGCGCGCCGCGCTCACGCGCGGGATCGCGTTCGCCCGCAAGCGCTTCGGGCGGTCGATCTACCAGTCGCTGTCGCTGCGCTTCACCAGCCACCGCCCGGGCACGGCGACGGACGTCACGTTCACCTCCGCGCTGCCCGCACCGCCCGAGGGCTTCGCGTCGCCGGCGATGCGCCGCAGCGTCATCCGCTTCCCCGCGGGCACGCGGCTCGACACGAACGCCGTCCCGGCGTGCCCGGCCACCGACGCCGACCTGGCGCAGCGCGGCGTCGCCGCCTGCCCGCCGAGCAGCCGCATCGGCACGGGCTCGGCCGAGGTCCGCGTCGGCGCGGGCGCGACGCTGCAGCTCGCCGCGCACGCGTTCGACGGACCGGGCCGGACCCTGACGATCGCGCTGACGCAGCCCGACGGCGCGGTGGTGCGGGTGCTCCATCCGACCGTCGGCGCGCGCACCGTCACGACCGTCCTGCCGAAGGTCGAGCTCGGGGCGGGCGCGGAGGCGAGCCTCACGCGGCTGTCGCTGCGGCTCGGGGCGCGGCGCGGCGGGCGGGCGCTGGTCCGCACCCCGCGGACGTGCCCGGCCGGCGGGCGGTGGACGATCG
The DNA here is from genome assembly GCA_035565675.1 of Capillimicrobium sp. Classification (GTDB taxonomy): domain Bacteria; phylum Actinomycetota; class Thermoleophilia; order Solirubrobacterales; family Solirubrobacteraceae; genus Capillimicrobium. The sequence continues at coordinate 6,247 of DATMSA010000049.1, read as the reverse complement.
CCTACACGTCGGTGTACGACCCGCCGATCGGGACGCAGACCGTCAGGCGCGCGACCCGCTGCTGACGGCCCAGGCCGCGCGCCGTCGCTCGGCGGCCTCGACGACCTCGTCGAACGCCGCGTCGACGCGCGCGCGGTCGCCGGTCGCCAGCAGGTCGAGGGCGAGCCCGCGGAGCTGGGCGATCAGGAGGGTGGCGAACCGTGGCGCCTCGTCGGCCGAGCAACCGGCGGCGACCGCCCACCCCTCGATGATCGCCAGCCAGTCGCCGACCACGCCGTCGAGGAACCGCCGGTAGCGGTCCGGGGCCATCAGCGCCTGCCCGTAGGCCTCGAACAGCAGGCGGAACTGGCGCAGGCCCGGCTCGCCGGTCCAGTCCCGCCACAGCCGGCGCAGGAGCGCCGCCCCGTCCTCGGCGGCGACGTCGGCCGGGATCTCCTGCCGCGCGCGGATCTCGTCGAAGAGCTCGGCGACGAGCTCCTCCTTGCTGCCGAAGTGGTGGCGCAGCGTGACGTGCGAGACGCCGACGGCGGCCGCGAGCGAGCGCAGCGACAGGTCGCCGAGCCCGTGCTCGAGCACGTGCTCCATCACCGCCTCCAGGATCTCGGGACGCCGGTGCTGGAAGCGCAGGGTGCGGCCATCGACGCGCGGCTCGGACACGACCCGCATGCTAGGTCCGATGAGGTCGACCGCTTCACCCGCGCGGGAGACGCCGGTGCCGCCGCATCCGTAGTCGCTCCCGGGAGGATCGTCGGGTTGCCCCCGAGGCCCCGGCCCATGAAACTGGGGACCCTGGACGCGATGGGCTCGGATCCGACATCGACCACCTCCCCGCCCGAGGCGGCCGCCGCCGACCTGCGGCGCCGCTGCGATCCCGCGAGCCTGGGCTTCGAGACGACCGCCGAGGTCGAGCCGTCCGACGCCCCCGCCGGCCAGGAGCCGGCCGAGCAGGCGCTGCGGCTGGCCGCCGAGCTCGACGGCGGCTTCAACGCCGTGGTCACCGGCCCGCCGGGGACCGGCCGGCGCGCGGCCGTGCTGGCCTGGCTGTCGGAGCGCGCGCGGCGCGAGCCCGCGCCGCCCGACCTCGTGTACGTGCCGAACTTCACCGACGCGATGCGCCCGCGCGCGCTCGACGTCCCCGCCGGCACCGGCGACCGGCTCGCCGAGGACGTCGCGACGCTGGTCGCCGACGCGACCCAGCGCCTGCAGGAGGCGTTCGAGAGCGAGGGGTTCCGGACCCGTCACCGCGAGCTCCACGACGAGGTCGATCGCCGCCGCCGCGAGCTGCTCGGCCGCCTCGAGGCGCGCGCGAACGAGCTCGGCGTCGGGCTGCAGCTCACGCCCGCCGGCGTCGTGATGGTGCCGATCGTGGCCAAGCGCCCGCTGACGCCCGAGGAGATCCAGAACATGCCGCCCGAGGCGCGGTCGCGCTTCGAGGCCGCCGTCGAGGAGCTGCGCGACCCGTCGGAGGAGGCGTTCGCGCAGCTGCGCGAGCTCGACCGCGAGACCGCGGCCCGCCACCGCGAGCTGCGCCGCGACGTCGCGCTGACCGCGGTGAGCGACCTCGTCGACCAGGTGCGCGCCCGCTGGCCCGAGTCGCCGGCGGTGACCGCGTGGCTCGACGACGTCCGCGAGGACATCGTCGCCAACCTCGACGCGTTCCTCCCGCAGCCGGAGATGCCGGCGCCGGTCGCGGCCCTCGCCGCGAGGGGTCGCCCCGACCCGGCCCAGCGCTACGCGGTCAACGTCCTCGTGCGCAGCGACCCCGACGGCGGGGCGCCGATCGTCAGCCCGCAGGACACGTCGTTCGCGGGCCTGTTCGGGCGCATCGAGTACGAGACCACCCTGGGCGCGGTGACGACCGACCACCGGCACCTGCGCGGCGGCGCCGTCCACGAGGCCCGCGGCGGCTACCTGGTCCTCGACGCGCGCGACGTCCTCGGCACCCCGCTCGCCTGGATGCGGCTGAAGGAGCTGCTGCGGTCCGGCACGATCCGCATCGAGAACCCCGGCGCCCAGTACACGGTCTTCCCCGGGGTGACGCCGCAGCCCGAGCCGGTCCCGGCGAACGTCGTCGTCGTGCTGATCGCCACCCCGGACCTGCACGCGCTGATGCACGCCGCCGACGAGGACATGGCGCGGCTGTTCAAGGTGCACGTCGCCTTCGACGACGAGATGCCGCGCACGCCGGAGGCCGAGCGCGGGTACGCCGCGCTCGTCAGCCGCATGGCCGCCGACGGCGCGACCCCCCACTTCGACGCCGGCGCGGTGGCCGCGCTGATCGAGCACGGCAGCCGCGTCGCCGGCAACCAGGAGCGCCTGACGACGCGCCGGCGGGCGCTCGTCGAGGTCATCCGCGAGGCGGGCCATCGCGCGCGCAGCGACCAGCGCGACACGGTGACCGCCGCCGACGTGCGCGACGCGCTCGCCGCGCGCCACGACCGCTCGGCGCTGGCCGAGCGCCGGCTGCGCAGCGCGATCCTCGACGAGACGATCCGCATCGACCTCGACGGCGAGGTCGTCGGCCAGGTCAACGGCCTGGCGGTGCGGTCGGCCGGCCCGATCGCGTTCGGCCACCCGGTGCGCATCACCGCGACCGCCGCCCCCGGCGAGGGCCACGTCGTCGACATCGAGCGCGAGGCGGAGCTCAGCGGCCCGCTGCACGCCAAGGGCGTGCTCATCCTCACCGGCTTCCTCGCCGGCCGCTACTGCGCCGACTCGCCGCTGGCGCTGCGCGCCTCGGTCGTCTTCGAGCAGTCCTACGGGCCGGTCGAGGGCGACTCGGCGTCGGCGGCCGAGCTGATCGCGCTGCTGTCGGTGCTCTCCGGCGCGCCCGTGCGCCAGGGCGTCGCGATCACCGGCTCGATCGACCAGCACGGCCGCATCCAGGCGATCGGCGGCGTCGACGAGAAGGTCGAGGGGTTCTTCGCCCTCTGCCGCGAGCGCGGGCTCACCGGCGACCAGGGCGTCGTCGTCCCCGCGACGAACCTCCGCCACGCGATGCTCGCGCCCGAGGTCGTCGAGGCCGTCGAGGCGGGCCGCTTCCACGTGTGGCCGGTGCGCACGATCGACGAGGCGCTGGCGATCCTGACCGGACGGGTCGCCGGGACTCGCGGCGACGACGGGTCGTGGACGCCCGGCTCGCTCAACGAGGCGGTCCAGAAGCGCATCCAGGCGATGTCGAGCGCGGCGCGCCGGTCGGCGGGACGGCCGAAGCGGCGGCGCCCCGACGCGGAGGCGCCGGAATGACCGGGCCTCCGCCACGCAGCGGCCGGGCCTCGCGCTGAGCGCTCGCGCTCATCCGCACTTTCCCCGCAGCGGGTCGGCGGGGGACCGCCGATGCGTCGGGCGCCCACGCCGGAGAGGCTCGTCTCGGACGGGCCGGAGGAGCCCGTCGTTCCCGACCGGAAGGAGGAGCATGGCCTCCACCCGCACCCCCACCAAGACGCCGGCGCCGAAGAGCGTCGCGGACCACCTCCAGGATGCGCTGGAGGACCTCGACCGGGCGCGCGAGCGTGCCGGCGAGGAGGCGCGCGAGGGCATCGACAAGGCCGTCGAGCAGATCCGCAGCGCGATCACGTCGCGTGCCGAGGCGGCTCAGGACGAGCTCGCCGAGTGGCGCGAGGCGCTGGAGCAGGCCGGAGAGGATCTCAAGCGCGAGATCGGGCTCCTGGCCGTCCGCATGCAGGACTCGCCGAAGACGCTGAAGGAGATCGGCGCCGAGGTGCGGCGCCGGACGGCCGAGCTGCGCACGCAGCAGCCCGACGACTGACCGGCCGTCGCGGCGGCGCGACCGATCAGCGTCCGCCGCCGCGACACGCACCGGCGCCAACGAGCACAACCCCGGACCTCGCTCCGTAGACGCTTCGGATGCACGTGGCGCCTCGCGGACGTAGCGTCGGTCACACACCCACGGGAGGTCTTCATGTCGAACGTCATCATCGTGGGCGTCGACGGGCGCCCCCATTCGCGCGACGCGGTGACGCTGGGTGCGGCGCTGGCGGACGTCACCGACGCGCGGGTCGTGCTCGTCCACGTCCACCCCTACGACCCGCTCGCCTTCGGCGTGGCGGGCACCGGACCGCTCTCCGACGACGCGCGCAAGCTGCTGGCGGAGGCTGCCGAGGCGGCGCCGTGCCCGGTCGAGACGATGCCGATCGCGGCGGGCTCGCCGTCCGAGGGGCTGCACCTCGCCGCCGAGGAGCGCGAGGCGCGCATGATCGTCGTCGGGTCCAGCCACCGGGCCGGCGTCGGGCGCATGCTGCTGGGCAGCCACGCCGAGGCCGTGATCGCCGGCGCGCCCTGCGCGGTCGCCGTGGCGCCCGCCGGGCTGGCCGACCGATCCTGGAGCCTGCGCCGCGTCACCGTCGGCTTCGACGGCGGGCAGGAGGCGCGCGAGGCGCTGGCCGCCGCGCGCGAGATCGCGCGGTCCGCGGGCGCGACGCTCGAGCTCGTCGGCGTCCTGCCCGACGAGGCGTCTTACGCGTGGACCCCGTACACGTACATGCCCGACTGGGAGCGGGTCCGCGACGCGCAGCGCGCGCGCCTGGAGCATCAGCTCCGCTCCGCGGCCGAGGGCGCGCCGATCGAGATCCGCGTCGGCAACCCGGCCGAGCAGCTCGACGGCGTGACCGTCGGGACGGATCTGCTCGTGCTCGGGTCGCGCGGCTACGGGCCGATCCGCCGCGTGCTGCTCGGTGGGACCGCGCACCGCGTCGTGCGCAACGCCGCGTGCCCGGTTCTGGTCGTGCCGCGCTCGGCGGGGGTAGCGACCTCACACACCGACGACCCACCGGAGGAGGTGGCAGCAGCATGAGCGTTGCGAAGGTCATCGAGATCTCGGCGACGTCCGAGACGGGCTTCGAGGACGCCATCCGCAACGGCCTCGCGAAGGCCGCTGAGAGCGTGCGTGGCATCCGCGGCGCCTGGGTCAAGGAGCAGATGGTCCGCGTCGAGGACGGGAAGGTCACCGAGTTCCGCGTCGACCTGAAGGTCACGTTCGTGCTCGAGTGACGCGGCGGCCGCGGGCGCGATCATGCGCCCGCGGCCCGCAGCGTCGCCACGCCGGCGATCACGAGCGCCACGCCGGCGATCCGCGCCGCGGTGAGCGCGTCGTCGGCGACGACGATCCCGAGCGCGACCGCGCCGAGCCCCCCGACGCCGGTGAACACCACGTAGGCGGTCCCCACCGGGAGCTGCTCCATCGCCTTCGACAGCGGCACGATCGCCGCGAGCGCGAGCGCCACGCACAGCAGGGTCGGCAGCGGGCGCGTGAACCCCTCGGTCGGGCGGATGCTCTGCGACCAGGCGACCTCCAGGGCGCCGGCGATGCCGAGCCACGCCCAGCCGCTCATCCAGCCAGCTCCCGTCCGAGTGCGGCGGCCTGGCCGAGCGCCGCCTCGCGGCGGACGCCGAGGTCGGGCGCGCCGGGCCACGTCGGCTGGAGGCGGACGACGTCGATCGGACCGAACCCGCACATCTCGAGCCAGTGCTCGAGGTAGGGCGCGTGGAAGTCGATCCCGAAGCTCGGCGGCACGCCGGGCGCGTAGACGTGGCTGGTCGCGAGCACGACCGCGCGCCGGCCGCCGAGCAGCCCGTGGTAGCCGGTGTCGGGGTCGAAGCCGAAGGCGACGCCGGGCTGGGTGAGCGTGTCGATGAACAGCTTCAGCGGCCAGGGGACCGTGGCGTTCCACATCGGCGCCGCCAGGACGAGCGCGTCGGCCGCCGCGACCCGCTCGCCGAGCGCGAGCACCTCGCTCCAGGCGTCGGCGGTCGTGTCCGGCGGCTCTTCGCCGCCCACGACGGCCATCTTCGCGCGCGCCTGGGCGGTGGCGAAGGGCGGGAGCGGGTCGGCGAACAGGTCGAGCGTGTCGACGTCGCCGCCGCCGGCGTCGCGGAAGGCGTCGACGAGCGCGCTGGAGAGGCGCAGCGACTCGGACTCCTCGCCGCGGGGCGAGGCGGTGACCAGGAGCAGGCGGGTGGGCATGTCGGAACCTCCGAGACTAAGCGGAACGTATTCCGGTTATGCGCAAATACTAGCGGAACGCGTTCCGCTTCTGCCACACTGCGTGCCGTGCCCCAGCCCCGTCGCAGCGACGCCGCGCGCAACCGGGCCCGCGTGCTCGCCACCACCGAGGAGCTCGTCGCCCACAGCGGCGCCGCCGCGCTGCGCATCGCCGACGTCGCCGCCGCCGCCGGCGTCGGAGCGGGCACGATCTACCGCGCGTTCGGCGACAAGCGCGGGCTGCTC
>DATMSA010000048.1:0-48401 GCA_035565675.1 Capillimicrobium sp. | reverse complement strand
AACCAGGCGCGCGTGCTCGCGACCACCGAGGAGCTCGTCGCCCGCAGCGGCGCCGCCGCGCTGCGCATCGCCGACGTCGCCGCGGCCGCCGGCGTCGGGGCCGGCACGATCTACCGCGCGTTCGGCGACAAGCGCGGGCTGCTCATGGCGCTCGTGGACCAGCGCGAGCGCGAGCTGCAGGAGGCCGTCATCCGCGGCGAGCCGCCGCTCGGGCCGGGCGCGCCGGCCGCGCAGCGGCTGCGCGCGTTCCTGCACGCGCTGCTCGAGCTCGTCGTCGCCAACCGCGAGGTGCTCGCCGCCGCCGACGAGGGCTCGCCGGTCTCCCGCCACCACACCGGCGTGCACCAGGCCTGGCGCCAGCACGTCGCCGTCCTCCTGACCGAGATGGGCGCCGGCGCCGACCCCAGCGTGCTGGCCGAGCTGCTGCTCGCGCCGCTCGCCGCGGGCGTGCAGGTGCACCTCGTCGACGAGCGCGGCGTCGAGCCGCAGGCGATCGCCGCCGCGCTCGACGTCCTGCTCGAGGGCGTGGCGCCTAGATCGCCTGCTGGAAGGTGAAGACGCCGTCGGGGTCGACGGCCTGCTTGATCGCGCGCAGCCGCGGAAGCGGTCGCTGTGCCGCGACCTCACCGGCAAGGACTCGCACGGGACGGTTCGCCGGGCGCTCGAGGTCGGCGAGCAGCGAGGGCATCTGCGCAGGCGCGACGATGGCGTGTGGGTGGCCGTCGAGGGGCGTGCCAGCCCTCCGTTGGCACCCCTTGGCACCCCCGACCCGAGCGAGGGGGGTGCCGGCCCCCTCCCCTTTAGGGGGGCCGTGGCACCCCCCGACGGCTCGCCGCCGGACGACGCTCGCACCCCCGACCTCGAGGACGGCGCGTCGTGACCGCGCCGCGCTGTGCACGCTGCGCCCGGCCGGTGCCGCCGGAGCGCACCACGTACTGCACCCGCCGCTGCTGGCGCGCGGCCCGCCGGGAGCGATGGCGCGCGGGCAGGCCTGACATCGCCGCCGAGGACGCGCGCCGCCGGCACGAGCTCGAGGAGCGCCGCGTCGCGTTCGGCCGATTCCTGCGGGCGACGGACTCGGCGAAGCGGCTCCCGGTCAGCGAGGACGAGGCGAGCCAGCGGCAGGCGCGTGCTCTGGTCGCCGCGGGGCTCGCGGCGTACGAGAACCGGCGCGGGCTGCTGCGCGACGTCGGCGTGCCGCGCGACCTGCGCGACGCCGGTGCGGTCTGGTCTAAACGGATCGGGCTGGTGCGCGACGCGCGCGGCCGCGTCGTAGGGGCGGCGGGCAGGTGAGCGCGCCGCGGCTTCATCCGGACGACCTCGAGGCTATCGTCGAGATGACGGCGCGCCGTGTGGTCGAGCTGCTCGGCGCGCATGCGCCCGTCCCGGCCTGCGACGGGCTGCTGACCGCCGCGCAGGTCGCGGAGCGGTTCGGCGTCTCGCGCGACTGGGTCTACGAGCACGCCGACGGGCTGGGCGCGCTGCGGCTCGGCGGCGGGGCGCGGCCGCGGCTGCGCTTCGACCCGGAGCGGGTGGCCGACGCGCTCGCCCCACGCGAGGGGAGCGAGGGGTCAGGCGCCCGGCACGCCGCTCCGCGCCTGGCCGGGCGGCGCCAGGCGCCCCCGCGGACGGATGACGGGTGCCCGTTGCTGCCCGTGATGGGGGATTCCTGACATGTTCGGGGCACCCGATCACAGAGATGGCCCGGCGACGTTGCAGCGCCCCGGGCCGTGGCGACGGACGATCACGGCCCGCCGCGAGGTCGAGGCTACCCGCTGGGCGGCCCCGCGCCGAGCCGCGCCCGCGCTCGCCCGCCGCCTCGACAGGAGGTGGCCGTGATGGCCCGCAAGAGCACCGGTGGCATCGTCGAGAAGCAGACGAGCCGCGGCACGTCGTACGGCATCAGGTTCCGCGCGCTCGGCCGGCGGCAGTTCGTGCACCTGGGCTACTCGTCCGAGGGCTGGACGCGGAAGCGCGCCGAGGAGGAGCTGGCGAACGCGCTGGCCGACGTGCGGCGCGGGCAGTGGCGCCCGCCCGCGGAGGCCCAGGCGCTCGCCGAGCGCGAGCGCGTGCCGACGTTCCACGCGTTCGCGTCGTCGTGGCTGGCGCGGCGCGAGCCCGAGCTGCGGCCGAACACCCGGGCGGCGTACCGGTGGGAGCTGACGCACCACCTGCTGCCCTTCTTCGTGAAGGTGCTCAAGGACCCGCCGCTCGACGCGATCACCGCCGAGCACGTCGACCGGTACCGGCAGCACAAGGTCAAGGAGGGGCGCCTGGGCGCCGCGTCGATCAACAAGACGATCACCCGGCTGGCGCAGATTCTCGACGACGCGGTCGAGTACGGGCACCTGGACCGGAACCCGGCGCGCGGCAGGCGCCGGAAGCTGCGCGAGCCGCGCCCCAGCAGGCCGTGGCTTGAGCCCGACCAGGTGGTCGCGTTGCTCGACGCCGCCGGCGAGCTCGACCGCGGGGACGCGCGCGGCCTGCCGGTCAGGCGCCCGCTCCTCGCGACGCTCGCACTCGCCGGGCTGCGCATCGGCGAGCTCGCGGCGCTCCGGTGGCGCGACGTCGACCTCGCCGCCGGGCGCCTGCGCGTCGGCCAGGCGAAGACGGACGCCGGCGTGCGGACCGTCGACCTGCAGCCGGAGTTGCGCGACGAGCTCGCGGCGTGGCGCGCCGCGACGCCGCACGCGGGCAGGGACGACCTCGTCTTCGTGACCCGGCGCGGCACCGCGGTGAACCGGCACAACGTGCGGCAGCGCGTCGTGCTCCCCGCCGCCGCGCGGGCGAGCCAGCGGCTCGAGGAGTGCGGCCTGCCGCCGCTGCCGGACGGCCTCAGCCCGCACGCGCTGCGCCGGTCGTTCGCTTCGTGGCTGATCGCCGAGGGCGAGGACGTCGCGTACGTGATGGAGCAGATGGGGCACGCAGACCCGCAGATGACGCTGGGCGTCTACGCGCGTGCCGTTCGCAGTGGCCGCCGATCAGCTCGGACCAAGCGGCGGCTCGAGGCCCTAGATGTCGAGGCACCGTCACCGAGCCCGGGGACGACCGACCGTCTGACGCGTTGACCGGACGCAGAGGCTAGGCGCTGGCGACACGCACCTGGAACGCGCCAGCGCCAGCTGGTCGTCGTCGTCACGCTGCCGCTGGCGCAGCCGGCCGAGACCGCGGAGGCTGCGTAATCTTCCGCAGATGGACTCCTCGGTGTCGGCCGCGAAAACGCTGACCTTCGACGATCTCGTCAACTGGCTCCCGTCGGGGCATCTGCCGGGAGAGGATCAAGAAGCCTTCGCGGTCGCGAGCCGTCTGGAGACATTCGTGTCGCCGACCCTGCGCGTGGTCGAGGAGCCCGACGACCCGCACGTGACGCTCATCTCGGCTCGCGGCGCGACCGGCAAGTCGACGCTTGCCCGAGAGCTATCCGCCGTGACGGGTGCGCCGCTGTGGCGGCTCGACGCCGACCTGGCGGTGAGTGCGGACGCGCTCGCCTCGCGGTTGAGCCGCTACCTCGGACCCAATGACCCGCTCGCCCGCTTCCGCGCGACCGACGGCGCCTTCGTGATCGTCGACTCGCTGGATGAGGCCCGAATGCGCGTGTCGGGTGCGTCGTGGGCCGAGTACATGAGCTCCATCGCCGAGGTCGCGACGGACGGGCACCGGTTCGTGCTCCTCGGTCGCGAGCGCATCCTCGACGACGTCTGGCTTGACCTGGCCGACGCCGGCGTCGACGCCGCGTGGTACGAGATTTCCCACTTCGACGCAGCACAACGTCAGGTCTACGTCGACGCCCGCGTCGCGGGCAACGGCTACGACACCTCGAACGAGGTCTACATTCGGGCGCGCGACGCGGTGCTCGCGGCGCTCGGCGGCACAGTGCCTGGACCCCTCTCCGACGCGTTCGTCGGGTACGCCCCAGTCCTCGACGCGGTGGTCGAGCTCCTGTCCGAGCGCAACCTCATCGCGGTCGAGAACACCTTCTCCGCCGAGGTACAGAATCCGGAGCGGATCGCTGTTCTCGAGCGTGTGCTCGTGAGCCTCCTCGAGCGCGAGCAGGGCAAGATCGAACCTCTCGCTCGACAGCTTGAGCTCGAGGCGGCGCAGGCCTACGCGCCGGAGGAGCAGCTCCGCTGGCTTGCCGCCGACCTGCTCGACGGCGACCCGCCAGAGCTCGCGTGGTGCCCCCACGACTCGCGCGCGGAGTACGCGAAGCAGATCGAGCCCTTCCTCCGCGACCACCCGTTCCGCTCAGAGAGCCGCTGGGCGAGTCCCGTCTTCTCGGCATACGTAGCCGCGCTCCGGTTCAACGACGGCACCCTGCGAGACGCCCTCCGACCGGTCGGTGCCGAGACCGGGCTCCTCTACGAGTTCGTCGCACACCGCGGCGGTGCGGAGCTGATCGACGAGTGGCAGTTCGCGGCGCTTCATGCGTCGCTCCTGGCGGCCGAGCAGCAGGAAGTCGAGGCTGTCGTCTCGATCGCCGGCGACGCCGTGGCGGAGGGCCAGGCGCTTGATCAGGCCGCGGGCGAGCTCGTCCTGCTCGCGGAAGGCGAGGTCCAACGGCGGCTGGAGTTCGAGCTGGTGCTTGAGGAGGCCGACCGCCTCCGCCTTCTCGGGCCGAGTTCCTACTTGTCCGTGGAGTTCCCGGCGCGCGTCGACGTCCAGCCGGGTGCATCGTCGCTAACCCTCGGGCCGGACTGCTTCATCAGCTGCCGGGACCTGTACCTCGCGGGGGAGGCCGTCCAGATCCTGCGGCGCGCGGCAATGCAGCACGGCTCGCACGTCGACGAGGCCTCGGTCGTGCTAACAGTCTCTGGCCGCTTCATCTGCGACGCGACGCTCACGGGTAGCCCAGGGCCCGACGTCTTCGAGCTGCATGTCTCGCCCGAGACCCGCCTCGTCTATCCCTGGATCACGTACCGGCACGAGATCGCGGCGGGGGACGCGCCCCCCGATGAGCGCGCCGAGCGGTTCCTCAACATGTTGATGAACCTCGTCCGGCGGCACGGCCGGAAGGAGTGGGGCGTGTTCGATAAGAAGCTCGAGGGCCGCCAGGGCATCAAGGGCGACGACCTGTCGGGGGTCCTGAGCGAGCTCGTGTCGATGGGCGTGCTGACGATCCTGTCGCCGATGATCTTCCTCAACGAGCCGTGGGCGAGCGCTCGGTTTGACGGGAAGGGCCGGCCCGGACTTCCGACGTTGGAGGATCACCGGAGCACCTGGCAGCCGGTGCTCGACCGCATCAGCGAAGTGCTCTCAAGCTAGGGCGTCCCGATGGCGATGCCATCGAGATCGGGCTCCAACGGGCACCGACGTTCCCGCGATGTTCCCGGTCGCGGCGTCGTCGCTGCGCCCCCGAACGAGGAAACCCCCGCCGTTGCGGGGGTTCTCGAGAGAGCCCTCTGCCGGACTCGAACCGGCGACCCCTTCCTTACCATGGAAGTGCTCTACCAACTGAGCTAAGAGGGCGTGGGGCGTCACTCTAGCGCGCCCCCGGGTCTCGCTCCTAGGCGCCGGCGCCCACCTTCACGCGCTCGCGGGCGGTGACCGTCGTCACCGGCAGGCCGAGGCCGCCGATCTTCGCCGGCAGGTCGAGGTGCAGCCAGCGGGAGATGCGCTGCGGCAGCGTGGAGACGATGATCTCGTCGAAGCCGTGGAGGTTGACGGCGTCCATCACCGCGGTCAGCGGCGCGGGGGCGCCGATCATGCCCTCGACGTGGCCACCCGCGGCGTCCTCCAGCAGCGGGAGGGCGAGCTCGAGGACCTCCTCGGCCTCGGAGCGGCCGACGTCCTCGGGGTCGACGATCTTGTGCAGCCCGTGGGCGGCGGCCGGCACCAGGAGGGTGAAGCGGCAGTCGCCGCGCGCCGCCCGTTCGCGGACGGCCTCCAGCAGCGCCGGCGTGGCGGCGGTCTTGTGCGCCACGATCAGGACCCGCGTGGGCGAGGAGGACTCCATGCGCCAGCTCCTTTCGGATCGGTGCGGCGATGGTCCCACTCGAGGCGCGCGAGCGCCAGTCCGCCCGGGTGCCTCGCCGCCCCCGACGTGTGGCACATGGCATCGGACAGGTCGATGCCAGGTGCCACACGTGCCCCGGGCGGAGCGGAGCCGCGCGCGGCGGAGAGGCGCCGCTGGGGCGGTGGAGCGAGAGCGGGACGGCGGCGCTACGCCAGCGTCCAGAGCGCGTCGTCGCCCAGCGGCCGCCGGTTCACGCGCCCCTCGGCGACCGCGTCGATCAGCTCGCCCTCCGCCGCGAGGAGATCGCGCTCGTGCAGGTCGGGCGTCAGGATCGCCGCCACCTCGGCCGTCGTCAGGCCGCCGGGGAACGGCTCCAGCGCCTCCACCGCCGACTCGGCGGGCCCGCGGCGCTCCAGCGTCCGGTCGAGGTTGGCGATGCACACGTCGTAGGCCTCCAGCGACTGGAAGCCGCCCGCCTCGAGCACGCGCCCGTCCTCCGCCGTGAACAGCAGCGACGGCGCCGTGTAGCGGACCGGCCCGTCGGTGGTCGCGTGCTTGCCCTGGAACTCGGTCGCGCCGCCCTCGGCGCTGCGCGACTCGGTGCGGTCGGCCTCGTAGGCGGCGGTCACCTCGTCGGAGTCCAGCGCGCCGACGACCCGGTCGACGTCGAGGCCGGGCACGGTCGCCAGCGCCGCGCGCAGCGACGCCTCCTCGTCCATCAGCATCGCGCTGTTGAACTGGGCGAACTGCAGCGCCCGGAACGCCTCGCGCTCCAGCGCGGGATCGAGCAGGCGCGTCGCCACCACCGCCCGGCACATCCGCGCGGTCGCCGCCACGCCGGGCTTGACCTCATGCGAGAACGGCATCCCGTAGCGGGCGAACCGGCGCTGCCCCCGCGCCCCCTGCTGCGGCGTGTACCCTCGCCGGAGGTACTGCTCGCGCTCCTCGGTCAGCCCGATCAGAACGAGGCGCCAGCGCAGGCCGTCGCCGTATCGCCAGCGCAGCACGGCGAGATCGGGACTGGCAGAGTAGGCCCACGGACAACCGGGGTCGCTGTATTCGGTGACGTCGATGACCACCCGCCTGATGTTTGCACACGCAACAAGTGGACGGACGCCAACCGCTGTCGAATACTGCGGGCACAGCGACCCCTCCCCGAAAGGACCTCACGTACATGGGCACTGATCCGTCGCTCGCCTACCAGGGCCAGGTGGCCCGCGAGACGACCGACGCGCGCGCCGTCTTCGGCCAGACGATGGGCCTCGTCGCCTTCACGGTCGGCTTCTTCGCGCTGGGCGCCTACATCGGTCGCGACCTCGAGGGCATCGCCGGCATCATCATCCTCATCGGCGCGTTCGTCCCGCTGATCGCGCTGAACTTCGCCGTCCGCCGCGGCGCCCAGTCGCTGGCGATCGGGCTGCTGTTCGCGTTCGGCCTCATGTTCGGCCTGGCGCTCGGGCCGGTCCTCAACGAGTACGCGAAGTCCGACCCCGCGGCGCTGTGGCAGGCCGGCGGGGCGACCGCGCTGTTCATCGCCGGCTTCGGCGCCTACGGCTACGCCACGCGCCGCGACCTGTCGAGCTGGGGCCGTGCGCTGTTCTTCGCGCTGCTCGGCCTGATCGCGGTCGGGATCGTCTTCATCTTCGTCTCGATCCCGGGCGAGAACATCATCTGGGCCGTCCTCGGCCTGGTCGTGTTCGCGTTCCTGACGATCTTCGACTTCAACCGCCTGCGCCGCGCCGGGATGGAGATGGCGCCGCTGATCGCCGCGTCGATCTTCCTCGACGTCGTGAACGTGTTCCTCTTCTTCCTGCAGCTCTTCGGGGGTGGGCGCGACTGACGGGAGTCGGTCGTCGCCTGGAGCTCGACGGGCTCTCCAAGCGCTTCGGCGACGTCGTCGCGCTCCAGGACCTGACCTTCGACGTCGGGGCCGGCGAGCTGTTCGGGTTCGTCGGCTCCAACGGCGCCGGCAAGACGACGGCGATGCGGATCGCGCTCGGCGTCCTCGAGGCGGACGCCGGCGAGGTCCGCTGGGACGGGCGGCCGCTCGACTTCGAGGCGCGCCGCCGGGTCGGCTACATGCCGGAGGAGCGCGGCCTGTACCCGCGCATGACCGTCGCCGACCAGCTCGTCTACCTGGCGCGGCTGCACGGCCTGAGCCCCGCCGACGCGCGCCGCTCGGTCGACACGTGGGTCGAGCGCCTCGGCGTCGCCGGGCGCCGCGACGACGAGGTGCTCAAGCTCAGCCTCGGCAACCAGCAGCGCGTCCAGCTCGCCGCCGCGCTCGTGCACGATCCCGACGTGCTGATCCTCGACGAGCCGTTCTCGGGCCTGGACCCGGTCGCCGTCGACGTGATGAGCGAGGTGCTGCGCGAGAAGTGCGCCGAGGGCGTCCCGGTCGTCTTCTCCAGCCACCAGCTCGACCTGGTCGAGCGCCTGTGCGACCGCATCGGGATCATCCGCGAGGGCCGCATGGTCGCCGTCGGCAGCGTGGACGAGCTGCGCGCCGGCGCCGCCACCCGCATCGAGGTGTACGCGCCCGCCGCCCCCGACGGCTGGACCGACGCGCTCCCCGGCGTGACGACCCTCGAGCGCCGCGACGGCCGCGTGCTGGTCGAGCTCGGCGACGGCGCCGACGACCAGCAGCTCCTCGCCGCGGCGCTGGCCACCGGCCCGGTCCACGAGTTCGCCCGCCGGCCTCCGTCGCTGGCCGAGCTGTTCCGCCACGCCGTCACCGAGGAGGAACCCGGATGAGCCCGTGGCCGATGGTCCGCCTCGTCGCCGGCCGCGAGGTCCGCGTCCGCCTCGCCTCGCGCGCCACGCGCATCGGCACCGCGCTGCTCGTCGCGGCGGTCGTCGCGCTCATCGTCGTGATCTCGCTGATCTCCGGCGGCGGGTCGGCCGACAAGGTCGCCTTCACCCAGGAGACGAGCGCGCTCGCCCAGCCGCTGCAGACGTCGGCCGAGGCGCTCGGCCAGGACGTCGAGACCTCCACCGTCCCCGACGCGGCCGCCGGGGAGAGCCGGGTCCGCGACGGCAAGCTCGACGCGCTGGTGGTCGGGACCGTCGAGCAGCCGCGGATCCTCGTCGAGGAGGAGCTCGACGACACGCTGCGCGCCGCGCTGACCGGCGTGGTGCGCCAGCAGGCCCTCGACCGTCAGGTCCGGGCGCTCGGCGGCGACCCGGCGCAGGTCGACCGGGAGCTCGGCGCGGTCCGCCTGGAGGTGACGGCGCTCGATCCCCGCGACGCCGAGAGCGACGAGCGGCTCGTCATCGGGATCATCGTCGGCATCCTCATCTACATCGCGCTGCTGACGTTCGGGCAGACCGTCGCGCAGGGCGTCGTCGAGGAGAAGACCAGCCGCGTCGTCGAGCTGCTGCTCTCGACGATCCGGCCCTGGCAGCTCATGGCCGGCAAGGTCCTCGGCATCGGCCTCGTCGGCCTCGCCCAGCTCCTCCTCCTCATCGCCGCGGGGGTGATCACCGGCGCGGTGACCGGTGAGCTGACCCTGCCCGCGTCGGTCGCCGCCGGCACGGTCGCCTGGGCGATCGCGTGGTACCTGATGGGCTACTTCCTGTACGCGCTGCTGTTCGCGGCCGCGGGCGCGCTCGTGTCGCGCCAGGAGGACGTCGGCAGCGCGACGATGCCGCTGATGATGCTGATCATCGTCCCGTACGTGATCGGCATCTCGACGCTGCCGTCCGACCCCGACAACCAGCTCGTCGCGATCCTGTCGCTGATCCCGCTGTTCGCGCCGACGCTGATGCCGATCCGCGAGGCGATGGGCGAGGCGGCGGCCTGGGAGCTCGTGCTCGCCACCGGGCTGACGCTCGCGACCGCCGCGCTGCTCGTGCGCGCGACCGGGCGCGTGTACGTGAACGCGGTCCTGCGCACCGGCGCGCGCGTGCGCCTGCGCGAGGCGCTGCGCGGCGCCTAGCGACTAGGCTAGCGCCATGTCGACCGCTCCCGCCCTGTTCGCCTACGACGGCTCCGAGGGCTCGCAGCGGGCGCTGACGCAGGGCGCCGAGCGCCTGGCCACCCGCGAGGCCGTGGTCGTGTGCGTGTGGGCGTCGGTCGAGCGCTCGGCCGGGCTCGGGCGCCTCGCGCTTCCCGACGAGGTCACGCGCCAGGCGATCGAGAACCTCGACGCGGAGGCCGATCGCAACGCGCAGGGGATCGCCGAGCAGGGCGCCGCGGTGCTGCGCGAGGCCGGCTGGACCGCGACCGCGCGCACCCGCTCGACGACGACGAACGCGTGGGCGGCGCTGCTGGCGGTCGCCGAGGAGGTCGGCGCCGGCACCATTGTCACCGGCTCGCGCGGCTACGGCTCGCTGAAGGCGACGTTGTTGGGCAGCGTCTCGACCGGGCTGGCCCAGCACAGCCCGGTGCCGGTCCTGATCGCCAAGTAGGGAACGCTCGCCCAGGGGGCTCGGTTCCGCCGGGAGTGTTCGCCCAGGGGGCGAAACTCCCGACACCTGGAACACGGACAGCCCCGCGGTTGCGGGGCTGTCGGATGAGTGGCGGGAGCAGGATTCGAACCTGCGAAGGCAGTGCCAACGGATTTACAGTCCGTCCCCTTTGACCGCTCGGGAATCCCGCCGGGACGACGCCCATCAGTCTAGAAGATCCGGCGTTCACGGACGGTCCCGGCGGTGCCGATGTAGGGCTCGTGGGGCTGAGCGCGACGGAACAGCGGCGGATGACGAGATCGCTGGGGCTGCTGGCGATCGTGGCCCCCTTCTTCGCGATCGCGTGGCTGCTGCTGCCCGACTCCGGCGACATGCCGATCTGGGTCGCCGCGATCGCCGTCGCCGGCGCCTGGATCCTCGGGACGATCGCCCTCACCGGCGGCTTCGACGACCTCGACACGGGCGTGCGCGCGGCGCTGCACGGGCTGGCGCCGCTGCTCGTGCTCCCGTTCCTCGCGTGGGCCGACGACGCCGCCGCGGCCGGCTTCGCGCTGCTGCTGGTGTGGTCGACGCCGTACGCGTTCTGCCTGTTCCCGCTCGGCCTCGCGTTTGCCCAGGCGGCGGCCGCCGGCGCCTGCTTCCTGTTCGCCCGCCTCGTGACGCCGGCCGCCGATCCGCCGGTGTCGCTGCTGGCGATGGAGACCGCGCTCGTCGTCGCCACGATCGTCGCCGTCGGTCTGTTCGCGCGGGCGCTGCTCAGCTCGACCCGCCGCGAGGAGCGCGCCCGCATCCGCCGCGAGCGGCTGCTCGCCGAGCTCGGCCGCGCGTCGCTCGAGGCGCCGCGGCTGGACGCGGTCGTCGAGTCGGCCCTCGCGAGCGCCAGCGCCGAGCTGGACGCCGAGATCGCCGTGCTCGCCGAGCTGGACGCCGACGGCGACCTGCGCCTCACCGCCGCCACGGGCGTCGACGGCCCGCCCCCATGGCCGCCCGGGACGCTCGTGCCCGCCGACCGCGCGACGCTGATGCACCGGGCGCTCACCGACGACGCGGTCGTCAGCGACGACCTGGCGGCCGACCCGCGCTTCGGGCCGCACGCCGACGCCGGCGACCTCGACGTGCACGCCGCGATCGCGGTCGCCGTGCACGCGCACGGCGGCGAGCGGGTCGGCGTGATCGGCGTCTACAGCCGCCGGCGCGGCGCGTTCGCATCCGACGACGTCGCGTTCCTGCAGAGCCTCTCCCATCTGATCGGCTCCGCCCGCGCGCACTTCGACGCCGAGGAGCGCCTGCGCCACCGCGCCCTGCACGACCCGCTCACCGGCCTGCCCAACCGCACGCTGCTCTCCGACCGCCTCGGCCAGGCGCTCGCCCGCGCCCGCCGCCACCCCGACCGGCACGTCGCGCTGATCCTGCTTGACCTCGACCGCTTCAAGCAGGTCAACGACACGCTCGGCCACGCGATCGGCGACCGCCTGCTCGTCGCCGCCTCCCACCGCCTCGCGGGCGCGGTGCGCGAGTCCGACACGCTGGCGCGGATGGGCGGCGACGAGTTCGTCGTGATCGCCGAGGACGTCGAGGACAACCGGCACGCGCTCGACGTCGCCCACCGGATCGTCGACGCGCTCAGCGAGCCGCTGGCGATCGGCGAGCGGCGCCTGCACATGAGCGCCAGCGCCGGCGTCGCGATCGCGGGGCCGCAGACGACGCCCGACGAGCTGCTGGCCAACGCGGACGCGGCGATGTACGAGAGCAAGGCCGCCGGCCTGGGCGGCGTCGACCTCTACGACGACGAGATGCGCGTCCGTGGCACGAACCGGCTGCGCATCGAGCAGTCGCTGCACCGCGCGCTGCGCGAGGACGAGCTGCTCGTCCACTTCCAGCCGATCGTCGACCCGGCGACCGGCGCGACGCGCAGCCTCGAGGCGCTCGTGCGCTGGGCCCACCCGCGGCGCGGGCTCGTCGGCCCCGGCGACTTCATCCCCACCGCGGAGAGCACCGGCCTGATCGTGCCGATCGGCGAGCGCGTGCTGTGCCTGGCGCTGACCGAGCTCGCGCGCTGGCGCGCGACGCCCGGCCTGGACGCGCTGACCGTGTCGGTGAACGTGTCGACGCACCAGCTCCGCGCGCCCGGGTTCGTCGGGATCGTCTGCGAGGCGCTGGAGCGCGCCGGGCTGCCGCCGAAGGCGCTGACGCTCGAGGTCACCGAGCACGTCCTCCTGGAGCCGGACGGCCCGGCCGTCGGCGCGGCGATCGCGCTGCACCGGCTCGGCGTCGGGCTGGCGCTCGACGACTTCGGCACCGGCTACTCGTCGCTGTCGTCCCTGCGCATCCTGCCGGTGGACACGGTGAAGGTCGACCGCTCGTTCGTCGCCGGCGTCGGCGCGGACGAGGCGGACACCGCGGTCGTGCGCGGCGTGCTGGCGATGGCGCACGGCGCCGGCGTGGGCGTCGTCGCCGAGGGCGTCGAGACGCCCGAGCAGGCCGCGGCGATCGTCATGCTGGGGTGCGACGGCGCGCAGGGCTTCTACTACGCGCGCCCCGCCCCGCCCGCCGAGATCGCCGAGCTGCTCCGCAGCGTCCCGGCGGCGTAGCCCCGCTAACCGGCGTCTCTGAGGCGCTGCGCCTCGGGCAGCGACTCGAGCTTCTTCAGCGTGTGGTTCTCGATCTGGCGGATCCGCTCGCGCGTGACGTTGAACGCGCGCCCGACCTCCTCCAGCGTGCGCGGCCGCTCGCCGGTCAGCCCGAAGCGCATCTCGATGACCTCGCGCTCGCGCTGCGGCAGCGCCGCCAGCGCCTTGCGCACATTCTCGCGGCGCAGGTTCTCGGAGGCGAGCTCGAACGGCGACTCGGCGGTCTGGTCCTCGACGAAGTCGCCGAGCTCCGACTCGTCCTCCTCGCCGATCGGCTTCTCCAGCGAGATCGGCTGCTGGGACATGCGCAGGATGTCGCGCACCTCGCGCGGGTGGCACTCGAGCTGGGCGGCGATCTCCTCGGGGGTCGGCTCGCGGCCGAGCGACTGCACGAGCTGGCGCTCCACGTGCACGACCTTGTTGAGCTTCTCGACCATGTGCACGGGGATGCGGATCGTGCGGCCCTTGTCGGCGATCGCGCGCGTCACCGCCTGGCGGATCCACCACGTGGCGTAGGTGGAGAACTTGTAGCCGCGGCGGTAGTCGAACTTCTCGACGGCGCGGATGAGGCCGAGCGAGCCCTCCTGGATGAGGTCCAGGAACGTCAGCCCGCGGCCCAGGTAGCCCTTGGCGATCGAGACGACGAGGCGCAGGTTGGCCTCGACCATCTGCTGCTTGGCCGCCATGTCGCCGCGCTCGATGCGCTTGGCCAGCGACACCTCCTCCTGCGCGGTCAGCAGCGGTACTCGGCCGATGCTGCGCAGGTACAGGCGCAGTGAATCCAGCGAGGGCTCGACCGTCAGGTCGATCTCCGGCTTCTTGGGCGCCGCGGCCGCCGCCTCCTCGTCCTTCTCGCGCTTGGGCTCCGCGGAGCCCGCGACGGGGCGTCCGTCGGCCCCGACGATGTCGATGCCCTGGTCGACGAGGTGTCCGTGCAGCTCCGACACCTGCTCCTTGGTGACCTCGACCTCCTCCAGGCAGGTCGTGATCTCCTCGATGGTGACGAATCCTCGCTCGTGCCCGGCCGCGATCAGGTCCCGCAGCTCGTCCAGCTCGTGGATCGGCGCCTCGTCCGCCAGCAGCACCTCAGCCTTGTCCGTCAAAAGAGCTCCCCCTGAGCATGAAGCGTTCTCCGTTGCTTCCTTCGCGGCGGGCGCCGCCGTCGGCGTGAGGCACGTTTTCCCTTCTCCCCATCGGGAGTGATAGCACAGGGGACCGCTAACGTTGAAGCGATGCAGCTCGTCGCGACCCCCGATGTCCAGGCCAGCACCCCCACGGTGCGCATCTCGCTCTCACGCGTCGGGGTCACCGGCGTGGAGAAGGTGATCCGCGTCCAGCAGCAGCTCTTCTTCGCGCGGCTGGAGTGCTTCGTGGACCTCGGTCCGGCCCAGAAGGGCGCGCACATGTCGCGCTTCGAGGAGACCGTCAACGACGTCATCGGCGAGGTCGTGCTCGGCGAGGCCGCGTTCCGCGCGGAGCGCCTCGCGGTGCGCATCGCCGAGCTCGTGCGCGAGCGCCAGGGCGCCCGGCGCGCCGAGGTGACGATCGCCGCCCGCTACCCGGAGCACAAGCCGGCGCCGGTGTCGGGCATCCAGACGCAGGAGATCTACACGCTGTTCGGCTCGGCCGCCGCCAGCGAGCAGGGCACCCGGCGCCTCGTCGGGGTCGCCGCGCAGGGCATGACCGCGTGCCCGTGTGCGCAGCAGCTCGTCGCCGGCGCCGCGCGCGAGCGCCTGTCGGGCCATGGCTTCAGCGACGAGCAGATCGAGCAGATCCTCGAGGACGTCCCCGTCGCCACCCACAACCAGCGCGGCCTGGGCACGCTGCACATCGGCTGCCCGGAGAACTGCGACGTCGAGCTCGACGCCGCGACGCTGCTGGCGATCGTCGAGGACTCCATGTCCAGCGAGATCTACGAGCTGATGAAGCGCAGCGACGAGGGCGCCGTGGTCGAGAAGGCCCACCGGCGCCCCCGGTTCGTCGAGGACTGCGTGCGCGAGATGGTGCGCGGCGTGGTCGACGGGCTGCCGGAGCTGTCCGCCGACCACTTCGTCTCCGCGCGCCAGGAGAACCTGGAGACGATCCACCAGCACAACGTGGTCGCCGAGCGCTACGGGCTCCTCGGCGAGCTGCGCCGGGAGCTGCGCGAGGGCGAGCACGCCTTCGAACATCTGTCCATGCGCGAGTGGCTCAGCGGATCTCCGCGCGCCTGACGCGCCACAGGCCGACCGCCAGCGGCACCACCAGCCACACCAGCAGCGTCGTGCCGGCGCGCGCCCACTCGACGCCGCTCATGGTCCCTTCGAGCAGCGGCGAGAGGCCGGTGTCGCTGTCGGCCCAGCGCGCGATGTCCTCGATGCCCGCCAGCGCGGCGATGACGCCCCAGGCGATCGGGACGGCGAACAGCGCCACGATGGCCGGCGCGGACGCGAGCACCAGGGCGCCGAAGGCGACGCCGATGAGCGTGCCGGTCACCGTGTAGATCAGCAGCTGGCCGATCATCGCGGCGGGCAGCTCCCAGGTGTCCGCGACGCCGGGCGCGGCGGCCGCGGTGGCGACGGCGGCCAGGGCGAGGCACACCCACGCGGCCGCGATCGACACGAGCGACGCCGCGGCGATCTTCGCGGCGAACACGCGCGTGCGCTCGGGCACCAGGGAGAACGTGATCAGCGCGGTGCGCTGCCCCCACTCCGAGGTGACGAGCAGGACCCCGACGATCGGCATCAGGACCGCGGTCGGCAGCACGGCGACCTCGAGCATCCCGCGCAGCGTCTGATCCTTGGGGTCGGCCAGGATCGCCATGAGCGCCATCGCCGTGACCGTGATGAGGCCGATCGCGGTCAGCAGCCAGAAGCCGGCGCGCGTGTCGACCATCTTGCGCAGCTCGACGGCGGTGAGGCGCGCCAGGCCGGGACGGGCGTCGACGTCGGCGCCGGCACGCGGCAGCAGGCGCAGGGGAAGGGTCGCATCGGTCATCGGATCGCCTCCGCGAGGTCGGGGGTCGGTGCGGGCGCGGCGGGCGCCGGCGCGTCGCCGCGGGTCAGCTCGAAGAAGAGCTGCTCGAGGCCCGCGCCCTGCGACTCGCCGAGCCGCGTGAGGACGACGCCGCCGTCGAGCGCGGCCCGCCCGATCCGCTCCGGCTCGGCGTCGACGACGAACTCGCCGTCGGGCGTGCGGCGGGCGTCCAGGCCGGCGTCGCCCAGCGCGGCGACGAGCGCGACCTCGTCGGTGGCGCGCACGACGGTCCCGCTGCCGGCCAGCAGCTCCTGGCGGGTCCCCGCCGCGCGGATCCGGCCGCCGGCGATGATCACGAGGTGGTCGACGAGCAGCTCGACCTCGGCCAGCAGGTGCGACGACAGCAGGACGGTGCCGCCGCGGTCGGCGAAGTCGCGCAGCAGCTCGCGCATCCAGCGGATGCCCTCGGGGTCCAGGCCGTTGGCCGGCTCGTCGAGGACGAGCACCTGGGGGTCGCCGACGAGCGCCTGCGCGATGCCCAGCCGCTGGCGCATGCCCAGCGAGTACTGGCGGACGCGCTTGCGCGCCGCGGACCGGTCGAGGCCGACCAGGGTCAGCAGCGGGTCGACGCGCGCCGGGTCGACGCCCATCGTCTGCGCGGAGATGGCGAGCGCCTCCCGCCCGCGCCGGCCGCCGTGCTGCGCGGCCGCGTCGAGCAGCACACCGACGCGGCGGCCCGGGTTGGGCAGCGCGGCGTACGGGCGCCCGAGCACGGCCGCGTGGCCGGCGTCCGGTCGCGACAGCCCCGCGAGCATCCGCAGCGTCGTCGTCTTGCCTGCTCCGTTGGGTCCCAGGAATCCGGTGACGGTGCCGGGCTCGCAGCGGAACGACACGTCCTCGACGACGGTGCGGCCGCCGAGGCGCTTGGTGAGTCCTTCCAGCTCGATCATGGCGACCAGCATCGGGTTCGCGGGGCGCCGTCGCCTCGGCCGCCGGGCCATTTCGCGATCGCCTCAGGGCGACGCCGGCATCGACTTTGGTCGGGGGTCGGCGCGGGCGCCCGGCCGTACGCTGTGGCGGCGATGAGCGCGGGCGATCACCAGGCCGGCGTGGCGACGTGGCAGCGGCGGATCCTCCCCGGCGAGCTGGGGCGGCCCGAGGATCGCCGCCGCTCGGCGCGCGACTGGGTCGTCGACGTGCTGGCGCTCGTCGTCGCCTGGTCGATCGGCGCCGCCCTGCTGGTCGACACGTGGGATCAGCACGGCGAGGCGCAGGCGATCGCCGACATCGTCCTCGGCGTCGCCGCCGGGACGCTGCTGTGGTGGCGGCGTCCGCATCCGACCGCCGTGGCGATCGCCGTCAGCGCGATGTCGGCCGTCTCCGCCGTGGCCGCCGGCCCGGCGCTGGTCGCCCTGTTCAACGCGGCGATCCGCTCGTCGCGGCGCGGGCTCGTGACCGTGCTCGGCGTCGGGCTGGTGGCCGCGGTCGTCTACTCGATCCTCTATCCCGACACGCAGGATCCGCTGGCGGTCAGCATCGTCATCGGCGTCCTGATCACCGGCGTCATCATCGGATGGGGCCTGTTCATCCGCGCGCGGCGCGAGCTCGTGCGGTCGCTGCGCGAGCGCGCCGCCCGCCTGGAGGCCGAGCAGCGCCTGCGCGTCGAGCAGGCGCGGGAGGCCGAGCGGCGGCGCATCGCGCGCGAGATGCACGACGTGCTCGCCCATCGCGTGTCGCTGCTGAGCGTGCACGCGGGCGCGCTGGAGTTCCGCCCCGACGCGTCGCCGGAGGAGATCGCGCAGGCGGCCGGGGTCATCCGCGCGACGGCCCGCGCCGCGCTCGAGGAGCTGCGCGCGATCGTCGGCGTGCTGCGCGAGGGCGACGAGGCGGGCACCGAGCCGCCGCAGCCCACGCTCGCCGACGTGCCCGCGCTCGTCGACGAGAGCCGCGCCGCCGGGATGCGGATCGACCTCGACCGCGCCGGCCCGCTCGACGCGGTCCCGGACGCGGCGGGGCGCGCCGCCTACCGGATCGTGCAGGAGGGGCTGACGAACGCCCGCAAGCACGCGCCGGGCGCGGCGGTGCGGGTGCGCGTCGCCGTCCGCGACGGCGCCGAGCTCGAGGTGGTCGTCGTCAACCGGGCGCCGGTCGCGGTGCCGTTGCCCGCCGCCGCCGAGGCCGAGCCCGGCGAGACGCTGCTGCCGGGCGCCGGCTCGGGGCTGATCGGGCTGCGCGAGCGCGTGGAGCTCGCGGGCGGACGGCTCGAGCACGGCCCCGACGCCGCCGGCGACTTCGTGCTGCGCGCGACCCTGCCGCTGGAGACATGACCGACGCGCCGATCCGCGTCATGCTCGTCGACGACGACCCGCTGGTGCGCTCGGGGCTGCGCATGATGCTCGCGGGCGTCGACAGGATCGACGTCGTCGCCGAGGCGGGCGACGGCCGGGAGGTGCTCGCCGCGGTCGACCGCCACCGGCCCGACGTCGTGCTGATGGACATCCGCATGCCGCAGCTCGACGGCATCGCCGCCACGCGGCTGGTGCGCGGCCAGCCCGACCCGCCGGCCGTGGTCGTGCTGACGACGTTCGACGCCGACGAGCTCGTGCTGCGCGCGCTGCAGGCCGGGGCGGCGGGCTTCCTGCTGAAGGACACGCCGCCGGCCGAGATCGTGCGCGCGATCGAGCTCGTGCACGCGGGCGAGTCGATGCTGTCGCCGGCGATCACCCGCCGCCTCATCGCGCTGGTGGCCGGCGACGGCGACGCGGGCGCGCGGCGCGACGAGGCGCGCGCCCGGCTGGCCGGGCTGACCGAGCGCGAGCGCGAGGTGGCGCTGGCCGTCGGCCGCGGCGCGTCGAACGCCGACATCGCGGCCGAGCTGCACATGAGCGTCGCGACGGTGAAGGCGCACGTGTCGCGCCTGCTGTCCAAGCTCGAGGTGGACAACCGCGTGCAGATCGCGCTGCTCGTGCAGGAGGCCGGCGCGTAGGTCAGCGGGCGGGCTGGAACAGCTCGACGGCGTTGCCCGACGGGTCGTCGACGAGCACCTGGTCGCCGCCGCGGCCGTGGACGACGTCGCCGCGCAGGCGCACCCCGGCCGCGCGCAGCGCCTCGACCCGGGCGGGGAGGTCGTCGACCTCGAGCTGGATGCGGTTCCACCCGCCGGGCTGCGGGCGGGCGCCGTCGGCGGCGGGCTGGGCGGCCCCGCCGGGGCCGCGCGGCTCGGACAGCAGCAGCCGCAGCGGCCCGCGGGAGAGGACCGCGAAGCCGGGGCCGGGGCGTCGGTCGACGGCGAAGCGAGCCGGTCGCGATAGAAGTCGGCGGCCGCGTCGACGTCGTCGACGATGTAGCGGACGGATGCGGCGGACACGAGGCACCTCCGAAGATCGTCAGTACGACTGATCATCAGTCATCCTACACTTCTCGCGCGATGTCGCAACCTCCCTCCCCGCTCGACGACCGCCTCGGCCCCCTGCTGGGCCGCGCGCACGAGGCGCACCGCGCGCTGACCCGCGAGGCGCTCGCCGCGCTCGGGCTCAGCCCCAAGGGCTACGGCGCGCTCGTGCTGCTCGACGCCGAGGGGCCGATGTCCCAGCAGCGGCTCGCCCGCCGGCAGGGCATCGACCGCACGACGATGGTGGCGGTGGCCGACGAGCTCGAGGGGCTCGGGGCCATCGAGCGCCGGCGCGACCCGGCCGACCGGCGCGCGTACGCGCTGCACCTCACCCCGTCCGGGCGGCGGCTGCTGGCGCGCGCGCACCCGGCCGTGCTCGACTCCGAGGAGCGCTTCCTGGCGCCGCTGCCCGAGGCCGAGCGCGAGCGGCTGCGCGCGGCGCTGCGCGCGCTGCTGGCCTGACGCGCCGCGCTACGCCGACGCGTCGCGCTCGGCGGCCGCGGCCCGCGCGCGCTCGCGGTCGCGCGCGGCCAGCGTGCGGCGCAGGCCGAAGAAGTACTCGACGCCCGAGATCACCGTGACCCCGACCGTCACGTAGACGAGCACGTCGAGCCACACCGGCGAGCCGCTCACCGCGATCACCAGGAAGATCATCAGCACCTGCAGCGCGGTCTTGACCTTCCCCCAGCGGTTGGCCGAGATGACGACGCCCTGCCCGGTCGCCGCCATGCGGCTCATCGTCACCGCCAGCTCGCGCGCGATGATCACCATCGCCACCCACGCGGGCAGCCGGCTCAGCGAGACGAGCGACACGAGCGCGGCGACGACCAGCAGCTTGTCGGCGATCGGGTCCATGAGCTTCCCGAACGTCGTGATCGCCCCGCGCGAGCGCGCGAGGTAGCCGTCGACCCAGTCGGTGATCGACGCGAGCGCGAACACGACCGCGGCCAGCAGGTCCCCGTTGGGCGTCTCGTCGAGCAGCGCCACGACGACGACCGGCACCAGGAGGATGCGCAGGAGCGTCAGGACATTGGGGACGTTGATCGGGAACACGGGCAGAGGCGAGAACGTTACGCGTCGGGCAACGCTGCGGCGTTTCTCGACGCGCCGGCGCTGGCGATCACCACGAGGGCGATCGCGACGACCTCGCGCACGTGCAGGTCCTGGCCGATGACCACGAAGCCGGCGAGCGCGGCGACGGCCGGCTCCAGGCTCATCAGCACCGAGAACACGTGGCGCGGGATGCGGCGCAGCGCCTCGGTCTCCAGCGTGTAGGGGATCGCGGTGCTGAGCAGGCCGACGGCGGCGCCGATCGCGAGCACGTCGATCGACAGCAGCGCGCTGCCGCCCTCGGCGATGCCCGGCCCGATGGGGACCAGCGCGGCGACGAGCATCGCCAGCGCGACCCCGTCGGCGCCGCGGAAGCGCGGGCCGGCGCGGGCGGCGAGCACGATGTACATCGCCCAGCAGACGCCCGCGATCGCCGCGAAGGCGAGGCCGAGGTGGTCGACCGCCTCGCCGGTGCCGAACGGGTCGGCGAGCAGCACGATGCCGCCGCCGGCGAGCACGACCCACAGCAGGTCCAGCGGCCGGCGCGAGCCGATGACCGCGACCGCCAGCGGCCCGGCGAACTCGATCGTCACCGCGATGCCGAGCGGGATGCGGTCCAGCGCCTCGTAGAACGTCAGGTTCATCACGCCGAGCGTCAGCCCGAAGGCGACGACGAGGGGCACGTCGGCGCGGTGGTAGTCGCGCCAGCGCGGGCGCACGACCGCGGTCAGGATCACGGCGCCGAACACGACCCGCAGCAGCACGGTCCCGGCCGGCCCGAGGTCGTCGAACAGCCCGATCGCCAGCGCCGCGCCGAACTGCACCGAGACGATGCCCGTGAGGACAAGCGCGAGCGGTGGGACGCGGGCCAGCGGGTCGGGTCCGCCGGCCGGCGCCGCGCCGGCCTCCGCTACGGCTTCAGCCGGCGTCCCGTCCGGAACAGCCACGAGGACCACACGACCATGACCGCGGCGAGCGCGCCGGTGACGCCGAGGGCCAGCGCGACGCTCACGTCGCCGGTGCCCAGGAACCCGTAGCGCATCGCCTGCACGAGATAGAAGATCGGGTTGGCGTGCGAGATCTCCTCCCACGGCGACGGGAGCAGGTCGACCGAGTAGAAGACGCCGCCGAGGAACGTCAGCGGCAGGATCACGATGTTGTTGACGAAGCCGGCGTGGTCCCACGTCTGCGCGTAGATGCCGACGACGACCCCGAGCGAGGCGAACAGCGTCAGGCCCAGCGCGGTGGCGGCGACGAGCACGAGCGGCTCGCGGACCGGCAGGTCGGCGATCGGCAGCGACAGGGCCAGCAGCGCCAGCGCGATCAGCAGCGCGCGCACGACGCCGCCGAGCGTCAGCCCGAGGTTGACCTCCCACGGGCGCATCGGCGAGGCGAGGATGTCGTTGATGTAGCGGTCGAAGCGCGCCTGGAAGACCGTCGACGAGTTGTTGGAGTACGCCGCCTGGACCATCGCCATCGTGATGAGGCCGGGCACGATGAACACCTCGTAGTCGACGCCGCCGACCTGGCGGATGCGCCCGCCCAGCGACAGGCCGAAGACGA
Organism: Capillimicrobium sp.; assembly: GCA_035565675.1. Taxonomy (GTDB): domain Bacteria; phylum Actinomycetota; class Thermoleophilia; order Solirubrobacterales; family Solirubrobacteraceae; genus Capillimicrobium. Next base: position 26,449 of record DATMSA010000048.1, on the reverse strand, counting down.
CGATGAACAGGAACGACGACACGACCGGCGCGGCGATCGTCTGCGACCACAGCTTCAGGACGCGCACCACCTCGCGGTGCGTCAGCGCGAGCAGGCCCGTGCGCGTCATGCCGCGTTCATCGCCTTCATGTAGACCTCGGTGAGGGTCGCCGCGCCGTAGCGGCGTCGCAGCTCGTCGGCGGTGTCGCGCGCCAGCAGCCGCCCGTCGCGGATGAGCGCGATGTCGCGGCACAGCTCCTCGGCCTCCTCGAGGTAGTGCGTGGTGAGGAGGATCGTCGTGCCCTCGCCGTGCAGGCGGCGGATGTAGCGCCACAGCTCGATGCGCAGCTCGAAGTCGACGCCCGCGGTGGGCTCGTCGAGGATCACCAGGCGCGGCTCGTGCATCAGCGCGCGGGCCAGCAGCAGGCGCCGGCGCATGCCGCCCGACAGCGCGGGGGCGCGGACGCCGGCCTTCGCGCGCAGGTCGAAGACGTCCATCATCTCCCGCGCGCGCCGGCGCGCGTGGGCGCGGCTCATCCCGTAGTAGCCGCCGTGGAAGAGCAGCGTCTCCTCGACGTCGAGGAAGCGGTCGAGGTTGACGTCCTGCTCGGCGAGCCCGATGAGCCGCCGCGCCTCCCAGGTCGTGTGCGGGTGGCCGAAGACCGAGATCTCCCCCGCCGTCACCCGGATGAGGTTGCAGACGGCGCTGATGAGCGTCGTCTTGCCGGCGCCGTTGGGTCCGAGCAGCCCGAAGAACTCGCCGTCGGGGATCGTGAGGTCGAACCCGTCGAGGGCGAGGAACCCGTCGTCGTAGCGCTTGGTCAGGCCGGTGAGCTGAAGGGCGGGGACAGACGCCACGCCCCCACAAGCTACGACAGCGGAGTCGTCACTTCGGCTGGATCGCGAGCGTCGTGCGGAACCCCGGCGCGGTCCACCCCAGCGTGAACGCCCCCGAGTCGGCGACCTCGCGGCGCAGGACCGTCGGGTCGCCGCCCTGGACGCGGTAGACGCCGGCGGCCCAGTCGTGCGTGTCGCGGTCGATGACGAGGATCCCGAACAGCGACTGCGTGTACGCGCAGGTCTTCGTGGCGAAGCCGACGAGCACGACCTTCGTCAGGTAGTCGAAGCCCTGACCGATGTAGCCCGCCACCTGCAGGCCGAGGCCGAGGGCGGCGCCCTGCTTCTTCAGCCAGGCGTTGATGTTGGCCTGGATCTCCAGCGGCGTGTCGCCGAGCGTCCACAGGCTCGCGTTGTCCTCGATGTAGCTGGAGATCGACGCGCCGGGGGCCAGGGTGCCGATCAGCTCGCTGACGTGGGAGCCCTCCTCGCCGTGGTCGTACATGCAGTTCAGCGGCGTCGTCGCGATGGCGAGCTCGCGATCCGTCTGGTTGGCGACCGTCAGCACCGCCCCGTGCAGCGCGGCGTGCGCGCGGCCGGTGCGTCCGACCCAGCCGTCGGCGGAGGCGATCTGCGTCTCGTCGGCGGACCCGTCGCCGGCGCGGTCGCGGACGTGGCGGACCGTCACCGTGTACAGCTCGCGCGCGGTCCGCTCGCGGTGGCGTCGCCCGTGGTCGCCGCTGAACGCGCCGGCGCGCACGAGCGCGCGCGTGGCCGCCCGCGACAGCGGGAAGCGCAGCCGCCGCGTCGTGCGCGGCCCGTCGGGCAGCGTGAGCGTGCGCCGCAGCTCCTGCACGAGGCCGGTGGCGTGGCCCTGGTCGTCCTCGTCGCGGAACACGCGGGCGATGACGGTCACCTCGTTGCGCCCGGGCGACGGGCTGAGCGTGAGGGCGGCGTGGACGACCGCGCGCCCGTCGGCGGCGCGGGTGAGCGTGAGGGGAGCGATCCGCGGCTCGGCCTCCGCGGTCGCGACGGCGGGCAGCATCGCCGCGCCGAGGGCCGCGAGCGCGAGGGCGAGCCGGAGGCGGGGGAACCGGGGCATGAGCATCTCGGCGCCATCTTCGGCAGCGGTGCCGGGCGACTTGAGCCGGGCACGCTCGCGGGCGCCCGCTAGCCTGCTGGCCATGCCCCTGATCCCGACCGTCATCGAGCGCAGCGCGCGCGGGGAGCGCGAGTACGACATCTACTCGCGCCTGCTGAACGAGCGCATCATCTTCCTCGGCACGGCCGTCGACGATCAGGTGGCCAACCTGATCGTCGCCCAGCTCCTGCACCTCGAGTCCAGCGACCCCGACAAGGACATCTCGCTGTACATCAACTCGCCCGGCGGGTCGATCTACGCGGGCCTGGCGATCTACGACACGATGAACTTCATCAAGCCCGACGTGCAGACGATCTGCTGCGGGATCGCGATGAGCATGGGCTCGCTGCTGCTGGCGGGCGGGGCGAAGGGCAAGCGCTTCTCGCTGCCGAACTCGCGCATCCTCATCCACCAGCCGTCGTCGGGCTTCGAGGGCCAGGCGACCGACATCGAGATCCACGCGCAGGAGATCATCAAGACGCGCCGGCGGATCGACGAGATCTACGCCCACCACACCGGGCAGTCGATCGAGCAGGTCCACTCCGACATGGAGCGCGACCGCTTCTTCAAGCCCGAGGAGGCCGTCGAGTACGGCCTCATCGACAAGGTCATCAGCTCGCACTGACCGCGAGGCCGCCGCGCGGCACCGACGTGGGAGCCATTTCCCGCGCCATACGCGGACGAGGGCTCCCACCCCCGGAACGACCCTAGCCCGGCGCGGGGTCCAGTACCCCGCCCGGCTCGTACGGCTGCCCGAGCGGGTGGCCGAGGCGCTCGGCGAGGTCGGCCAGGCGGTTGGCGAGCTGGCCCACGGCGCCGACGACGCTGAGCGGCACCTCGATCGGCGCGGCCGGGTCCGGCGGGTCGGCGGTGCCGTCGGTGCTGCCGGGCACGTCGGCGACCGCGTCGAGCAGCTCCGCGGCCGCGGCGGCCTCCGCCGCGACGCCCCGGGCGGCGTCGCGCACCGCGGCGAGCTGCGTCGCGTAGGGCTGCTGGGCGGCGACGACCGCGGCGCGGCGGGCCGCCTCGCGCGGGCGCACCTCGCCCAGGCGCTCCAGCGACACGTCGACGTCGGTCCCGATCGCCTCCAGCGCCGACCCCAGCAGCGTGAGCTGCAGGCGCAGCGCGGTGACCTGGTCGCGCGGGATGCTCGTCGACGTCGCGCCGGTGACCGGCCCGGCCACCGCGATCGTCTCGCGCACGACCGTCTGCAGCTCGGCGAACTGCTCCACGATGCGGCCGAACTCGTCGGCGCGGCCGCTGCGGCGCAGCACGATCCGCCGCGCGCGATCGCCGCGCAGCACGACGCGCAGGCGGTCGCCGGGGCGCAGGCCGCCGAGCGCCATCCGGTCGGTGCCCCAGCGGATCGGGTGCGACCCGCGCGGCACCACCGGCGCCACCACCGGGCGCCCGACGCGGAGCTGGCCGCGCGGCCCGAGCAGCATCGGCAGGCGCGTGGCGCCCGCGGCGTCGCTCGCCGCCGGGGCGATCACGACGGCCGAGACCGTGCGCGCGGACGCGGGCGACGCCGCGACGGCAAGCGCCGCGCAGAGCACGGCAAGGAGCACCCCGACCCGTCCGAGCATCGCGACGCACCCTTTCCCGGTGCGGCGGGGCCCGAAACGAGCGCGGTCAGGCGATCGCGTGCTCGATCGCGCCCAGCGACTCGATCTCGATGCGGATCACGTCGCCCGACGCCAGGAAGCGCCGCGGGTCCATCGCCATCCCCACGCCGGCGGGCGTGCCGGTGAGGATCAGGTCGCCCGGCTCCAGCGTGCAGGTCTCGCCGATGAACGACACGAGCTTCTCGACGCCGAAGATCAGGTCGCTCGTCGACGCGTCCTGGCGCAGCTCGCCGTTGACCCACGTGCGCAGCGTCAGCGCCTCCGGGTCGGCGACCTCGTCGGCGGTCGTGACCCACGGCCCCCACGGGCACGAGCGGTCGAAGCCCTTGGCGCGCGTCCACTGCGGCTCGCGGCCCTGCAGGTCGCGGGCGCTGAGGTCGTCGGCGACCGCGTACCCGGCGACCGCGCCGTCCTGGCCCATGACGATCACGAGCTCGCCCTCGTAGTCCAGCCGCCTGGACGCGGCCGCCGGCACGTCGACCGGGTCGTTGGGCGCCGTCGACGACGACGGCAGCTTCAGGAAGACGATCGGCGCCTCGGGGACGTCGTTGCCCAGCTCGCCCGCGTGCGCGGCGTAGTTGCGGCCGATGCAGAAGATCGCGCGCGGGCGCGGCACCGGCGCCAGCAGGCGCACGTCGTCCAGCGGCCACGCCTCGCCGCGCGCCGGGGTGCGATCCCCGGAGCGCAGACGGTCGAGCACGCTCGACCCGTCGCCGAACGCGGTGACGTGGCCGCCGGCCACCTCGCCGGCCAGAGGGGTGTCGGCCCCGGAGGGCAGGAATGTCGCCAGGCGCATGTGGGGCGGCAGCGTATCGCGCAGGTGCGCCTGGCGACACCCGCGCCGGTGTGGCTGCCCCCACCCCCGGACACCGGCCCGCCCACCTAGCTGCGACGCGCCGGCGGCGAGAGCCTGCGGTCATGCCCCAGACACGTGAGAACCTCGCTGCGCGCGCCGGCCGCTGGAGCGCGAACAACCGCAAGAAGGCGATCTTCGGATGGCTTGCGTTCGTGTTCATCGCCCTGCTCCTGGGCGGCATGCTCGGCACGCAGCAGCTCGAGGACGACAACGGGAGCGGCTCGTCGGGCCGTGCCGAGAAGGCCCTCGACGAGCACTTCCCCGAGACGGCCGATGAGACGATCCTCGTGCAGGCGCGCGACGGGTCGCTGTCGGCGTCCGATCCTGCATTCCGCGACGCCGTCCGCGACGTCGAACGACGGCTCGACGCGCTGCCGGAGATCGCGACCGTCGAGTCGCCGCTGCAGCGCGACAACGCCGACCAGATCTCCGAGGACGGCCGCTCGGCGCTGATCCAGGCCGAGATGTCCGGCGACGCCGACGACGCCGAGGAGCGCGTCGAGCCGGTGCTCGCCGCCGTCGCCGACGCGCAGCGCGCGCATCCCGAGCTGCGCATCGAGCAGTTCGGCGACGCGAGCGCGGACAAGGCGCTGTCGGAGCGCTTCGAGGAGGACTTCCGCCAGGCGGAGTTCCTGTCGATCCCGATCACGCTGCTCATCCTGATCGTCACGTTCGGCGCGCTCGTCGCCGCCGGGCTGCCGGTCCTGCTGGCGCTGACGTCGGTCGCCGCGGCACTCGGGCTCGTCGCGATCCCCAGCCAGATCTGGCCCGTCGACGAGGCGGTCTCGTCCGTGATCCTGCTGATCGGCATGGCCGTCGGCGTGGACTACTCGCTGTTCTACATGCGCAGGGAGCGCGAGGAGCGCGAGAAGGGACGCGACGAACGCGGCGCGCTGCTGGTCGCCGCCGCCACCTCAGGCCGGGCGGTGCTCATCTCCGGCCTGACGGTGATGATCGCGATGGCCGGCATGTACCTGTCGGGCAGCAGCATCTTCACCGGCATGGCCACCGGCACGCTGCTGGTCGTCGGCGTCGCGATGCTCGGCTCGGTCACCGTCCTGCCGGCGATGCTGGCCTGGCTCGGCGACCGCGTGAACAAGGGCCGCGTGCCGTTCCTGCACCGGCTGCGCCGCCCGGGCGAGGACCCGCGCGCGTGGAGCTGGGTGCTGGACCGCGTGCTCCGCCGCCCGTGGCTGTCGACGATCGTCGCGACGACCCTGCTCGTCGTGATGGCGATCCCGGCGTTCGGGCTGAAGCTCGTGCTGCCGGGCGCCGAGGGCCTGCCCCGCGACCTGCCGGTGATGCAGACCTACGACCGCATCCAGGCGGCGTTCCCCGGCGGCCCGACCCCGGCCGTGGTCGTGATCCAGGCCGACGACGTGCGCTCGCCGCAGATGACGCAGGCGATCGAGGAGCTGCGCGCCGAGGCGCTCAGCGCCGACGACATGGGCGGCCCCGTCGGGGTGACGATCTCCGAGGGCGGCCACGCCGCGATCGTCGACATCCCGCTCGCGGGCGGCGGCACCGACGACGTGTCCAACGCCGCGCTCGCCCGCCTGAAGGACGAGGTGATCCCGGCGACGGTCGGCGCGGTCGACGGCGCCGAGGTGAACGTCACCGGCATGACCGCGGGCAGCAAGGACTTCAGCGACCTCATGGCCTCGCGCGCGCCGCTGGTGTTCGCGTTCGTGCTCGGGCTCGCGTTCCTGCTGCTGCTCGTCACGTTCCGCTCGGTCGTGATCGCGGTGAAGTCGATCCTGCTGAACCTGCTGGGCGTGGCCGCCTCCTACGGCGTCCTCGTGTGGATCTTCCAGGAGGGCCACCTCGAGGGCCTGCTGGGCTTCCACTCCAACGGCGGGATCACCGCCTGGCTGCCGCTGTTCCTGTTCGTCGTGCTGTTCGGCCTGTCGATGGACTACCACGTGTTCATCCTCAGCCGGATCCGCGAGGGCTTCGACCGGGGCCTGAGCACGGAGCGCGCGATCAGCACCGGCATCAAGGCCACGGCGTCGGTCGTGACGAGCGCGGCGATCGTGATGGTCGCGGTGTTCTCGATCTTCGCGACGCTGTCGATGCTCGAGTTCAAGCAGATGGGCGTCGGGCTGGCGACCGCGGTCCTGATCGACGCGACGATCATCCGGGCGGTGCTGCTGCCGGCCGCGATGAAGCTGCTGGGCGACTGGAACTGGTACCTGCCCAGGTGGCTGGAGTGGCTCCCCCGCTTCCGTCACGAGCCGGTGGTCGACGAGCCGGAGCGTGTCGAGGAGGCGGAGGAGGAGGCGCGCGTCCCGGTCGTGGCTTAGCCGCGAGGCGCGCCGAAGGTCATCCGTCCTCCGCGGATGACCAACGCAGGGTGAGGGCCCGGAAGCAGCCAGCTCGGCAGCTCCGGGCCCTCGGCCGTGACGGCGACGCGGCCGAGGCGGGCGCGGCCGCGCAGGCGGATGTCGACCAGCGCGCTGCCGCCGCCGGGCAGCGGCTGGCGGTCGCGCAGCGCCAGCGCGACCGGCAGCTCGCGGGGGCGGGCGCGCACGCGGGCGGCGACGCTCCAGCCGTCGCCCTCGGCCCGCGCCGTGTCGCCGGCGAACGTGAAGCGCGCGAGCGTCTTGGGCAGCGCCCACTGCTCGCGGCCGCCGCGCAGGGAGGCGAGCGAGTCGACCGCGATGAACGGCACGGTCGCGGCGGGCAGCGGGCGCTCGGCCAGCACGACGGGCGCGGCGAGGATCTCGTCGTAGGGGCCGACCGGCGTCTCGCGGTAGCGGATGAACGCGCCGACCGTCAGCGGGATCGCGGGCCGGCCGCGCAGGTCGCCGAGCTGCAGCAGCGTCGCGCCGGGCGCGGCGCGGTGCAGCCACACGACCGCGTCGGCGACCGCGGGCCACGGCGCGGGCGGGGCGGCGGGCGGCAGCTTCGCCGCGGTCGCGTCGTCGAGCGCCGACTCGGGGACGCCGGCGATCGCCTGCAGCGGCCCGTCGATCACGCCGGCAGCAGCGGCTCGGGACGGGCGACCGCGGTGGCGCCCGCGATCGGGCGCACGCCGACCGGCTCGTGCGGGGTCGCGCCGGGCTTGGGCGGGATGCGGGACATCGCGCGCTCGCTCATCGCCGTGATCGTCAGCGACGGGTTCACGCCGACGTTGGCGGGCACCGCCGCGCCGTCGCACACGAGCAGGTTCTCGTAGCCGAACACGCGCTGGTCGGCGTCGACGACGCCGTCCTGGGGCGTGGCGCCGATCGGCGCGCCGCCGAGGATGTGCGCGGTGGTCGGGATCGACAGCGCGGCCTCGAGCACCGAGGAGCCGGCGATGCCGCCGGTGCGGCGCGCGAGCCACTGCGCGAACCGGTTGGCCACCGGGATGAACGTGGGGTTGGGCCGCTCGGGGTCCTGCTCGGTCTGCAGGCGCAGGCCGAACGGGCCGCGGCGCGGGCGCAGCCGGATCGCGTTGTCGAGCGACTGCATCACGAGGACGACGATCGTGCGGCTCGACCAGCCGGGGCGGAACATGAGGTTGGCGGCGCGCACCGGGTGGCGCACGAGCTGGCCGAGCAGCTTCAGCGGGCGCGTGACGCGGCTGCCGTTGCCGGTGAGCAGCGTGAACATCGAGCGCATCGCGCCGCCGCCGTGGCCGTAGACGACGGTCTCGACGTGCGTGTGCGGGTCGGGGTAGATCGACGAGCTGATCGCGACGCGGTCCTGCAGCCCCTCGGCCTGCTCGGGCGGGACCGTGACGGCGAGGATCGCCTCGCTGTTGGTGCGCACGAGGTCGCCGAGGCGCGGGGACAGGTTCGGCAGGTCGCCGGCCTCCCGGGCCTGGGCGAGCAGGCGGTTGGTGCCCAGCGCGCCGCCCGCGACGACCACGCCGCGCGCGCGGATCGTGCGCCGGCGCTTGCGCAGCCAGGCGCCGGTGCGCTCGTGGGTGATCTCCCAGCCGTCGGCGCCGTCGGCGCCGTTCAGCGGCCGCAGGCGCGTGACCTGGCGGTCGGCCTCGATGCGCGCCCCGCGGCGCTGGGCGAACCACAGGTAGTTCTTGGGCAGGCTGTTCTTGGCGCCGACGGGGCAGCCGACCATGCAGCGGCCGCAGCTCGTGCAGCCGGTGCGCGCGGGGCCCTCGCCGCCGAAGTAGGGGTCGGGGACGGTCTCGCCGGGCGGGCCGAGGAACGCGCCCACGCGCGCCTTGCGGTAGGTGTGGCCGACGCCGATCTCCTCGCCGAACTCGCGCAGCAGGCGGTCGGCGAGGTCGTCGCGCGTGACGTCGGTGACGCCGAGCATCCGCTGGGCGGTCTCGTAGTGGGGCGCCAGCTCGGCGCGCCAGTCGCGCAGGCCCGCCCACTGGGGGTCGTCGAAGAACGGGCCGGGCGGCACGTACAGCGTCATCGCGTAGCCGAGGCTGCCGCCGCCGACGCCCGCGCCGGACACGACGAGCACGTCCTTGAACGGGGTGATGCGGAAGATGCCGCGCAGCCCCAGGCGCGGCGCGTAGAAGTAGCGGCGCAGGTCCCAGGTGGAGCGGGGCATGTCGGCGTCCTCGCGGCGCGAGCCCTGCTCGAGGACGAGCACCGGGTACCCCTTCTCGGCCAGCCGCAGCGCGCTCACGCTGCCGCCGAACCCCGACCCGATGACGACCCAGTCGACGTCGAAGCGGTTGGATGACGCCCGCGTCATGTTTCGCAGTCTAGGGGTCCGCGGGCCCCGGCGTGCGGAGGCCGGCTACTTGGCCAGCTCGCGCTCGAGCAGGGCGTTGCCCCTCTCGAGCTGCTCGCGCGTCGCGGCGCCGACCGAGCGCGCGCCCGTGCGGCGGTTGATGCGCGCGTGGATGTCGCGGTGCGGCTCGCCGGTGCGGCGCGCGAGCTGGGCGACGAGCGCGGCGCGCTGCTCGCGCAGCCGCTCGCGGGAGGCGAACGCGGTCTCGTGCATCGCGTCGTGGGCCGATCCGCCCGCCGACGGCGCGGCCGCCGCCCCGTCCCCGCCCACCGCGCCGGGCACCGCGAAGGCGGCCAGCGCCGCGTGCGGCTTGGGCTCGTCGAGCGAGAAGAGCTGCATCGTCGTCTCCGACAGGATCTCGCCGTCGAGCATCGCGCCGGTCGAGCTGAGCGCCTCGAACCCCTCGCCCTTGGGCTTGCGCTCCTCCTCGACGGGCTCGTCGAGCTCGACCTGGTCGCCCAGCTCGCGCGGGGTGAGGTCGAGCGCGTGGCGGCGCTCCTCCTCGATCGCGAACGCCAGCGCCTTCAGCCGCGAGTCGGCGGGCAGCAGCAGGTAGCTCATCTGGCGCGCCGGCTCCGGCGACGGGGTGCGGCGGATGAAGCGGCCGACGACCTGGCGGAAGAACAGCTCGGTGCGCGCCGCGGTCGCGTACACGCCGACGCGCAGGCGCGGGATGTCGACGCCCTCGGACACCATCAGCACCGACACCAGCCAGCGCCGCGTCGACGCGCTGAACGCGGCGATCCGCGCGCTCGCCTCGGGCTCGTCGCTCATGACGATCTCCGGCCGCTCGCCGCAGACGCCCTCCAGGCGCGCGGCGATCGCGCGCGCGTGCTCCTGGTCGGAGGCGACGACGAGGCCGCCCGCGTCGGGGTGGCCGTCGGCGCGCACGCGCGAGAGCCGCGCGTCGGCGTCGCGCAGCACCTCCCCCATCCAGTCGCCGTGCGCGTCCAGCGCGGTGCGCAGGCGGCGCGCGGCCTCGGCGGCGGGCAGGGCGACGTCGAAGGTGGCCGAGCGCAGGCGCCCGTCGCTGCGCCACTCCATCTCGCCGTCGTAGGGCAGGAACGTGATCGGCCGGCACACCTCGTCGACCAGCGCCTGCGAGTAGCCGTACACGTAGCTGGCCTGCGAGAGCCCCTCGTCGTCGTACTCGACCCACGGGATCGCGGCGTTGTCGGAGCGGAACGGGGTGCCGGACAGCAGCAGCTTCAGGACCGCGCCGCCGAACGCCTCCTGGGCGCCGCGCCCCCAGGCGGCGTGCTCGCCCATGTGGTGCGGCTCGTCGGCGATCAGCAGCGTGGGCCGGCGGCGGGTCGCGGCCGCGTGGACCTTGGGGCCGGCGGCGATCGTCTGGTAGGTCACCGCGATCCCGTCGCGGTCGCGCGGCTCGGGCCCCTCGGCGTTGGGCCGGTTGGGCTCGAGGTCGATGCCGTAGCGGGCGGCGTCGGCCGCCCACTGGCGGCAGATGTGGGTGGTCGGCCCGGCGACCACGACGCGCGACACGCGGCCGCTGCGCAGCATCTCCCAGGCCACCCGCAGGCCGAACGTCGTCTTGCCCGCCGCGGGCGTCGCGGAGGCCAGGAACGCGTCGCCGTCGTGGTCGGCGAGCGCGGCCAGCGCCTCGCGCTGCCAGGCGCGCAAGGGCCGGTTCGCGGGCCAGTCCGGGAGATCCCGGCCGCGGGCAATGGGTGCTGCGAGGTCCGTCAAGGAGCGCCGGAAGGTAGGCAAGCGGCCGGACGGACCTGGACGACGCGGCACAATGCCCCGCGATGGCCGAGCGCTACGTCCCCGCCGCCGGGCTCGACGCCCTCACCCGGCTCTACGACCCGATCGTCGCGCTCACGATGCGGGAGCCCCGCTGGCGCCCGGCGCTCGTGCGCGCGGTGCTCGACGGCGGGCCCCGGACCGTCGCCGACGTCGGGGCCGGCACCGGGACGCTGGCACTCGCCCTGGCGCCGCACGCGCAGGTCGTCGCCGTGGACGGCGACCCCGCCGCCCTGGCCATCGCGAGGGGCAAGCCAGGCGCGGACCGGGTCGACTGGCGCGAGGGCCTCGCCACCGCGCTGCCCCTCGACGACGCGAGCGTCGACCGGGTCGTCGTCTCGCTCGTCCTCCACCACCTGACCGACGCGGCGAAGGCGGAGGCCCTCGCCGAGATGCGCCGCGTCCTGGCCCCGGGCGGCCGGCTCCACATCGCCGACTGGGGACGGCCGCGCGGCCCGGTCCCGCGAGCCGGGTTCGCCGTCCTGCAGCGGATCGACGGGGTCGAGACCACGCGGGCGCTGGGCGAGGGCCGGCTGCCCGGCCTGCTGCGCGACGCCGGCTTCGCCGACGTCCGCACGCACCTGCGGCTGGGCACCGCGTTCGGCACGCTGGAGCTGCACGCCGCACCCCGGTAGTGGGGGCAGCCCCACTGCGCGCCGCCGCGCCACGCGCGAGACTGGCGCGACCGTGCGCCGCACCCAGCTCGTCCTCGTCGCCGTCGCCGCCGGCCTGGCCCTGGCGGACTCCTCGATCGTCGCGCTCGCGCTCCCGCCGCTGCTCGACGAGCTCGACACGACCGTCACCGGCGTCGCCGCGGTCATCGGCGTCTACACGCTCGTGCTCGCCGCCGGCATCACCCCGGCCGCGATGCTGGCGCGCCGCGTCAGCCCCGGACACGTGGGCGCCGTCGGCATGCTCGTGTTCGCGGCCGCCTCGGTCGGCTGCGCGGTGGCCGACGACCTCACCGCGCTGCTGATCTTCCGCGGCATCCAGGCCGCCGGCGGCGCCGCCGCGCTCATCGCCGCGTTCGACCTGATAGACGCCGGCGGGCACGACGCCTCGCTGGGCCGCCGCCTGTGGATCGCCGCCGCCGTGTTCGGCACCGCCGCGGGCCCCGCGATCGGCGGCGCGCTCACCGACCTGCTCGACTGGCGCGCGATCTTCGTCGCGCAGGCGCCGGTCGCCGCGGCCGCCGCGGTCGCCTGCTGGGGGCTGCGCATCCCGCCGCCGGGCGCGCCGGCCAGCGCCCCGCTGCGCTGGCGCGCGGCGATCGCGCTCGGCGCCATCAGCGCGGCGCTGACCGCCGTGCTGTTCCTGCTCGTGCTCGAGCTCGTCGCCGGCTGGTCGGTCGACCCGCTCGAGGCGGCGCTCGCGGTGTCGGTGCTGCCGGTCGCCGCGCTCGCCGCCAGCCGCATCCCCGGCGACGCCCACGTGCGCGCCGCCTGCGGCTGCCTGCTCGTCGCCGCCGGCGCCGCCGCGCTCGCCTACCTGCCCGACGCGCGCCTGGCCTGGACGATCGCGCCGCAGGTCCTGGCCGGCATCGGGATGGGCCTCGCCTACCCGGCGCTGGCCGGCGGCATGATGCCCGAGCGCACGTCGGCCGACGCCGAGCGCGTGCTCGTGGCCCGCCACGTCGGGATCGTCGTCGCGCTGGCGATCCTCGCCCCGGTCGTCAGCAACCAGCTCGACAAGGTGACCGAGTCCGCCCGCTACCAGGGGGTCGCCGTCGTCCTCGACGCGAAGATGGACCCGATCGCCAAGATCGAGCTGGCGCCCGCGCTGCTGAACGGGGTCGACACGCAGGACCCGCGCGGCGGCCTGGAGGCGGCCGTCGAGGAGCAGCGCCCGAGCTTCGAGGGCGACGACCGCGCCGCGTTCGAACGGATCGCCGAGCGCGTCGACGACGTGATCGTCGCCGCGGTCGCCGAGGCGTTCCGGCCCGCCTACCTCATCACCGGCGGGCTGGCGCTCATCGCCGCGCTCGTGCTCGTCCTCGGCGCCCAGGTGCGCCTGGCCGCGATCGGCGCGACCGCCGTCCTCGCGATCGCCGCGGTCACCGGGGCGGCGGTGGTGGACCGCGACCGGCGACCGGAGCCGGTCGTGATCGCCGACCCCTGCCACGACCGCGACGGGCCCGGCAGCGGCGGCGTGCTCGGCTTCCTCCAGGACCGCGCCCTCGAGCTGCTCGACCGGGCCGCCTGCGAGTACGGGTCGACCCGCGAGGAGCTGGTGCTCGCGCTCGCCGACGACGCCGAGTACGAGCGCTTCAAGCGCACCTACGACGTCGACCCGCGCTCGGCGGGCGGGATCCTCGAGGGCATCTTCGGCTGATCGGCCGACCGGTAGCCTGCGGGCATGGCCGCCGAGACCGAGACCGACCCCGCCCTCCAAGGCGCGTCCTGGGACCTCGAGCCGCTGCTCGACGGCCAGGGCGAGGAGCGCATCGACGCCCAGCTCGACGAGGCTCAGCAGCGCGCCGACGCGTTCGCCGAGCGCTACGCCGGGAAGGTCGCCGAGCTCGACGGCCCCGGCCTCGTCGCCGCGATGCGCGAGATCGCCGACATCTACGAGCTCGTCGGCAAGGCCGGCTCGTACGCGTCGCTGCGGTTCTCGACCGACACGACCGACCCGGCCCGCGGCGCGCTGCTGCAGAAGGTCGAGGAGCGCGGCACCGCGATCGAGACCAAGCTCCTGTTCTTCGGGCTGGAGTGGGCGGCGCTCGACGACGAGAAGGCCGAGGAGCTGCTCGCCGCCGACGGGCTCGACTTCGCCCGCCACCACCTGCGGATGGAGCGCCGCTACCGACCGCATCTGCTGAGCGAGCCGGAGGAGAGGCTGCTCAGCGAGAAGTCCGTCACCGGCCGCTCGGCCTGGACCCGCCTGCACTCCGAGCAGGTGTCGGCGATCGAGGTCGAGGGCGAGCCGCTCGACGTGGCGCTCAGCCGCCTGCTGTCGCCCGACCGCGAGGTGCGCCGCAGCACGGCCGAGGCGGTCACCGAGGCGCTCGCGCCCGGCCTGCGCACGCGCGCCTTCATCTACAACACGCTCATCCACGACAAGGCGGTCGACGACCGGCTGCGCAAGTACCCGACGTGGCTGACGAGCCGCAACCTCTCCAACGAGGTCTCCGACGAGTCGGTCCAGGCGCTCGTGGAGGCGGTCAAGAGCCGCTACGACATCCCGCAGCGCTGGTACCGCCTGAAGGCGCAGATCCTGGGGATCGACCGCCTCGCCGACTACGACCGCAGCGCCGCCGTCACCACCGAGGACGAGCGCTTCGGCTGGGAGGAGTCGCGCGACCTGGTGCTCGACAGCTTCGGCTCGTTCTCACCGGAGCTCGAGGCGCTCGCGCGGCGGTTCTTCGACGAGCGCTGGATCGACGCGCCGGTGCGCCCGGGCAAGCGCGGCGGCGCGTTCTGCGCGTCGGCGGTCCCGTCGGTGCACCCGTACGTGATGCTGAACTTCACGTTCAAGCGCCGCGACGTCCTGACGCTCGCCCACGAGCTCGGCCACGGCCTGCACTTCGCGCTCGCCGCCCGCCAGGGGATCCTGCAGCAGGGCACGCCCCTGACGGTCGCCGAGACCGCGTCGGTGTTCGGCGAGACGATCGTCTTCAACCGGCTGCTGGAGCAGACGACCGAGCCGTCGTCGCGCCTGTCGCTGCTGTCGGAGGCGATCGAGGGCGCGATCGCGACCGTGTTCCGCCAGACCGCGATGAACCAGTTCGAGGACGCCGTGCACACCGCCCGGCGCACCGAGGGCGAGCTGTCGGTCGACCGCTTCAACGAGCTGTGGGCGAGCACCCAGGCCGACCTGTTCGGCGACTCGGTCGAGATCACCGAGGGCTACCGCACCTGGTGGAGCTACATCCCGCACTTCATCGGGACCCCCGGCTACGTGTACGCGTACGCCTACGGGCAGCTCCTGGCGCTGTCGGTCTACGGCCGCTACCTCGAGGAGGGCGCGCCGTTCGTGCCGTGCTACATCGAGATGCTCGCGGCCGGCGGGTCGATGCTGCCCGAGGACCTGGGCCGGATCGTCGGGATCGACCTGACCGACCCGGGGTTCTGGTCGGCCGGGCTGGAGCTCGTCGAGGGCCAGCTCCAGGCGGCCGAGGCGGCCGCGCGCGACGCCGGGCGCCTCAACGCCGGCTAAGACCTCATCAAGCCGGGCTAAGAATCGCTCAGAGCGGTCGAATGCCGCTCAATTTCCGCTGGATTCACGCCGATATCGATCGGGTGGAGCGCATCGCCGCCTTCTTCTGCCCGAACGAGTCCGATCGCGCGCGCCTGCTCGAGCTCGACGAGACGCTGCGCCGGCCGCGGATCGTCACGTACCTGGCGATCGCGGTCACGCTCGCGGTCCTCACGCCGTGGACCGGATGGTGGGTGCTGGGCCTGCTGGCGGGCCTCGCGTTCATGTACGAGGTGCTGATCCGCCGGCGGCTGCAGTCCGGGGCGTCGCACCCGGCGATCACGGTCCTCGCCGGCTTCGCGCTCAACACGATCGTGACCGCGGTCGCCGCCGTCATCACCGGGGGGCCGGCGAGCCCGCTGCTGCCCTGGATCGTGATCCCGATCGTCTCGCTGGCCGGGCGCTTCGACGCGCGCGGCGTGTGGTGCGGCGCGGGGTTCGTCGGCCTGGCGATCGCGGCGGTCGTCGCGACCGACCCGGCGGCGTTCGCCGACGACCCGGCGCCCGCGATCGCGGTGCTGCCGCTGGCGATCTCGCTCGGCGTGTTCGCCGCGGCGATGATGGACGCCGAGCGCCGCCAGCGCACCCGCTCGGCCCTCGACCCGCTGACCGGGCTGCTGAACCGCACGTCGCTGCTGAGCCGCTTCGAGGAGCTCGCCGAGCAGGCGCGCCTGTCGGGCGACTCGGTGGCGCTGATCGCGCTCGACATCGACCGCTTCAAGCGGATCAACGACACGTACGGCCACGCGCGCGGCGACGCCGTGCTGCGCGCGCTGGCGGCGGCGATCCGCGGCGAGCTGCGCTCGTTCGAGCTCGCCTACCGGCTCGGCGGCGAGGAGTTCCTGATCGTGCTGCCCGGCGTCGACCTCGAGCACGGGGCGGGGGTGGCCGAGCGGCTGCGCCGCCGCATCGCCGCGCTGCAGCCCGACGGCGTGGACGTCACCGCGTCGCTGGGCGTGAGCGCCGCCCGGGGCGACGCGGTCGAGTTCGGCTCGCTGTTCGACGCCGCCGACCGCGCGCTGTACGCGGCCAAGCGGGCCGGGCGCGACCGCGTCGAGACGGCTCCGCCCGAGGGCGGGCGCCCGGCCGACGCCGGGGCTGAGGTCAGCCGGAGCCGGTGACGAACAGCGCCGACGCGACCAGCGCGGCGCCCAGCAGGACCGCGGTCAGGCGCCGCAGGCCGCGCGGGCCGAAGCGCTGACGGACGCGGGCCGCGAGCACGGACCGCGCGCCGGCGGCACCGGCCGCGGCGGTCATCGCTCCCGCCATGCACTGGACGCACATGATGGGACCGAGTCTACTGATGGGGTCGGCGCGGCCCGGGCGGGTCAGCCCGTCGCCGCGACGGCGCCGCCGCCCGAGGACTCGCCCACGCCGCCGGCCTCGACGCGCGTCGGCCCGGACGCCTGGATGCCGCGGGCGCAGCGCACGTGGATGCGCGGCGCGCTGACCGCGACGCCCCTGCTGTCGGCCGGCGCGGCGATCGAGAACCCGTACAGGCCGGGCTGCGCCAGGCGCACGCCGGCGACCAGGCTCGAGCCCGAGCGGCGCAGGCGGTGGCGCGACACGGTGCGGTAGCGGCCGTCGCGGCCGCGGCGCGTGACGGTCAGCTCCACCCGCGACCGGGTCGGCCGGGCGCCGACCTTCACCTGGACGGTCCCCCCGACCGGCACGCGCTTGGCGGACAGCTCGATCGTCAGCTTCGGGATCGCGGCGACCGTCACCTCGGCGGACGTGAGGACCTCGCCGCTGATCTCCGCGTCGCCGCCGTAGTAGGCGCGCATGCGCGAGCTCTGGCGGACGATGACCGGCGCGTCGAAGCGGCCGTCGCGGTCGGTGCGGGCGCGCGCGGCGGTCGACCAGCGCGTCGCGCCGCGCTTCTGGATGCGGACCTCGGCGCCCGCGATCGGCCCGCCGTCCACGTCGCGGAGCTGACCGATGACGTGGACGGTCGAGTACGCGGCGACCTGCGTGGCCGCCGGGGCGATCGAGAGCTGCTCCTGCCCCACGCCGGGCACGGGCACGTCGGGCGACGCGATCGGGTAGTCCTGGGCGATCGCGCGGCGGCGGATCTCCGGGAGCTGCGCGTACAGCGCCGAGCCGGGGCAGCTCGTCTTGTCGCCGTCGCGGTGGCCGGAGATGCGCTGGAACGTGACGCGCCGGCCCGACGGGTAGCGGTTGGACGAGCCGCCGGCCGACACGACCTCGACGGTCCCCTCCGGGCTGACGCCGTGGATCGCGAGCTTCCAGGCGATGAGCTGCGCCATCGCGTTGATGGCGGCCTCGGTCTGGCCCGCGCTCTCGAACGTCCCGATGTTCGAGATGCCGGTCGAGACCGCGTTGTAGCCCTGGGCCTGGGCGCCGATGATCGGCTGGTCGATCCCGCCGGCGCGACCCTCGAAGATCTGTCCATAGCGGTCGACGAGGAAGTTGTAGCCCACGTCGTTCCACCCGTTGGAGCGGATGTGGTACTTCGCGATCGCCAGCACGATCGCCGGCGACTCCTCGGCCGTGTAGCTGTTGGCGTTGACGGTGTGGTGGACGAACGCCATCTGCACCGTGCCGAGCTCCGGCGTGCCGCGCGTGCGCAGCGTGTCGCCGCCCCACTGGGCGCGCGTGATGATCGGCGGCGGCGCCGGGGCCTGCGCGGCGCGGGCGACGACGATGCGCCGGCGCGCGCCGTCCGCGCGGACGGTGTGCAGCGTGAGGCCTCGCAGCGAGCGGTCCAGGCGCAGCTCGACCTCGTCGGCGCGCCCGGTCCACACCGGGTCGGTGGCGGGATTGGGCGCGATGGCGTCGGGCCCGTGGTCATGGGCGACGCCGACCGGCAGCCACTCCGTCCAGCGGCCGCCGCGCCGGCGCGCGCGCAGCTCGATGCGGGCGTGGGCCTGGCCGTCCCAGCGCAGCCCGGCGAGGTCGAAGCCGCCGGGCACGCGGATCGGGCCGAGGCGGCGCCCGCTGCCGACGCCGACGGCGGCCGAGACGGCGCGGGGCCCGCTCGCGGCGGCGAGCGCGCGGTCGGCGCCGGGCACGGCCTCCAGGACGACGGCGCCGGCGCCGAGCAGGCCGAGGCCGAGCAGGCGGCGGCGGGTCAGATCAGGAGTCGTCGGGGTCATGCGTCGTCATCCATGGTGGCCATCGTCATCCGAGAACACGGCAGGACCCCTTGCAGAGCGGTCCGTCGCTCGATGACCTTTCGGCAACGCACGCCGGATCGCCTGCCCGCTAGCCTTGCCGCCGTGCGCCGTCCCCTTCCACGCCTGATCGCCGGCCTCGCCCTGGTCGTGGTCGCGTGGATGCTGCTGCGCGGCGTGCATCCGGCGCTCGAGGGCCTGGTGATGTTCGCGCCCGGCCTGTTCGTCGCCTTCTGGCTGTTCGCCGGCCGCTACCTCGGCGAGGAGCGCATCGAGCGGGCGCGCGCCGCCCGCATGCGGCCCGAGGCCGCGCACGCTCCCGCCCCGGTCGCCGCCGCGCGACCCCGCCCCGCGCGCGCGATGGTGCCGCGCGGCGGCCTGCTGCTCGGCGCCTCGCTCGCCGAGCGCGCCCCTCCCGCTCTGAGCTGACCTTCGTCAACTCGAGTCGAGAGGAGGGCGCGTGCGCCGCCTGCTCGCCGTCGCGGTCGCCTGCGCCTGCGCGCTGCCGGCCGCCACGGCCTTCGCCCATGAGGGCAACCCCAACTTCCGCTCCGACGTCCGCGCGGTCACCCCCGCGACGGACGGCATCACGATCGAGGTCCTCAACCGCGACGATCGCCTGCTGCTCACCAACCGGTCGGGCCAGGACGTCCTGATCGAGGGCTACCAGCGCGAGCCGTACGCCCGCGTCCTCGCCGACGGCACCGTCCAGGTCAACCGCAACTCGGAGGCCACCTACCTCAACGAGGAGCGCTTCGGCCAGGTCGCGATCCCCGACTCCGTCAGCCCCGACGCCGCCCCGGACTGGCAGACGCTGTCGCGGACGGGCCGCTTCGAGTGGCACGACCACCGCTTCCACTGGATGGCCGAGGGCACGCCGCCGATCGTCAAGGACGAGTCGAAGCTGACGAAGGTCAACGACTGGGAGATCCCGATCCGCATCGGCGACCGCGCCGGGGCGATCACGGGCACGCTGTGGTGGACGCCCCAGGACGACGGGTCGGTGCCGGTCGCGGCGATCGTCGCGCTCGTCGCCGTCCTCCTGGCCGCCGCCGCGTTCGTGGTGATCGTCCGCCGCCGGCGTCGCCGGCCGGCCGCCGCGGCCTCGCGGACCGAGGCGTGGTGACCCGCCGCCTCCTCGTCGTGGCGGCGGCGCTCGCCGCCGTCGTCCTGGCCGCGCCCGCGGCCGCGTCCGCGCACGCCCAGCTCGAGGGGGTCGCGCCGGCGCGCGGCGAGGTCGTCGAGCGCCAGCCCGCCCACGTCGAGTTCCGCTTCGACGAGCCGGTCGAGGGCCGCTTCGGCTCGGTGCGCGTGTTCGACGCGGCCGGCGACCGCGTCGACGCCGGCGACGCGTTCCACCCCGGCGACGCGCGGGAGCGGATCGCCGTCGGCCTGCGCCCGTCGCTGCCGGACGGCACCTACACCGCCACCTACCGCGTGCTCTCGACCGACGGCCACGTCGTCAGCGGCGGCTCGACGTTCTCGATCGGCGAGGCGAGCGGCGCGGGCGCGACCGTGGCCGAGCTGCTGGAGGGCACCGACGCCGGACCGGTCACGCAGGTCGCGCTCGGGGTCGGCAAGGGCGTCGTGTTCGCGGCGATCGCGGCCCTCGTCGGCGGCCTGGGCTTCCTGCTGTGGTCCTGGCCGCCCGCGGCCGCCGCGACGACGCCGGGTCCCGCGGCGACCGCCGCGTTCCGCCGCCGGGTGCGCGCGCTCCTCGTCGGCGCCGGCGCGGCGGGCGCCCTGGGGGCGGCCGCCGTGGTCGTGCTCGAGGGCGCGGTCGCGGCCGGCGTCAGCGGCTGGGACGCGCTCGACCCCGACATCGTCTCCGAGACGCTCGGCACGCGCGTCGGGCTCGTGTGGGGCGCGTCGGTCGCGGTGTGGCTGGCCGCCGCCGCGCTGGCCGCCGCCGGGCCGCTCGTCGCGCCGCTGGCCGCCGCCGCGGTCGCGCTCGCCCTCGTCCCGGGCCTCGGCGGCCACGCCGCCAGCCAGGATCCGACGTGGCTGCTGCTGCCCGCCAACGCGCTGCACGTCGCCGCGATGGGGCTGTGGGCCGGCGGCCTGCTCGTGCTCCTCGCCGCGCTGCCGGCCGCCACGCGGTCGCTCGACCCCGACCGCCGCGCGCCGCTGCTGGCCGCCGCGCTGACCCGCTTCTCCCCGCTCGCGCTGGCCGCCGTCGCCGTCCTCACCGTCGCCGGCGTCGTCCAGGCGGTCGTCGAGGTGCGCACGCTCGCGCACCTGCTCGACACCGCGTTCGGCCGCGCCGTGCTCGTCAAGACCGTCCTGCTCGGCGCGCTGGTCGGCATCGGCGCCTGGCACCGCCGCGCCTCGCTGCCGCGCCTGCAGGCGATCGCGGCCGCGCGCGAGCGACCGGCGGCGGCCGGGATCGCGGTGCGCCGGGCGCTGCGCGCCGAGGTCGTCCTGATCGTGGCCGTCCTCGGCGTCACCGCGGCGCTCAGCTCCTATCCCCCGTCGACCGCGCGCACCGCCGGGCCGGTGAGCGAGACGACGACCGTCGGGCCGGCGCAGCTCCAGGTCACCGTCGACCCCGCGACCGTCGGCGCCAACGAGATCCACCTGTACCTGCTGAACCCGACCGACGGCAGCCAGTGGGACGAGGCCGAGGAGGTCCGCCTGCGCGCCGTCCAGCCCGAGCGCGACATCGGCCCGATCGACGTCGAGCTGTCCAAGGCCGGACCCGGCCACTACGTCACGACCGCGGGCGCGCTGCTCGGCGTCCCCGGCGACTGGACGCTCGACGTCGCCGTCCGCGTGTCCGACTTCGACCAGTACGAGCAACGCATCGAGGTGCCCATCGCATGAGACGCCTGACCATCCTCGCCGTCCTCGCCGGCGCGCTCGCCGCGCCCGCCGTCGCCGGCGCCCACGTGACCGTCCAGCCGGCGCAGGTGCCGGCCGGCGGCCACGCCGTCCTCGACGTGCGCGTGCCCAACGAGCGCGACGACGCCGCGACCGTGAAGGTCCAGGTGCAGGTGCCGCCGGGCGTCACGAGCGTCTCCTACGAGCCCGAGCCCGGCTGGCGGACCGAGGTCGAGTTCGCAAAGCTCGACACGCCGATCGAGACGCCCGACGGCCCGATCATCGAGGCCGTCTCGACGGTCACCTGGACCGGCAGCGGGCGCGGCGACGGCCGGATCGACCCCGGCCAGTTCCGCGACTTCCGCATCTCGATGGCGGTGCCGGGCGAGCCCGGCGACGTCCTGACGTTCAAGGCGCTGCAGACCTACGACAGCGGCGAGGTCGTCCGCTGGATCGGCGGCCCCGGCTCAGACGAGCCCGCCGCCACCGTCGACGTCGTCGCCGGGCCGGGCGTCGACGCGCACGGCGCCGCGACCGGCGGGACCGGCGACGCGCCCGATGCGGCCGCCGCGCCCGCCGCGGACGCCGACGACGACGGCGGGTCCGACACGCTCGCGATCGCCGCGCTCGCCGTCGCCGTCCTCGCGCTGCTGGCCGCCTTCGGCGTCCTCGCCGCCACCCGCCGCCGCGCCAACGCCTGACCCCTCACCCCCGACGAAGGAGATCCACGCCATGAAGATCCGCCTCGCCGCCGCCGTGGCCGCCGGCGCCCTCGCGCTCCCGGCCGTCGCCGGCGCGCACGTGACCCTGCAGCCGCGCACGCCGCAGACCCCGGGCGCGCACGCCGTCCTGACCGTGCGCGTCCCCAACGAGCGCGACGACGCGGCCACCACGAAGGTCCGCCTGCAGGTGCCCGACGGCATCTACGCCGTCTCCTACAAGCCCGTCCCCGGCTGGCGCGTCGCCGTGCGCACCACGCCGCTGGCCACCCCGCTGCAGACCGAGGACGGACCGATCACCCACCGCGTCAGCTCGATCCTGTTCCGCGGCAGCGGCAAGGGCCTCGGCCGCATCGCGCCCGGGCAGTTCCAGGAGTTCGGCCTGGCGCTGCGCCTCCCGACGACGCCCGGCGCAACGCTCACGTTCCCGGCGATCCAGACGTACTCCAGCGGCGAGGTCGTGCGCTGGACCGGCCCGGCCGGCTCCGACCGCCCCGCTCCGACGGTGACGCTGGCCGACGCGCCCGCCGCGACCCCGGCCCACGGCTGACCAGGAGGCTGCGCATGAGCACGACCCGTCCCGTCCTCGCCCTCGCGGCCGCGCTCGCGATCGGGCTGGGCGCCGCGCCCGCCGCCTCCGGCCACGCCGAGATCGTCAAGCGCTCGCCCGCTCCCGGCGGCACCGTCGCGAAGGCCAAGCGCGTGACGATCCGCTTCAGCCAGTCGCTGACCACCGGCCTCATCACGGTCTCGCGCGACGGCCGCGAGGTCACCCCGCGCGCCACCGGCCTCGATCCGAAGCGGCGATCGGTGCTGCGCGCCGCCTTCGCGCGGCCGCTGCCGCGCGGCACCTACGTCGTCGCGTGGCGGGCGCTGGCCCCGGACGGCCACCGCCAGACCGGCACGTGGACGTTCCGCGTGCGCTGAGCCGGGGAAGCGGGACGTTAGGTCTCCCTAACGATCGGTTAGGCTGCCCGAATGCCCCGCACCGCTCTGCTTGCGCTGATCGCCTGCGTCGTCCTCGTCGCCGGGTGCGGCGGCGGGGACGACGACGGCGCCACGTCCGCCGCCACCGCGACCGGCGTGGCCGCCGAGGCCGACCTCGGCGCGATCAAGGAGTACCTGCTCGAGCACAGCGACCGGCTCGTCGCCGAGACCGAGTCGCTGCAGCGCGACGCCGAGGCCTACCACGCCCTCGCCGAGCGCTACGGCTTCGACTACGCGGCGATGCTCGCCGACGACCGCGAGCAGGTCACGCAGCTCATCGACCGGATGCAGCGCACCTTCCGGTCCGCCAACCCCGCCTACGAGGAGATGGAGGGCGTCGTCGCCGGCGTCCCCGCGCTCGCCGACTACGACGTCCAGATCGACGCGGGCGCCGACGGCAGCGACCCGGAGAACGCGGTCGCGTTCACGATCGAGACCCCGGCGGGGCGGACGTTCGAGCAGCCCGGCAACTTCTTCTTCCTGGCCGAGACGTCGCTGTGGGGCACGGAGGAGCGCTTCGTCGCCGAGGACGTCGAGCCCGACCTGGACGGCGACGGCGAGGTGACCTTCGGCGAGGCGCTGCCCGACGCCGACTTCCTGGTCGCCGTCGCCCGCGACTTCCACGCGACCGCCCAGGACCTGCGCGAGGACGCCGAGGCGTGGGAGCCGACCGAGGGCGACGCGCTCACCGCGCTCGTGGTGATGACGCCGACGATGTCGGAGTACTTCGCCGCCTGGAAGAACTCCCGCGCGATCGCCGGCGAGGACGCCACCGAGTCGGGCTTCGTGGCCGCGTCGCGCCTGCAGGACATCGCCGACATCCTCGGCGGCCTCGTGCTCGTCTACGACAACGTGCGGCCGCTGATCGCCCAGGCCGACGAGGCGCAGGCACAGCAGACCGGCCGCTCGCTGCAGGAGCTGCACGACTTCGCCGCGCGCCTGCGCGACGAGGAGGCCGACGGCAAGCGGTTCACCGCCCAGGACGCCGACACGCTCGGGTCCGAGGCGCAGGACCGCGCCGAGGCGATCGCCGGCCAGATCACCCAGGCCGCCGAGCAGCTCGGGATCGAGCTGCAGGCCTAGCCGGGCGGATGCGCCGCGCCGCCGCGCTCATCCTGACCCTGGCGCTGGGCGCCGCCGTGGCGGCGCCCGCGCCGGCGGCCGCCGCCGCGCCGTGGCAGGCGTTCGACACGATCGACCACCGCCTGTTCGACGCGCAGGCCGAGCTGATCCTCACCGACCCGTCCGTCGCCGCGCGCGACGTGCGGGCGGCGCGGGCGGCCTACGGCGGCGAGCTGCGCGCCGCGCTGCGCGAGCACGCGCCCGCCGCCGACCGCGCCGCCCGCCGCGCGCTGGGCAGGGCACGGGCGGCGGTCGCCGCCGACGACGCGCTCGCGCTGGCGGCCGCGCGCGGCGACCTGCGCGGCGCGGTCTTCCGGGGCTCGTACGCGGTGACGCTCGCGGCGGTGCGGGCCGGCGAGGCGGAGACCGCGCGCGCGTGGCTGAAGCTGCGCGAGTTCCGCACCGCCACCCGCTTCACCCGCCCGGGGGTCGACGCGACGCGGGCGGTCCAGGATCTCGCGCGCGGGGAGACGACCCCGCGGGAGGCGGCGCTGCTCGTCGAGAAGGACCTGCTCGACGCCTACCAGGCGCGGTTGCGCGAGCACCTGGCCGACGCCGACGCGGCCACCGAGCGGGGCAACGCCGCGCGGCGCGGCGAGGCGGCCGCGCACGCCGCCGGCTCGTTCGCGATCCTCGCCGACCGCTACGCGGAGGACCGCGGCGCCGGGGCGCGGGAGCAGGCGACCGCGGCGTTCGCCCGCCTGCGGGCCGCGGCGATCGCCGACGACGACGGCGCGTTCGCCGCCGCGCGCGCCGACGTCGACGCCGCGTTGGAGGGGTTCACCGCCGCGCCGTTCACCCCCGAGGAGGCGGCGCGCCGCGCCCAGCAGCTCACCCGGTTCCTCGCCCTCGTGCCGGTCGAGTACGAGCGCGGGGTCGACGGCGACCGCGTGACGCTCGACTTCGAGATCCAGGAGGCGCTCGCGTTCGCCGGCGGCGCCCAGGCCGCGTTCGGCGACCTGCGCGACCAGCTCGCCGACCGCGACGCGGCGCGCACCGAGCGGATCGGGACCGGCCTGGCCGAGCTCGCGGCGATCGTGCAGCGCGCCGCCGAGCAGCCGACCGGGGTCGCGGGCGAGGACGAGGTGCAGGCGCGGGCCGATCGCCTCGAGGCGCTGCTGGAGGCCACCTACCCGCAGGCGTGGAAGGCGTCGACCGACGACTCCGACTTCGACCTCATCCAGATCACGCTCGACCGCATGGAGGCGGCGATCGGCGCCGGGCAGTACGGCCAGGCCGAGCAGGCGCGCCTGGAGGCCTACGCGTTCTTCGAGTTCGGGCCCGAGCGGCGCCTGCAGGGCTTCGACCCGGCGCTGACCAACGAGGTCGAGGGCCTGATCTGGTTCGGGGCCCGCGGCGAGGAGGGCCTGGCGCAGCTCATCGCCGACCACGCCGCGCGGCGCGACGTGCGCCCCACCCGGCTGGCGCTCGACGGGGCGCTGGCCGACGCGCAGGCGACGCTCGGCGACGCCACCAGCCGGGCGACCGTCGTCACGAACGCGGCGATCATCGTGTTCCGCGAGGGCCTGGAGGCGGTCCTGATCCTCGCCGCGATCACCGCCAGCTTCGCGGGCGCGCGCCGGCGCGAGCGCCGCCCGGTGCTGATCGGCGCGGGCCTCGGCCTGCTCGTGTCGGTCGTCACCTGGGTGGCGGCGCAGACGCTGCTGGGGTCGCTGGCCCGGTACGGCGAGAAGCTCGAGGCGATCGTCGGGCTCGTCGCGATCGGCGTCCTGCTGCTCATCACGAACTGGTTCTTCCACAAGGTCTACTGGACCGGCTGGATCAGCTCGTTCCACAAGCGCCGCAAGCGGATCCTGCAGGGCGACCGCTTCATGTTCTTCAGCGCCCAGGCCGTGGGCCTGTGCCTGCTCGGCCTCACCTCGGTCTACCGCGAGGGCTTCGAGACCGTCCTGTTCCTGCAGTCGCTGGAGCTGAGCGCGGGCACCGTGGCGGTGCTCGAGGGCACCGCGCTCGGGCTGGCGCTGACGCTCGGCGTCGCGCTCCTCACGTTCGCGCTTCAGCGCAAGCTGCCCTACAAGAGGATGCTGATCGTCACCGGCGTGATGATCGGCGCGGTGCTCGTGATGATGGTGGGCCAGACCGTCCGCACGATGCAGGGCACCGGCTGGGTGCCGATCACGCCGCTGGACGTCGACCTCCCCTACTGGGCCGGCCAGTGGCTGGGCGTGTACCCCACGTGGGAGACGATCGGCGCGCAGGTCGCGGCGATGGCGTTCGTCATCGGCTCGTACTTCCTGGCGGAGGAGATCCGCATCAAGCGGCCGCGCCGCCGCGCCCGACGCGAGGCCGAGCGCGAGCCCCTCGGACAGCGCGCCCACCCATAGAATCCCGCCCTCGTGGCAGACGGCGAGCTCATCCTGGTGGCCGGTGCCCTGCTGGCCGCAGGGCTCGCTGCATCCCTGCTCGCCCGCCGCGTGCGCCTGCCCGGCCTCGTGCTGTTCCTCGCCACGGGCATGCTGCTCGGCACCGACGGGCTGGGCTGGATCGACTTCAACGACTACGAGCTCGCCCGCACGATCGGCATCATCGCGCTGTCGCTGATCCTGTTCGAG
>DATMSA010000047.1:0-13470 GCA_035565675.1 Capillimicrobium sp. | reverse complement strand
TGGGCGACGCCCTGTTCTGGGGCTCGCTGGCCATCGCGCTGGCGATCGCCTTCGTCGTCACCGTCCCCGTCAACCGCTGGATGATCGGCCGCGGGCGCGGGCACGCCGTGGTCCACGGCCACCACGCCGGGCACGGCGCGTAGCGATCACGCCGCGTCGGCGGCGGCCGGCTCGGGCGACGTCTCGGCGTCGTCCTCCAGCGCGGCCTGGGCGGCGGCGACCCGCGCGATCGGCACCCGGAACGGCGAGCACGACACGTAGTCGAGGCCGGTGCGGTGGCAGAAGCGGATGCTGTCGGGGTCGCCGCCGTGCTCGCCGCAGATCCCGAGGGTCAGGCCGGGGTTGCCGCGGCGGCCGCGCTCGGCCCCGATGCGCATCAGCTCCCCCACGCCCGGCACGTCGATCGTCTCGAACGGCGAGCGATCGACGATCCGCTCCTCGACGTAGCGGCCGAGGATGCTGCCCTCGATGTCGTCGCGGGAGATGCCCAGCGCGGTCTGGGTGAGGTCGTTGGTCCCGAACGAGAAGAAGTCGGCGTGGCGGGCGATGCGCTCGGCGATCAGGCAGGCGCGCGGCAGCTCGACCATCGTCCCGACCGAGTAGTCGCGCCCGCGCTCCAGGCCCTCCTCGTGGGCGATCCGCTCGACCATCCGCTCCACGTGCTCGAGCTCGCCCTCGTAGTCGACGAGCGGGACCATGATCTCCAGGTGCGGCGCGGGCGACACGTCCTTGGCCGCCCGGCAGATCGCGCGCACCTGCATCTCGTAGATCTCCGGATGCAGGATCCCCAGGCGCACCCCGCGCGTGCCGAGCATCGGGTTGACCTCCTGCAGCGCCTCGACGTGGGCGCGCTCGCGCGAGCCCTCGGGCAGGTCGCCGGGGTGGGGCAGGAACTCGTGCAGCGGCGGGTCGAGCAGGCGGATCGTCACCGGCCGGCCCTCCATCGCCTCGAACAGGCCCGCGAAGTCCTCCTGCTGCAGCGGCAGCAGCCGGCCGAGGCGCTCGCGGCGCTCGTCCTCGTCGTCGGCGAGGATCACGTCGGCCATGAGCTGCTGGCGGTCGCCGAGGAACATGTGCTCGGTGCGGCACAGGCCGATGCCGTGGGCGCCGAACTCGCGCGCCCGGCGGGCGTCGGCCGGCGTGTCGGCGTTCGCGCGCACGTCGAGGCGACGGATCTCGTCGCACCAGGCGAGGACGGTCTCGAACGTCCGGCCCACCTTCGGCTCCACGAGCGGGACGTCGTCGGTGGTGATCGCGCCGGTCGTGCCGTCGATGGCGATGCGATCGCCCTCGTGGAGGACGACGTCGCCGATCCGGGCGGTGCCGGCGTGGAGGTCGATCTCGACGTCGCTGGCGCCGGTGACGGCGGGGACGCCCATGCCGCGGGCCACGAGCGCGGCGTGGGAGGCCTTGCCGCCCTCCGAGGTCAGCACGCCCTTGGCCGCGTGGAAGCCGGCGACGTCGTCGGCCTCGGTGAACGGCCGCACGAGGATCACGTCCTCGTCCGCGCCGCGCTCCACCGCGGTCTCGGCGCTGAAGACGATCGCGCCCTTGGCGGCGCCGGGCGACGCGGCGACGCCGCGCGCGAGCTCGGCGTAGTCGGCGTCGGGGTCGAAGGTCGGGTGCAGCAGCGCGTCGAGCTTGCCGGCGTCGATCGTCGCGATCGCCTCGGCCTTCGTGAGCAGGCCCTCCTCGACCGCGTCGACGGCGAAGCGCACGGCGGCCTGGGCGGGGCGCTTGGCGTTGCGCGTCTGCAGCATGTACAGGCGCCCCTCCTCGACGGTGAACTCGCAGTCCTGCATGTCCTTGTAGTGCGCCTCGAGCGTGCGCAGGATCTCCATGAGCTCGTCGTAGACCTCGGGCAGCCAGTCGCGCAGCTCGGCGATGTCGCGCGTGTTGCGCACGCCCGAGACGACGTCCTCGCCCTGGGCGTTGGGCAGGAAGTCGCCCGACGGCTCGGGGGCGCCGGTGACCTCGTCGCGCGTGAACACCACGCCCGACCCGCTGGTGTCGCCCATGTTGCCGAACACCATCTGCTGGACGTTGACCGCCGTGCCCCAGTCGTCGGGGATGTGGTTGATGCGCCGGTAGGCGACCGCGCGGTCCCCCATCCACGAGTCGAACACGGCGCGGATCGCCTGCTCGAGCTGGGTCTGCGGGTCGGCGGGGAAGTCGTAGAAGCCCTGGAAGGCGCGGGTCAGCTCCCTGAGCGCGTCGACGTCGAGCTCGGTGTCGAGCGTGACGCCCCGCTCGCGCTTCACGCGCGCGATCTCGTCCTCGAAGCGCTCGCCGGGCACGCCGCGCACGACGTTGCCGAACATCTGCACGAAGCGCCGGTAGGAGTCCCAGGCGAAGCGCTCGTTGCCGGTCTTGGCGATCAGGCCCTCGATCGTCTCGTCGTTGAGGCCGAGGTTGAGGACCGTGTCCATCATCCCGGGCATCGAGTCGCGCGCGCCCGAGCGCACCGACACCAGCAGCGGATCGGCCGGGTCGCCGAAGCGCTTGCCGGCCTGCGCCTCGAGGCGCCCGATCGCGTCGCGGACCTGGTCCATCAGCCCGTCGGGGAACCGCCCGTCGCGCATGTAGGCGACGCACGCCTCCGTGGTGATCGTGAAGCCGGCGGGAACCCGGTCGGGCCCGAGGACCCGCGTCATCTCGGCGATGTTCGCGCCCTTGCCGCCCAGCAGCACGCGCATGTCGCGCGAGCCGTCCTTGAAGTCCACGAGCCACCGTTGCATGGCGTCGAACCTACCCGCGGTCGCGCCGCCGTCATCCGGGGCTTGGCGCAGAGCCGGGTGGGGACTTTCGCGACCCGCCGGATCGGGGGTTCACCGCACCGCGGCGCGCAGGCGGACGTGCGCGTGGTGCTCGGCGGTCTCGGCGATCGCCCGCTCGGCCTGGCGCAGCGCCCGCTCCGAGGCCTGCGGGGCGTCGTGCAGCGGGCGGCCGAGCGCCTCGCTCATGAACGTGTGCGCCTCCTCGCCGAGCGGGAAGCCGGCGCCCTCGCAGGCGGTGCAGACCATCCCGCCCTCGGCGCCCGAGAACGCGCTCAGGTGCTCGCGCTCCCCGCAGCTCGCGCACGTGGCCAGGTGCGGGGCCAGGCCCGCGGCGAGCA
Organism: Capillimicrobium sp.; assembly: GCA_035565675.1. GTDB lineage: Bacteria > Actinomycetota > Thermoleophilia > Solirubrobacterales > Solirubrobacteraceae > Capillimicrobium. The sequence continues at coordinate 10,355 of DATMSA010000047.1, read as the reverse complement.
GCAGCTTCAGCCGGAACGCGAGCTGGTTGGCGGGCGTGGCGGCGCCCGGGTCGGCGTCGAGCAGCGCGAGCTCGTGGCAGAGCAGGTGGTAGACCGGCGGATGCGGGTCGGCGGTCTCGAACAGCCGCCCGACCGCGTCGCAGGCGCGCGCGGCGGCGTCGAGCGAGGCCGCATGCTCGCGCAGGCGCCGGTGCGGCGCGATCGTGTCGGCGGCGGTGACGGTGAGCAGGTCGCTGCGCCCCTCGTGCAGGACCAGCGCGACGCGCGAGAACGGCTCCAGCCGCCCGCCGAAGCGGCTGCGCGCGCGGCGCACGCCCTTGGCGATCGCCCCGACGCGACCGCGATGCTCGGTGTAGAGGTGCAGGATCCGGTCGGCCTCGCCGTAGCGGATCGAGCGCAGCACCACCGCCTCAGCCTTGACCTGGCCGGGCATCTCGCCGTCCCCTCGCTACATTTAGTGAAGTAATGAGCTCCGTCACCGTCTACACCACCGATCCGTGCCCGTTCTGCCTCCAGGCCAAGACGCTGTTGAGCAAGCGCGGGATCCCGTTCGACGAGGTCAACCTCGCCAAGGATCCGACCGGACGGGCCGAGCTGATCGAGAAGACGGGGATGATGACGTTCCCACAGGTCGTCATCGACGGCCAGGTCGTCGGCGGCTTCAGCGAGCTGCGCGAGCTCGACCGCAGCGGCCGGCTCCTCGAGCTGGTCGACCGCGCCGCGTAGGAGTCGAATTTCCCCCACGGGGTCCGCGCGCCCCCGTAGGGTTGCCTCCCATGAGGGCACGGATGCTCGCGTGGGTGGCCGCGATCGTCGCGGTTTTCGCCGCGCCGACGGCCGCGTCGGCCGCCACCGGATACGTCCTGACGTGCTCCTGCGAGAGCGTCGTCACCGTCATCGACACCGCGACGAGATCGGTCGTCACGACGGTTCCCGTCGGCGACGACCCGCGGGGGCTCGCGGTGGCCCGCGACGGGCGCTTCGCCTACACGGCGAACACGGGTGACGGGACGATCTCGGTCATCGACGGCCTGACGCGCACCGTCGCCCGCACGATCGACCTGAACCCCGGCGATGAGCCCTACCTGGTGGCCGTCTCCCCGGACGGCGCGACGCTGTACGTCCTGCTGCAGGACGCCTCGTTCGACACGCGGCTCGTGTCGGTCGACGTCGCCGGCGGCGCGATCACCGGCTCGAGCGCCCCGACGGAGTTCTCTCCGTTCGACGCGCAGGCGGTCATCTCCGCCGACGGCACGAACCTCTACACGCTGGCGGGCTCGGAGCTGTGGCGCTTCGACCTCACCACGGCCGGGTTCCCGGACGAGGAGATCGACACGGTCCCCGACCCCACCGGGATCGCCGTGGCGCCCGACGGCACGCTGTACGTGTCCGACCTCGACGACGAGGTCTTCCACCTGGGGCCGACGGGCACGCCGATCGGCTCGCCGATCCCGCTCACGCCCGGCGGCATCACGGGCGGCATCGCGCTCGACGCCGGCGGCGCCCATGCCTGGATCGTCGGCACGCCGGCCCTGGAGGCGACGGTCGTCGACCTCGCGACGGAGGCCGCGCTTCCGACGTCCGGGATCGACGACATCAGCTTCCTCATCGCGGTCTCCCCCGACGGCGACGGCGTCTACGTCGGATCGCTGACCGACGCGATCCTCCACGTCGTCGACCCGCAGACCCGCGCCCAGGTGGCGACGATCCGGCTCAGCGACGACCCCTTCGACGTCCCGTTCGCGATCGCCTTCGGTCCCACGGTCACGCCCCCGCCCCCGCCCCCGGCGCTCGGCGCGGCGCGCCCGGTCGTCACGTCGGTCGGCCCGGCCGAGGGACCGACGTCCGGCGGCCATGAGGTGCGGATCGAGGGCGCCAACTTCGCCACGGGCGTCCATGTCCTCTTCGGCGACACCCCCGCGACCTCGCAGCAGGTCCTGGGCTTCAACGCGATCGTCGCCACCGCCCCGCCCGGCGCCGCGGGCCGGGTCCGTGTGACCGTCGTCGGGCCCGACGGCCGGCGCAGCACCGAGGACGTCGGCTACCGCTACGTGACGGCGCCCGCGCCGGCCCCTGTCCCGGACAGCGAGCCCTCGACCGGCCCGCGGTGCGTCGTGCCCGACGTCCGCGGTCTGGGCCTGCGCGGCGCCCGCAAGCGCCTGCAGGCCGCCAACTGCACCGTCGGCCACGTGTCCCGCCTGCGCGGCCGCCGCCACCAGCGCGTCGTGCGCCAGTCCGTGCGGCCCGGCGCCGAGCGCCCCGGCGGCTGGGGCGTCGCCCTCGCCATCCGGCCCCGCCCGGCCCGATGAGGGCGCGCACCCTCGCCTGGCTGGCGGCCGCGGTCGTCGCCCTCGCCGCCGCGCCGACCACGGCGAGCGCCGCCACGGCGTACGTGATCACGTGCTCCTGCGAGGACCACGTGACCGTCGTCGACAGCGCGAGCCGCTCGATCGTCGCGAAGGTGCCGGTCGGCGACATGCCCAGCGCGCTGGCGGTGTCGCCCGACGGCCGCGCCGCGTACGTCGCGAACCTGCTCGACGGGACGATCTCGGTGATCGACGGGGCGTCGCACGCGATCACGCGCACGATCGCGCTGGCGCCCGGCGACGAGCCGTACGGCGTCGCGGTCTCGCCGGACGGCGCGACCCTCTACGTCCTGCTCGCCGACGCCGCGGCCGACACGTACCTGGCGACCGTCGACGCCGCAAGTGGCGCGACCACCGGCCGCACGCCGCAGCCGGTCATCGCCTCGCAGGCGACGCTCGTGATCTCGCCCGACGGCCGCGCCCTCTACACGAACCCGCAGTTCGGCGGCCAGGTCGTGTGGATCGACCTCACCCAGCCCGGCTTCCCGGGGACCGACATCACCCCGGCGGCCGCGGTCGGGCCCAGCGGCGTCGCGGTCGCGCCGGACGGGACGCTCTGGGTCGCCGACCTCGGCGAGCAGGTCTTCCATCTCGCCGCGGACGGCACGCCGATCGGCGCCGCGATCCCCGTGAACCCCGGCAACGGCGACCCGTTCGGCATCGCCCTCGACGCGACCGGCGCCCACGCCTGGATCAGCGGCACGCCGCTCACCGGCGGCGGCACCCAGCTCACCACGGCCACCGGGACCACGCAGACGACGACGGGCGTGCCCACCCGGACGCTGGCCGTCGCCGTCTCGCCCGACGGCGACGGCGTCTTCCTGGGCGCCGTCGTGGACCCCGAGCTGTACGTCGTCGACCCGCAGACCCGCGCCCTCACGGCGACGATCGCGCTCGACGGCGACCCGGACCAGATCGTCGTCGGCCGCACCCCCGTGGCGCCCACGCGCCCCGTCGTCACCGCGGTCAGCCCGGCCGAGGGTCCCCTCTCCGGCGGCACCGAGGTGCGCATCGAGGGCGCCAACTTCGCCACGGGCGCCCGCGTGCTGTTCGGCGACACGCCCGCGACCACGCAGCGGGTCCTGGGCTTCAACGCGATCGTCGCGACCGCCCCGCCGGCCGCCGCCCTCGGCCGGGTCCGCGTGAGCGTCGTGGCGCCGAGCGGGCTGCGCAGCACCGACGACGCCGGCTTCCGCTACGAGCTCCTGCCGGCGCCCGCGCTCGCGCCCGCCGCGCCCGGCCCCGGCGGCGAGCCGGCCGGCCGGCCGCGCTGCGTGGTGCCCGACGTGCGCGGCCTGCGCCTGCGCGGCGCCCGCAAGCGCCTGAGGGCCGCCAACTGCACCGTCGGCACCGTCTCGCGCATCCGGGGCCGCCGCCACCAGCGCGTCGTGCGCCAGTCCGTCGGGCCCGGCGCCGAGCGCCCGGGCGGCTGGGGCGTCGCGCTGGCGATCCGCCCGCGTCCCGCCCGCTGAGCCGCCGCCGCGCTACGCGGCCTCGTCGCCGCCCGCGGCGTGCCCGCGCGCGGCGGCCTGGCGCACCGGCGGGACGAGCAGCCTCCCGACGACCGGCAGGTCGAGGAAGCCCTCGACGCTCGCGTACAGGAGCGCGACCTTCGGCAGGTTGCCGAGATCGTCGATGACCATCGACCGCGGCAGCCACTCGGGCTCGAACTTCTGGTTGAAGTCGCGCAGCGACTGGATCTGGAAGAACGGGTTGAGCCCGCGCGCGATGCGCCGCTGCACCCGGCCCCAGAACCCGGCGTCGGCCGCGCTGTCGAGCAGGCGCCCCCACGCGGCGAAGTTCAGCGACAGGCGCTTGACGCCCTGCTGGCCCAGCGCGACCGCCGCGTTGGCGATCAGGAACTCGGTCAGCCCGTTGGCCGAGTCGGGCCGGCGGCGCATCAGGTCCAGCGAGTAGCCGGGGCTGGCGTCGTCGTAGGCCGGGACGAAGCGCAGGAACCCGACCGGCTGGCCCGAGCGGTCGCGGGCCAGCGCGATGCGGAAGTCGGGGTTGACGCCCTCGACGTCCTCGCCCAGCTCCATCGTGAAGCCGCGCTCCTGCGCGCCGTGGCGCCACAGCTCGCTGATCTCGTTGAGCTGGGCGACGAGCTCGGGCGACGCCTCGTCCTCGCGCAGCAGCTCGAACCCGTGGTCGCGCCCGACGCGGTTGACCGCCTCGCGCACCGCCTTCATCCGCCGCCCCTCGAGCGTGAAGCCGTCGCAGTGCAGGATCGCCTCGTCGCCGAGGTAGAGCACGTGCATGCCGCGCTCGCGGTAGAGGTCCTCGTCGCTCTCGCGCACCGCCAGGAACGCGACCGACCAGCCGCGCTCGCGGCAGAACTCCAGGAACTCGTCGAGGGTGCGCCCGGTGTCCTGCGGCGGGCCGATCGGGTCGGCGGCGACCATCGCGTGCCCGCGCACGTACGCGTAGGCGATGAGCGAGCGCCCGTCGGAGGAGAAGAAGTAGCTCTTGTCGTGGCGCAGCGCGAAGTAGGCGAGCGTGTCCGAGCCCCACCGGCGCACGATCTCCCGCGCGCGCTCGCGCGCGGCGGGGTCCTCGGGCGTGCGCTGCGCGAACGTGCGCAGCAGCAGGTACAGCAGGATCGCCAGGCCGACGATGCCGAGCGCCAGCAGCGCGTCGCCGAAGAACTCGGCGAACAGGCGCCGCTCGTAGCGGTAGGGGCCGTCGAGCCCGATCAGCCCGCCGTAGATCTCCTTCAGCGCCCCGCCGACGCCCAGGCGCGGCTCCATGTGGTGCGCCTGCGTGAGCAGCGAGACGAACCCGAACAGGCCCACGCCGGCCAGGTACAGCGGCACGAACACCAGCGCGTCGAGGAGCGAGCCCGGGTCGCTGCGGGCCACGAAGTCGTTGCGGAACCAGACGAACGCGAACAGCAGCGCCAGGTCGACGAGGATCGGGATCGGGTCGGGCCCCTTGAGCAGGTGCACGACGGTCGCCAGCGCGAGCAGCCCCACCGTCAGGATCCACGCGCGGCGCTTGCCGAGGTAGAGCTGGCGCGCGACGGCGATCAGCGCGGCGCCGATCACGACCGAGATCACGTACGTCGTCGTGCGGCCGGGCCGGTCGAGCAGGTCGTCGATGCCGAACGACCAGTCGATGATCGGCACGGTCGGGACGAACGACAGCAGGCCGACGATCGCCGTCAGCCACGACAGCCACGTCAGCGACGCGGGCCGCCGGGTGGGCGCGCGGAACGTCGGGGGCGGCGGCGCGGGCGCGTCCTCGTCGGCCCGCGCGGCGGCGCGCTCCTGTGCGGCGGCCTCGTGCGCCGGCGCGGGCGCCGGCGCCCCGTCGGCGGGGCGCAGCGTCGGGAACAGGATGACGTCGCGGATCGCCTCCGACTCGGTCAGCAGCATCACGAGCCGGTCGACGCCGATGCCCAGGCCGCCGGTCGGCGGCAGCCCGTACTCGAGCGCCATCACGTAGTCGTCGTCGACGGGCTCGGCCTCCTCGTCGCCGCCGGCCTGCAGACGCGCCTCGTCGCGGAAGCGCTGGGCCTGGTCGACGGGGTCGTTGAGCTCCGAGTAGGCGTTGGCCAGCTCCCGCCCGGCGACGACGAGCTCGAAGCGCTCGACGAGGTCGGGGTCGTCGCGGTGCACGCGGGCCAGCGGCGAGGTCTCGCGCGGGTGGTCCATCACGAACGTCGGCTCGATGAGCAGGTGCTCGGAGGACTCGTCGTAGACCTCGCTCATGATCTTGCCCGAGCCCCACACCTCGAGCCACTCGACGCCGACCTGGTCGGCGATCCGGCGCGCCTCCTCGACGGGCATCGACGGGTGCATGTCGACGCCGGCGTTCTCCTTGATGAGCTCGGCCATCGTCGCGCGCCGGAACGGCTTGGCGAGGTCGACCTCCTGGCCGGCGATGCGCACGACCGTGGTCCCGAGCGCCTCCTGCGCCGCGCGGCGGATCAGCGCCTCGGTGAGGTCCATCATGTCGTGGTAGTCGCCGAACGCCTGGTAGGCCTCGAGCTCGGTGAACTCGGGGTTGTGGCGCGTGTCGATGCCCTCGTTGCGGAAGACGCGCCCGATCTCGAAGACGCGGTCCATGCCGCCGACGATGAGGCGCTTGAGCGGCAGCTCGAGCGCGATCCGCATCGTCATGTCGATGTCGAGCGCGTTGTGGTGCGTGATGAACGGGCGCGCCGCGGCGCCGCCGGCCTGGCTGAGCAGCACCGGCGTCTCGACCTCCTGGAAGCCGCGGTCGACGAGCTCGGCGCGGATCGCGGCGATCGTCTTGGAGCGGATCGCGAACGTGCGGCGCGACGGCTCGTTGACGATGAGGTCCAGGTAGCGCTGGCGGTAGCGGGTCTCCGGGTCGGTGAGCCCGTGGCGCAGGTCGGGCAGCGGGCGCAGCGCCTTGGAGAGGAGCTGGAACGAGGTCAGCGCGACCGACAGCTCGCCGGTGCGCGTGGTGACGACCGTGCCCTCGACGCCGACCCAGTCGCCGAGGTCCAGCGCCGCGAAGTCGTGCAGCGCCTCCTCCCCCAGGCGGGAGCGATCGGCCAGGAGCTGGATGGTGCCGGTCTCGTCGCGCAGGTCCGCGAAGTCGAGGGCGCCGTGGCGGCGCAGGGCGACGATCCGCCCGGCGAGGCGGACGGTGACGCCGGTGTCGGCGTCCGGCGCGAGCGACCCGTAGCGGCCGTGCAGCTCGCCCGCGCGCGCGTCGCGGTCGAAGCGCACGGGATACGGGTTCACGCCGCGCGCGCGCAGCGCCTCGAGCTTGTCGAGGCGGTGCTGACGCTCGCCCTCCTCGAAGGAGGCACGCGGCGCGTCGGGCTCGCCGTCGGGCGGCGTGGTGGGCTGGTCGGTGGCGCTCAGATCGGTCGGCATGCTCGCAGGTCCATCGGCGCACGCGCGACCCGCCTTGAGTGCCGACGTCCCGCCGCCGATGCTGCCACGATGCCGCCCGTGCCGAGCACGAACCTCGACGCGATCGTCGCCCAGGCGCGGCGGGATCGCGACCGCATGGACAGCCGGGCCATGGGGACGTTCAGCCTCACCGCGCTGGGCATCGCGTCGGTGGTCGGCGGCGGCATCTTCGCGACCACCGGCGTCGCCGCGGCCGAGTACGCCGGGCCCGCCGTGGTCATCTCGTTCGTGCTCGCCGGGCTGGCCGCGGCGGTCACCGCCCTCTGCTACGCCGAGCTGGCGTCGATGATCCCGGCGGCCGGCTCCACATACTCGTACGCGTACGCGGTGTTCGGGATCTTCCTGGCCTGGTTCATCGGGTGGGACCTGCTGCTCGAGTACCTGTTCGCGGCCTCGACCGTGGCGGTGAGCTGGTCGGGCTACGTGGGGGCGCTGGCGGCGAAGGCCGGCATCGACCTCCCCAACGCGCTGATGAACCCGCCGTTCGGCGACGACCCCGGCGTCGTGAACCTCCCCGCGGTCGCGATCGTGCTGTTCACCTGCTGGCTGCTGCTGATCGGCATGCGCGAGTCGACCCGCGCCAACAACGCGATGGTCGTGCTGAAGATGGCGGTGCTCGTGCTGTTCGTCGCGGTCGGCGCCTGGTTCGTGACGCAGGTGAACTGGGAGCCGTTCGTGCCGCCCAACGAGGGCGCGTTCGGCGAGTTCGGGGTGAGCGGCATCGTCCGCGGCGCCGGCGTGGTGTTCTTCGCCTACGTGGGCTTCGACGCGGTCTCGACGGCGGCGGCCGAGGCGCGCAACCCGCGCCGCACGGTGCCGGTCGGCCTGCTGGCGACCGTGCTCATCTCGACCGTGCTGTACGTGGCGATCGGCATCGTGATGACCGGCCTCGTGCCCTACCACCAGCTGAACGTCCCCGACCCGCTCGCGGTCGCGATCAACGAGGCCGGCTCGTCGCTGGACTGGCTGGAGACGCTCGTCGACGTCGCCGCGATCGTCGGCCTGGCGGCGACCGTGCTCGTGACCTTCTACGGCCAGACGCGCATCTTCATGCGGATGGCGTCCGACGGGATGCTGCCCGACGCGCTCGGGCGCGTCAGCACCGAGACGCGCACGCCGGTGCAGGCGACGCTCGTGTGCGCGATCGCCGGCGCGGTCGTCGCCGGGCTCACGCCGATCGAGGCGCTCAGCAACCTCGTCTCGATCGGGACGCTGCTGTCGTTCACGATCGTGTGCGCCGGGGTCGTCGTGCTGCGCCACCGCCGCCCCGACCTCGAGCGCCCGTTCCGGGTGCCGGCCGTGCACCTCGTGGCCGGCACCGGGATCCTGGCGTCGGTCGGGCTGATCCTCACGCTGCCCGTGTCGACCTGGATCCGGCTGGCGGTGTGGCTGGCGATCGGGCTCGTCATCTACTTCACGTACGCCAAGCGCCGCAGCACCGAGCGCATGGCGGCGGTCGCCGCTCAGGCCAGCGGCCGCAGCCGGTAGCCGACGCCGCGCACCGTCTCCACCGACGCCGCGTGCGCGCCGAGCTTGCGCCGCAGGCCGCTGACCACCGCCTCGAGCGCGTTGCCGTCGCCGTCCCAGGACGCGCCCCACACCTCGGCGAGCAGCGTCTCGCGGCGCACCACGGCGCCGGCGCGCTCGTCGAGGCAGCGCAGCACGCCGAACTCCAGCGGCGTCAGCGAGATCGGCGCGCCGTCGAGCGTGATCGTGCGGGCGTCCGGGTCGAGCGCCGGCCCCTCGGGCCCCAGCACGTCGCGCGCCGCCAGGCCCGCCAGCCAGCCGTCGACCGAGCCGGGGCCGAGGTCGTTGCAGTACGAGGTGAACGGGTCCTCGCCGGACGCCTGCGCGAACGCCGCGAACCCCAGCGGCTCGAGCGTCGGCGCCATCGCCGCGGGGTCGCGCGCGCACGTGTACAGGCGCCGCAGCGCGGGGCGCATCACGAGGTAGGTCCGCTTCAGGTCCAGGTACAGGGCGGCGACCTCGGGCGCGGGCCGCTCGCCGCGCAGGCCGGCCATGAACCGGATGAACAGCGCCCGCTCGCCGCGTCCCAGCGGCTCGCGGCGCAGGTGGGCCCGCCACCCGGCAGCGATCGGATCGCGCTCGTAGAGGCTCACCGGCAGGTCGCCCGGCTCGCACAGCGCCGAGAACCCGGCGATCGAGCCGTCGGCGTCGCGCGCGACGAAGAACGCGCCCGGGACCGCGCGCCACCAGGCGTCGAGCACCGCGGCGCCCGCCGGCGTCTCGTAGCCGCGGGCGATCGCCGCGATCGCCTCGCCGTCGGACGCCCGCGCCGGCTCGATGCCGTACCGCGGCGCGCTCGCCGGGAAGAACGCGTCGCGGACCGCGGGGGCATCGAGCAGGTAGAGCATGTCGGCGGTGTAGCGCCACAGGTCCGCCTCCCCGGCCGCCGACAGCTCGTCGCGCAGGCGCCGCCACCCGGCGGCCCGCAGGCGCCGGTGACGGGGCGGGTCGAGCGCCCGCAGCTCGGCCGCGACCGCCTCGCGCAGGACGTGGTGGACGACCAGGCCGTCCGCGCCGAGGGTGACGAACGGCAGGGCGCGGACGCGCGCGAACGCGTCGGCGGCCCGGTCGGCGCCGAGCATGGCGTCCATGAGCGGCACCGTGACGCGGCGCAGCACGCACGCCGCGTCCAGCGCCTCGCGCGTGGCCGGGTCGAGCTCGTCGAGGTAGACGCGCGCCAGCTCCGAGGTCGCCTGGGCGGCGAGCGTGGCGTCCTCGCCCGTCAGCGCCGACGGCGTCGCCGCGGCGAGCTGGAGCGAGAGCGGGTGGCCGCGCACGGCGCGGTTGATCCGCGCCGCGCGACGCGACGGCACGCCGCGCCGGCGCAGCAGCTCGACGGCGTCGGCCGGCGGGAGGCTGTCGAGCTCCAGCGTCGCCAGCACGTCGCCGTACGTCGCGCTCCAGGCCGCCAGCGGGGCGTCGCGGCCGGCGACGACCACCCGTGCGTCGGCGGGCAGCGCCGGGACGAGCACGCGCCGCAGCCAGTCGTCGAGGAGGCCCAGGCGCTCGTAGGCGTCGACGGTCAGCACGACGCGCCCGCGGCGCGCCGCCAGCGCCGCGGTCGCGGCGG
>DATMSA010000046.1:0-58900 GCA_035565675.1 Capillimicrobium sp. | reverse complement strand
ACGGCGCGCGGATCGTGAACGTCAGCTCGGCGCTGACCCGGGTGACCATCAGCGGATCGGGCCCCTACGCCCTGGCGAAGGCCGCCGTCGAGGTGCTCACCCGCTACCAGGCGCTGGAGCTCGCCCCGCGCGGCATCACCGCCAACGTCGTCGCCCCGGGCGCCGTGCCGACCGACTTCGGCGACGGGCACCTGCGCAACGACCCGCAGCTCCAGGAGCTCGTCACGCAGAGCACCGCGCTGGGCCGCCTGGCCACGCCCGAGGACATCGCCCAGGCGATCACCGGCCTGGCGACCGCGTCGGGCGGCTGGGTCACCGGGCAGCGGATCGAGGCGTCGGGCGGCCTGCGCCTCTGACCCTCAGCGCTGGAACGGCCGGTGGTGGGCCTGCCCGAGGTCGTCGAGGACCTTGGAGAGGACCGCCTCCGGATCCGCCGCAGGCTCGGGAGTCGCGGGCGCGGCGGCCGGCGCGGGCGGCGGCTCGGGCTCGAGCTCGTCGCGCTGCCAGAAGCGCAGCCAGCGCCGGCGGGGCGGGGGCTCGGCCTCGGGCTCGGGCTCCGGCTCCGGCGGCGCGGGCGCCGCGGCCGGCTCGGCCGTCAGCGTCACCTTCGTTCCCCACCCCGAGGCCGCGAGCTCGACGGTGCCGCTTGCGCGCTCGCCCTCCCAGGCGACCGTCGTCTCGGGCTCGACGCGGGTGATCGTGATCTCTCCGAAGGCCGCCAGATGACGCGTCAGCGCCTCGACGTCCGACAGCTCCGCCCACAGCTCGGGGGGCGACTTGACCAGAGTGCGCTGGACTTCCATCGTGGGCGGGCTTCACCGCGGCGCGGCGATGTCCTGCCTGCGATCGGGACGCAGCGGCCGGCGCGCAGGATCGCGCCCAAGGAGGACCCAGGCCGCGACCGCGCAGACGGCGGACACGCCGGCGGCGACCGCGATCGCGGCCTGCACCGCGCCGTCGAAGTCGCCGCCCGCCTCGCCCGAGCTGACGATCACGCCGGCCACGGCCACGCCGGCGACCGCGCCGAGCTGGTAGCTCTCGAGCACCAGGCCCCCGGCCAGCCCGTGGCGCTCGGGCGGCAGGGCGGCCAGCGGGCCCGCGCTGGCGGGGGTGAACACGAACGGGCGCGCCAGGCCGAACAGCGCCAGCGCGGGCAGCAGGATCCACGCGTCGTCGTGGCCGACGAACGCGGCGATCCAGACGAGCGCGACGGCCGCGGCGCCGAGCCCGAACGTGACGAGGATCCGGCCCAGGCCGCGGTCCTCGAGCCGGCCGGTGGTCGGCGACAGCAGCGGCGTGCCCAGCACGGCGGGGACGAACAGCGCCCCGGCCGCCAGCGCGCCGTAGCCCAGCGAGCGCTGCAGGTAGAGCATCAGCTCGACGGTGAGGGCGGTGACGGCGAACTGCGCGGCCAGCAGCGCGATGAGGTAGCCGGCGACGGCCGGCACCGTGAACAGGCGCAGCGCGATCAGCGGGTTGGGAATGCGGTGCTCGACGACGACGAACCCGGCGAGCAGCACGACGCCGGCGGCCAGGGCGATCAGCGTCGCCGGGGCGTCGGCGCCCCACTCGCTCATCTGCAGCAGGCCGGTCACGAGCGCGCCGAGCCCGGTCGCGAGCAGCACGAGCCCGCGCACGTCCAGCGGCGGCGGTTCGGCCTCGCGCGTCTCGGCCATCCAGCGGCGCACCCCGAGCAGCGCGACGGCCACGATCGGCACGGCGATCCCGAACACGGTCCGCCAGCCGCCGAGGTCGACCAGCGCGCCGCCGATCACCGGCCCGGACGTGAGGAGGATCGAGCCGCCGGTCACCAGCACGCCGACCGCCCATCCGCGGCGCTCCTCGGGGACGACGATCGAGACGTTGGCCAGCGCGAGCGGCATCGCGAACGCTCCGCCGACGCCCTGCAGGGCGCGCATGCCGATCAGCACCTCGACGGACGGCGCCAGCGCGCAGCCCAGCGAGGCGATCCCGAACACGGCCATGCCGACGACGAACAGCAGCCGCCGCCCGTAGAGGTCGGCGACGCGGCCGGCGACCGGCGTCAGCGCGGCCAGCCCGATCAGGTAGGCGCCGAACACCCAGTGCAGGTCCGCCACGCTCGCGCCGAGGTCGCGCTCGATGTCCGAGAGCGCGGTGGTGGTCGCCGTCTGGTCGAAGAGGATCAGCGCGTAGGCGGCGGCGCCGACCAGCAGCACCCCGCGCTGACGGGCGCTCAGGCCGGTCACGCGCGCCTGATTCGCCGCGCGCGCCCCGGTCCCTCTCGATCGCTCAGGGCGTTTCCGCGCGCTGCTGCATCGCCCGCGCCCACGGCGCGCCGCCGGGGGTGGCGCGCAGCAGCAGCCACGACAGCCAGATGCCGACGACGAACAGCGGCACGCCCATCGCGACCCGGGCGGCGCCGAGCGCCACGAGCGCGCCGGCCGCGTACAGCGGCGCCTGCACGGCGATGCGCGCGAGGAACAGGCCGACCCACACCCAGCTCGCGCGGGCGTACGCGCGCACGAGAACCGGGTCCCTGCGCCAGCTGCTGTCGGCCTTCGTCAGCGCGGCCACGATCACGCCGATCAGCGGCCAGCGCACGAAGATCGAGATCGCGTAGGCCGCCGCGTAGGCGGTGTTCAGCAGCAGCCCCGGCAGGAAGAAGTTCTCCGCCTTGCCGGTCTTGGCGGCGACGTAGCCGGCGATCGCGACGCCGATCACGCCGGAGATCGCGTACATCGGCGTCTGGCGGCGCACGATCCGCGCGGCGGCCAGCACGGCCGCGAGCGCGACCGCGGCGATCGCCGCCGTGCGGGTCTCGGAGCCCGTCGCCGTGTAGACGATCACGAAGACCGCGGCGGGCAGCGCGGTCTCGGCGATGCCGAGCGGTCCGCCGACCGCGTCGGCCAGCGACGGGGGCGGGGGGACCCGCGGCTCGTCAGTCGCTGGGCTGGTACTCACCGAAGACGTCGCGCATCGCGCCGCACACCTCGCCCATCGAGCAGCGGTCGCGCAGCGCGTCCTTGAGGACGGGCAGCAGGTTGCCGGTGCCGCGCGCCGTCTCGCGGATGGCCTCCAGGCGCTGCGCGACGAGCTCCTGGTCGCGGTTGGCCTTGAACGCCTTGAGCCGCTCGACCTGCTCGCGCTCGGTCTGCGGGTCGACGCGCAGGAGGTCCTCGATCTCGATCTCGTCCTCGACGAACTTGTTGACGCCGACGACGATGTCCTGGCCGATGCGGTAGCGCTCCTCGTAGCCCCAGGCGGACTCCTCGATCTCGTTCTTCATGAACGAGATGGCCTGCACCGAGCCGCCCATCTGGTCGATGCGGTCGATCAGGTCCTGGGCGCGCGTCTCGATCTCGTCGGTGAGCGCCTCGACGAAGTAGGAGCCCGCGAACGGGTCGACGGTGTCGGTGGCGCCGGACTCGTAGGCGACGACCTGCTGGGTGCGCAGCGCGATCTTGGCGGCGCGCTCGCTCGGCAGCGCGAGCGCCTCGTCGTAGCCGTTGGTGTGCAGCGACTGGGTGCCGCCGCAGACGGCGGCGAAGGCCTGCAGCGCGACGCGCATGATGTTGTTCTGCGGCTGCTGGGCGGTCAACGTGACGCCGCCGGTCTGCGTGTGGAAGCGCAGCATCATCGACTTCGGGTTCCGGGCCCCGAAGCGGTCGCGCATGATGTGCGCCCACATCCGCCGGGCGGCGCGGAACTTCGCGACCTCCTGGAAGACGTTGTTGTGGCCGTTGAAGAAGAAGGCCAGCCGCGGCGCGAAGTCGTCCACGGCGAGGCCGGCGTCGAGCGCGGCCTGCACGTAGGCGATGCCGTTGGCCAGCGTGAACGCGACCTCCTGGACCGCGCTGCAGCCCTTCTCGCGGAAGTGGTAGCCGCTGATGGAGATCGTGTTCCACTTGGGCACGTTCTCCTTGCAGTACGCGAAGAGGTCGGTGGTGAGCCGCATCGCGCCCTGGGGCGGGTAGATGAAGTTCCCGCGGGCGATGTACTCCTTGAGGATGTCGTTCTGGGTCGTGCCGCGCAGCTTGTGCGACGGGACGCCCTGCTCCTCGCCGACCAGCTCGTAGAGCAGCAGCAGCACGCTGGCCGGGGCGTTGATCGTCATCGACGTCGAGACCTGGTCCAGCGGGATCTGGTCGAACGCCGTGCGCATGTCGTCGATCGTGTCGATCGCGACGCCGGTGCGGCCGACCTCGCCCAGGCAGCGCGGGTCGTCGGAGTCGAGGCCGAGCTGGGTCGGCAGGTCGAAGGCCATCGAGAGGCCGGTGCCGCCGTGCTCGAGCAGGTAGCGGTAGCGCTCGTTGGACTCCTTGGCGGTGGCGTAGCCCGCGTACTGGCGCATCGTCCAGAGCTGCTTGCGGTACATCTCGCGATGCACGCCGCGCGTGTAGGGGAACTCGCCGGGCTCGCCGAGCTCGAGCTGCTCGGGGAGGTCCTCCTCGGTGTACAGGGGCTTGATCTCGATCCCCGAGTCGGTGAACCGACGGGGGTCGTCGGGCCCCACGATGGGGGCGACGGTCAGTCGCTCGGGGGTCGTGGCCATGGCCACAAGGCTACCCGCGATCGGCCGTTCGCCCTCCGCTGCCCCGCGCGGCGCGGCGAACGGCGTAGCCTTGGTCGCGATGCTCGTCCGCGTCCGTCTCTTCGCGCAGCTTCGGGAGCGCGCCGGCCGCTCGGAGCTCGAGCTGGAGCTTCCCGAGGGCGCCCGCGTGGCCGACGCGCTGGCCGCGGTCGGCGACCTCGCCGCCGGGCTGCCGCTCGTGATGGCCGTCAACCGCGAGTACGCCGAGGACGACGACGTGCTGCACCCGTCCGACGAGCTGGCGCTCGTGCCGCCGGTGTCCGGCGGCAGCGGGGCGGTGGTGGAGCCGGCCCTGCACTGGCGCGTGACCGACGAGCCGCTGTCGCTCGACGCGCTGGCCGCGCGCGTGCGCGACCCGCGGGCCGGCGCGGTCGTCACGTTCTCCGGGACGACCCGCGACGTCGAGTTCCTCGACTACGAGGCGTACGCGGAGATGGCGGTCGTCGAGCTCGAGCGGATCGTGCGTGCGGTCGCCGCCGAGCACGACCTGTGCGCGGCCGCGGCCGAGCACCGCATCGGCCGTGTCCCGCTCGCCGAGGCCTCGGTGATCGTGGCCGCGAGCGCCCCGCATCGCCCCGCCGCGTTCCTCGGCGCCCGCGCGCTGATCGACCGCATCAAGGCCCAGCTTCCGATCTGGAAGCGCGAGGAGGGCGACTGGGTCGAGGGCGTGCGGCCGACGCCGGGCGCCTGAGGCGGCCCGCCGTTGTCGTCTCGCGCTCGCATAGCGAGATGGATCTGACAACGATCAGGTGACGACGCGGGCGTAGGCGTCCGGGTCGGTGACGCCCTCGGTCGCCACGAGCGCGACGCGGGCGTCGGCGTCGAGCCCGACCGCATCGCGCAGCGCCGCGCACGCCGGGTCGGCCATCAGCGCGCGCAGCGCGGCCAGCGGCGCCGCGCCGCAGTCGCCGATGCGCAGCCCGGCCTCGGCGAGCGAGCGCATCGCCGCGTGCGCCTCCGCGTCCGACACCGTCACCGCGCCCCGCAGCCCGTCGCGCAGCGACGGCCACGCCGCCACCGACACCTCGGCGCAGTCGAGGCCGGCCATGCTCGTCCCCGGCGTCTCCACCACCACCGGCTCGCCGGCCGCCAGCGACGCGCTCACGCACGGTGCGGCCGCCGCCTCCACCGCGACGACCGTCACGCCCGCGGCGGCGCCGAACCGCGCCGCGGCCGCCGCCAGCGAGCCCACGCCGGCCGGGACGAGCAGCACGTCGGCGTCGGCCTGCTCGGCCAGCTCACGGAACAGCGTCGCGTAGCCGTCGATCACCCAGCTCGCCGGGCCGTCGCCCTCGCCCACGTCCGCGAGCTCCAGCGCGCCCGGCCGCGCGCCCTCGGCCGCCGCGCGGGCCACCGCCTCCTCGTAGCCGCCGTCGACGACGACCACCTCGGCGCCCTCGCCCGCGATCGCCGCCCGCCGGGCCGCGCTCGACCGGGCCGGCAGCAGCACCCGGCACCCCAGGCCGCGCCACGCCGCCACCCGCGCGACCGCCCGGCCGTGGTTGCCCGCGCTCGCCGCCACCAGTACCTCCACGCCGGGCCGCGCGCGCAGCGCCCGCTCCACCGCCCACGACGCCCCGAGCACCTTGAACGACGGCAGCCCCATCCGGTCCGACTCGTCCTTGACCACCAGCGAGCCGACCCCCACGGAACGGGCGAGCGCCTCGAGCTCGCGCACCGGCGTCGGCCGGTACGCCGGCAGCGACGCGTGGAACGCCGCTGCGTCCCGCGCCGGCGCGACCACCCGCGCCGGGTCGAACCCGGCGTTCACGACCGCCGGCACGCTCAGATCAGCCCGGCCCGGGACGCGTAGGCGACCGCGGCCGCCCGCGACGGCAGCCGCAGCTTCGTGCGGATGTTCGCCACGTGGCGGTGGACGGTGTGCGGCGAGAGCACGAGCTCGCGCGCGATCTCCGCGTCGCTCATGCCCCGGGCCACCAGACGCAGCACGTCCAGCTCGCGCGCGGTCAGCTCGCCGAGCGCGTCGCGGCCGCCGTCCGCGCCGCCCCCGCCCGCCCCGAGCCGCGCCAGCAGCTCGTCGGCCCGCGCCGTGTCGCGCACCGCGCCCAGCCGCGCGAACGCCTCGCGCGCGACCCGCGCCTCCGCCTCCGCGTGCGACCCGCGTCCCAGCGCCGCCAGCGCGCTCGCCAGCCGCAGCCGCGCCAGCGCCGCGTCGTGCGGCGCGTCGGCCTCCACGAAGCAGTCGACCGCGTCCTCGGCCTCGCGCCGCGCCGTCTCGCAGTCCCCGCCCGCGGCGGCGACCTCGGCCGCGATCCGGTGCGCGCGCCCCCACAGGTACGGCGTCCCGAGCCGCTGCACGATCGCCGTGACCTCCGCGCACGCCGCGGCCGCGTCCTCCAGGGCGCCCAGCGCCCCGAGCGCCCGCGCCCGCAGCTCCAGCGCCGGCAGCCGGTCCAGGACCGACCGGTCCGGGACGCGCCGCAGCACCCGCTCGGCCGCCTCGCGCGCGACCAGCGCCTCGCCGTCGTCGAGCGCCAGCTCGCCCAGCGCGACGATCGCGTCGGCGTGGGCGCCGGCCTGCGCGTACAGCTCGCGCGCCTCGTCGACCCGGCCCTGCAGCACCCGCAGCTCGCCCAGGCGCACCAGCGACGACGCGCTCAGCCCGGGCGCGGCGGCGGTGAAGTCGGCCACCGCTTCGGTCAGCTCGGCGTCGGCGCCGGGCCAGTCGCCGCGCGTGGCCAGGATGCTCCCGTACGCGGTGCGGCACGTCCCGAGGATCTGGCGCCCGTGCCAGCGCTCGCCCAGCTCGCGCATCGCCTCGCACCACTGCGCGGCGCGCGGGAAGTCGCCGACCCCCTCGCAGGCGGCGATCATGTAGCAGAGCGCCCACGCCAGCGAGACCGGCACGTGCAGGTCCTCGCCGTGCACGATCGCCGACGCCTCGTCGAGCAGCCGCATCCCCGCCTCGACCTCGCCGAGCACCACCCGCGCGACGCCCTCCTGGGCCAGGCCGACGCCCTCCAGGTCCGGCACGCCCTGCGTGCGGCCGATCTCGCAGGCCGAGCGCCCGTGCCCCGCCGCCGCCTCGGCGTCGCCGCGCGCCAGCGCGAACGAGCCCTCCGTCAGCGCCAGCCAGCCGTGCTCCGGGCACTCGGCCAGCCCGTCGAGCAGCCGCCGCGACCGGCCCAGCCAGCCGTTGCCGACCGCCTCGTCGCCGCGGTACTCGCGATGGTCGGACGCCAGCCACGCCGCGACGCGCCCCGCGCCGACGCGGTCCTCGCGGGCGCGGTACAGCCGGTAGGCGGCCTCGCGCGCGGCGATCGTGTCCTCGCCGAGGCTCATCCACCAGCAGGCCCACCCGAGCCCCTCCCAGGCCTCGGGCACCTCCTCGTCGTCGAGCGCAGCGCGGAACAGCTCGCGCGCGCGATCCCATTCCCCCGCGTCGAGCGCCCGCTGTCCGGCGTCGATCCGGTCGAGCACGGCCTCCGATGCCACGTGCACATCCTCTCAGCAGCGCGCCTTCGCGCCAACTCGCCGGGCGCCGGAATTAGGTCACCCTACGATGCGACGTCCCGTGGCCAAGAAGCTCAAGCCCAAGAAGAAGTGCTGCAAGAGCCGGCCGCGGTGCAAGCGCTGCCCGGTGCGTCTCAAGAAGCTCGCCAAGCAGAAGACGGGGTAGCCTTGACGCCCATGGCCACGTGCGTCGTGACCGGTGGCGCGGGCTTTCTCGGGTCGCATCTGTGCGATGCGCTCCTGGCGCGCGGCCATCGGGTCATCTGCGTCGACAACCTCGAGACGGGCTCGCTGCGCAACATCGAGCACATCCGCGTCCCCGAGTTCACCCACCTCAACGTCGACATCACCGATCCCTACTTCATCGACGAGCCGGTGGACTTCGTCTACCACCTCGCGTCCCCGGCCTCGCCGATCGACTACCTGCGCCTGCCGCTGCACACGCTGAAGGTCGGCAGCTACGGGACCCATCACACGCTCGGCCTGGCCAAGGTGCACCGCGCCCGCTTCCTGCTGGCGTCGACGTCCGAGGTGTACGGCGACCCGCAGGTCCACCCGCAGCCCGAGTCCTACTGGGGCCACGTCAACCCGATCGGCCCGCGCGGCGTCTACGACGAGGCCAAGCGCTACGCCGAGGCGCTGACGATGGCCTACCACCGCCAGCAGGGCGTCGACACGAGCATCGTGCGGATCTTCAACACGTACGGGTCGCGGATGCGCCCGCACGACGGCCGCGCGATCCCGACGTTCCTGCGCCAGGCGCTGCAGGACCGGCCGCTGACCGTGTTCGGCGACGGCAGCCAGACGCGCAGCTTCTGCTACGTCGACGACCTGATCCGGGGCATCATCGCCCTCGCCGAGTCCGGCTATCACCACCCGGTCAACATCGGCAACCCGGACGAGTACACGCTCCTCGAGCTGGCCGAGACCGTCATCGAGGTGACCGGCAGCAGCTCCGAGATCGTCTACGAGGCGCTGCCGACCGACGACCCGCAGGTCCGCCAGCCCGACACCCGCCTCGCCGAGCAGGTGCTCGGCTGGCATCCGGAGGTCGCCCTGCGCGACGGCCTGCGCCGCACGATCGACGAGGCAGGGGTGGAGACCCTCGTCGGCGGCGGCACCTAGCCGGCAACCCCAGAACTTCCAGCTGCCGCGCCCGTTGCAGCGAATTGGAGACATGGCGCAAGAGACAGCCGAATCCGGAGCACGTCAGGACACGCCGCCACGCGACGGCGACATCCCCTACGTCCGGATGCCGTCCTACGCGCCTCCGGGCGTGGACATGCGGCGCAAGCGCCCGCCGGCGCTCTCGTTCCTCCTGCGCATGGAGACCGCGCGCCGCACGGCGCGCGTCGTGTCGCTCATGGGGCTCGACCTCGTGGCGGTCACGCTGGCGATCTTCACCGCGCTGGCGCTGAAGGACGCGATCCTCGGGGACTTCGTCGCCGAGAAGGCGTGGGACCAGACGAAGGAGATCGTCTCCTTCGCCTACCTGCTGACCGTGCTGCTGTTCGCGCGCTCGGGGCTGTACGCCGACCGAGCCGCCCGGCCGGGGCTCACGCGCATCGTCGCGTCGCTGTTCCAGGTCACGATCGTCGCGCTGATCTTCGCGCTCGTGAACGGCGAGCAGTTCTCCAGCTACTACATCTTCTACGGCTCGCTGTTCTTCGCCGTCCTGTACGTGGCGAGCTTCCGCTACCTCTACGAGGGCGTGACGGGGGCGCTGCTGCGCGCCGCCGGCTACCACCGCCGCGCCGTGCTCGTCGGCAGCGGACGCCACATCGAGGACGTCGCCCACGCGCTCGCCGACGCCCCGCACTCGCCGATCAAGGTCGTCGGGTTCGTGTCGCTGCAGCCGCGGCCCGACAACGGCCTGCGCTCGCTGGGCAGCCTGGCGACGATCCACGACACGCTGCGCGAGCACCGCATCGACGAGGTCATCATCGCCGACCCGGACTTCCCGCAGGACCAGGCCGTCGACCTCGTCGACCGCTGCCACCAGTCGGGCGTGCGCGTGCGGATCGCGCCGTCGACGATGGAGATCCTCGTGCACCGCGCCGAGTTCGTGCCCGGTCAGTCGGTGCCGCTGTTCGAGCTCAAGCCGCCGGTCTTCGAGGGCTTCGACTACCTGCTCAAGCGGACGTTCGACGTGGTCGGCGCGACGCTGCTGCTGATCGTGCTCAGCCCGCTGCTGCTGGCGACGGCGCTGGCGGTGCGGCTCACGTCGCGCGGCCCGATCCTCTACCACTCGATCCGCCCCGGCATCGGCGGGCGGCCGTTCGCGTGCTTCAAGTTCCGCACGATGTACCACGGCGCCGACCGCCGCCAGGCGGAGCTCGAGGCGCTCAACGAGGCCGGCGGCGCGATCTTCAAGATCCGCGACGACCCGCGCGTCACCCCGGTCGGCCGCTGGCTGCGCCGCTACTCGATCGACGAGCTGCCGCAGCTCATGAACGTGCTGCGCGGCGAGATGTCGCTCGTCGGCCCGCGCCCGCTGCCCGAGCGCGACTACGAGCGCCTCGAGGACTGGCACAAGAAGCGCTACCTGGTGATGCCGGGCATCACCGGCCTGTGGCAGGTGTCGGGGCGCTCGGACCTGGACTTCGACGACCTCGTGCGCCTCGACTTCCTGTACCTGGAGCGCTGGTCGGTGTTCCTGGACCTGACGATCCTCCTGAAGACGATCCCGGCGGTGCTGTCGCGCCGCGGCGCGTTCTGACCCGGCCGTCTGGGTAGACCCGCGTCGTGTCGCGGTGCACCCAGGTCTTCGACGCCTCGCCCGAGGCGATCTTCGCGGTCCTCTCGGACCCCGCCAGCTACCCCGAGTGGGTCGTCGGCGCGAAGGCGATGCGCGACGCCGACGAGGGCTTCCCGGCGCCGGGGACCAGGCTTCACCACCGCGTCGGCTTCGGCCCGCTGTGCGTGGACGACCACACCGAGGTCGT
The DNA here is from genome assembly GCA_035565675.1 of Capillimicrobium sp. Taxonomy (GTDB): domain Bacteria; phylum Actinomycetota; class Thermoleophilia; order Solirubrobacterales; family Solirubrobacteraceae; genus Capillimicrobium. Next base: position 47,908 of record DATMSA010000046.1, on the reverse strand, counting down.
CGACGTCGCCCCGCCCTACCGGCTGGAGCTGCGCGCGAAGGCGCGGCCGCTGGGGACCGCGCACGTCGTGATGCTCGTGTCGCCGCGCGGCGAGGGCTCCAGCTACGTGACGATGATCGAGGAGCCGGCCGACCCGCTCACGAAGCTGGTCTTCAACCCGCTCACCCATCTCGTCGTCCGCGGGCGCAACCAGGAGTGCCTGCGGCGCCTCAAGCGGCTCGCCGAGGCGCCCGCCACGGCCGCAGCCGACGGTCGCTGAGCAGCGCGCGCGCCGCGCCCCGCCCGCTGACGCCGTGCACGGCCCCGCCGGGGTGCACCGACGCGCCGGCGACGTACAGCCCGCGCAGCGGCGCCCGGTAGCGCATGAGCGCCGGGTGCGGGCGCAGCACGAGCTGCTGGTCGAGCTCGTAGGAGCCGCCGCCGATGTCGCCGCCCACGAGGCTGGGGTCCTCGCACTCGGTGACGTGCGGCGGGCGCACCGCGCGGTCGAGCACGAGCGACGAGAAGCCGGGGGCGAAGCGCTCGAGCTGGTCCTCGATGCGCCCGGCGACCTCGTCGTCGGGCATGTCGTGGTCGCGCGGCACGTGGCCGTACACGTAGAGGGTCTGGCGCCCGTTGGGCGCCCGCGTCGCGTCGTGCAGCGACTGCTGGCCGACGACCAGCGCCGGGCGCGCCGGCACGACGCCGCGCTCCCCGGCCTGGGCGGAGCCGGCGAGCGCCCGCAGCTCCCCGGCGACGTGCACGACGCCGGCCTCGCGCGCCTCGGCCGCCGCCCACGCCACGGGGCCCGACAGCGCGTAGTCGATCTTGAAGGCGGCGGTCCCGTAGCGCCAGCCGCGCAGGCGCCGCTCGAGACGGCCCGGCAGCGCGCCGGGCGGCAGCATCGCGGCCAGCGGGCGGGCGGTGACGGTCGACACCACGGCGTCGGCGGGGATCTCCTCGCCGCCGGCCAGGCGCACCCCGGCCACGCGGCCGCCGCGCACGGCGATCTCGCGCACGCGCGCGTCGCAGCGCACGTGCGCGCCGGCGGCCTCGGCGCGGCGCACCAGCGCGGCCACGAGCTCGCCGCTGCCGCCGCGCACCAGCGGCCAGCCGTGGCGCTGGCCGACGAGCTGCAGCAGCATCCCGAACGCGCCGCTGCCGGCCGCGGTGGGCGGCAGCCCGGAGTGCTGGGCCGACGCCGCCAGCCAGGCGGTGGCGCGCGGGTCGCCGTCGAACAGCTCGAGCCCCAGCGACTGCACCGACCCGACGAAGCGGCGCGTCCAGTCCACCAGCGCGCCGCGCAGCCCGAGCGCGACCGCGGGGACCGGGCGCACGGGGGGCAGCGGCGACAGGATCGTGGTGACGAGCGCGTCGGCGACCGGCAGCAGCTCGGCCATCGCCGCCCGCCACCCGGCGCCGGCGCGATCGCCGAGCGAGGCGACGGTCGCGTCGAGGTCGCGGTGCAGGGCGATCGCGCTGCCGTCCTCGAAGGGGTGCGCGGCCACGACCGGCGGCGTGACCCAGCCGACCCCGTGGCGCTCGAGCTCCAGCTCGCGCATCGCGGGCGACGCGATCGTCATCGGCATGAACGCGGCGTGGAGGTCGTGCACGAACCCGGGCCGCGTGACCTGCGCCGAGCGCGTCGCGCCACCCGGGTGCTCGGCGGCCTCGAGCACGGTGACGTCCAGGCCGGCCTCGGCCAGGTGGATCGCGGCGACGAGCCCGTTGTGGCCCGCTCCGATCACGACGGCGCGCGTCATCGCCCCCGGCTACCCAGCAGGGCGGAGTTCAGGCGCGTCGCCGCTCGGATCCGCTCAGCGGTGGTCGATGCGCGCGCCCGCCAGGCGCCGCAGCGCCGCCATCGCGGGCACGCTGGCGAGCACCGTGGCGCCGCACACCAGCCACATCGCCGCGTACCCGCGCGTCGACCCGAACGGGTCGTGCAGGACCTCGATCGCGATGCCGGCCAGCAGCGGGCCCAGCGCGGTCCCGATCCCGCGGCTGAGGCTGTAGAAGCCGGTCAGCAGGCCGTGCTGCCCGGGTGGCATCAGCGGCTGCAGCAGCGCGTAGGGCAGCGTCATCACCAGGCCGCCGCCGAACCCGATGACGAGCATCACCGGGATGAGCACCGCGACGTGCTGGGTGAACGCGGGCACGAGCAGGCCGACGCCGTAGAACGGCAGCACCCAGCTCATCACGCGGGCGCGGCCGTGACGGTCGGCCAGCCAGCCCGACAGGACCGCGGCGGGCAGGATCAGTAGCGCGACGCCGCCGATGATCCCGGCCGTCGCCTCGCGGCTGTAGCCCAGCCCGACCACCACGAACAGGAAGACGAACGTCTTCAGCGCGCCGAGCGAGGCCTCCCACAGCGCGTTGGCGGCGAGGAACGCGCGCAGCTCGGGATGGCCGCGCAGGACCGCGCTGATCGTGCCCGCCTCGGCGAGCAGCCCGTCGCCCGCCGCGGGCGGGGGCTCCTGGCGCTCCACGCGGGCGCGCGGCACCGCGACGGCGGCGTACAGCGCCATCGCGCCGGCGAACAGGATCGCGCCGGCGACGAACGGCGCCGCGTTGCCCCACGCGACGAGGAGGCCGCCGCCGATCAGCGCGGCGCCCGTGCCGGCGCCGCGCCAGACGGCCTGCGTGGACTGCGCGCGGGCGGCGATGTCGTCGGGGATCAGGTCCGGGTACAGCGCCCGGTACGGCTCGTAGGCGACGAAGTAGGCGACGAAGAAGACGCTGACGGCGATCGCCATCGGCAGCAGCGCGCCCGCGAAGCCCATGAGCGCGAGCGAGATCGCCGCGAACGGCGTGGCCGCCAGCAGGAACGGCAGGCGCCCGCCCAGCGGCGTGCGCAGCCGGTCCGACCAGCGGCCGATGACGAGCGGAAGCCACAGCGCCAGCAGGCCCTCGATCGCGATGAGCGCGCCGATGACGATCGACGAGTCGAGGAAGCCCTCGGCGACGACCGGCACGTACGTGCTGACGACCGTGATCGCCAGCGCGAGGGCCGCGGTCGGCAGGCCCAGGATCGCCAGCGTGCGCTTCTCGGACGCCTCCAGGGCCCGGACGCTCATCGCGGAAGGGTACGCGGCGGGGCGGGCGAGCCGGAGCCGCCGCCGCGCCCCTTCCGGCGGCGCTCAGCGCTTGAAGCGGGTCAGCCCGCGGCGGAGCTGCGTGTACGACGGGCGGCGCGAGCCGTCGGCGTTGACGACGCCCGTGTCCATCCGCGTCTTGCAGTCGGTGCCGAACCAGTTGTAGACGTACGCGCGGTCGATCTGCCGGCGGTACTTGCGCAGCACCTTGAACAGGTACTTCATGCGGTTGGCGGCGCGCCGCTCGCTGCAGCGGAACGACCGGCCGAGCTCGACGACGCCGCCGGTCTCGGTCAGCCAGAACACCGGCGAGCGGACGTGGCGCTTGACGGCCCGCATGATGTCGCGGGTTCCGGTGGTGCGCTTGCGGTTGACGTCGGAGTAGTTGTGGATGCCGACGAAGCGGGCCTGGCGGCGCAGGCGCGGCGACAGCTTGCGGTAGAAGCGCTGGATGTAGCGCTCCACGCCGCGCTGGTCGAGCACGTCGAGCGCGACGATCCGGCAGCCGCGGCAGATGCGGCGCATCTGCTTGTAGAACTTCGCGGCGCGGCCGGGCCGGTTCCAGGTCGGCTGGCTGGCGTGGTTGGCCTCGTTCCAGACGCCCCACTCGCGCACGCCGAGCGGGCGCAGCTCGCGCACGATCCGCCCGACGAGCCGGCGGTAGCCGCGCGCCGACGGCAGGTGGCCGCGGCGCACGCGCAGGTCGTCGGTCGAGATGTGGACGAAGACGCTGACGCCGTTGCGGCGCGCCTGCTGCACGTAGGTGCGGGCGCGTTCCATCAGGCCCCGGTTGCGGGCCGCGTTCCACGGGATGAAGTAGCGCACCCGCTTGATCTGGGCCGCCTTGAACAGCGGCTGTTCGAAGATCTCGACGTTCTGGTCGCCGATGCCGACGCGCACGTCGTACTTGGCGGACGCGGCGGCGGGCAGCACCGCGAGTGCCGCGAGCAGGGCGACGAGCAGGGGGACGGGGGATCGGAGCATGTCCCTCGGAAACCCCGCCCCGCGGCCCTGCTGCGGGCCGATGTCAGCCCGCGGACAGGGTCACCCGGTGCCGGTCGGGACCTGCGAGCGCAGCGTCCCGAGGATGCGCAACGTCGCGTGCTGCACCTCGGAGGGCTCCATCTGCAGCGCCTCGGCGGCCTCCGCGTCGCCGGCCCCGTTCAGCAGCAGGCCGACGAGCGCGCGGTCGCGATCCTCGAGGCGCTCGAGCTCGCTGCGCACCACGGTCTGCGACGGGTCGCCGAGCAGCCGCTCGCCGCGGTGGACGAGCCGGATCGCCTCGAACAGCTCGCGTGCGGCGAGCCCCTTGTCCACGACGCCGTCGGCGCCCGCGAGCGCCGCCGGCAGCGACAGCTCGGGGCTGGCGTAGGCGGAGTAGACGAGCACCTTGGGCGCCTTGGGCACCGGGAGCTGGCGCTTGATCCGATGGCAGAGCTGCAGCCCGTCGCCGTGGGGCAGGTGGTAGTCGAGCAGGATCAGGTCCGGCTCGGTGCGCCGCAGCAGCGGCCACACGCTCTCCTCGTCGCCGGCGCTCTCGCCGACGAACACCAGGCCGGGCTCCGCGTCGATGACGGTGCGCAGGCCGGCCCGCAGGGCGGGATGGTCGTCGATGACGGCGATGCGGATCATGCGGTCGCTCCTTGGGGTCGGGGTGCGCCGGCCGGAAGGTCGACGAGGACGCGGGTTCCGGGCTGCCCGTCGCGCGAGGCGACGACCAGCCGCGCGCCGATGGACTCGGCGCGACTCTGCATGGCCAGGATGCCGGTTGCGTGCGGTCGATGCGTCTCCGGCAGCCCGCGGCCGTTGTCGGCGACCCCGATCCGCAGCCCGCTGGGCGTGCGCTCGAGGGTCACCTCGATGGCCGTCGCCTCCGCGTGGCGCAGCGCGTTCGTCAGCGCCTCGGAGACGATGCGGTAGGCGTGGGCGGCGACGAGCGGCGGCAGCGTCGGCGCCTCGCCGCGCACGGTGATCGTCGGCCCGCCGTCGGTCACGAGCTCGCGCGCCCGCGCCTCCAGGGCGGCGTGCAGCGGACGGCCCTCCAGCGGCGAGCGCAGCTCGGCGAGGCTCGTGTCCATGTCGGCGGCGGCGGACTCCAGCTCGACGGAGGCGCGCTCGACGGCGGCCACGAGCTCGGGGCCGACGCGCCCGTGCAGCGAGCTGACGAGCAGGTGGGCGGCGTGCAGGCGCTGCTTGGCGGAGTCGTGCAGCTCCCAGGCGATGCGCCGGCGCTCGGCCTCGATCGCCAGGCGCTCGCGGCGCATCCGCTCCTCCTGGACGCGCTGCAGCGCGTAGGTCGCGTAGGCGAGGCCGGCGACGAGCACGGCCGGCAGGAGGAGATGGATGACGAGCGTCTCGGAGGTGATCGGCCGCAGCGCGCCCGGCGCCGGGCCGCCGAACAGGCCCAGCGACAGGTACAGCACCGGCGCCGCGATCGCCAGCCAGACCGCCTGGCGCAGCGGGAGCATCACGGCGGGCAGCGCGAGCGTCGTCAGCCACAGCACGTAGAAGGGGCTGCGCCAGTCGCCGGAGGCGAGCACGCAGGCCAGCGCGAACGCCGTGTCGAGGACCCAGGCCAGCGGGCTGGCCCGCACCCGCGGCATCGTGGCGATCACGATCGCGCTGATCGCGCCGTAGGCGGTGAGGACCAGCAGCGCCGAGTCGATCGGCTCCAGCAGGATCAGCCCGATCGCCACGCCGGTCGCCATGACGCGCGCGGCGACGAGCAGCGCGAGCCACGGGGTGGCATCGCCCTCGATGAGGCGGCGACGGGTCTCCCAGCGGGTGTGCGGCACCCCCGCATGGTGCCGAACCGCGCGCCGGGCCCGCGTCACTCCGCCCGCCCGGCGCTTCCCGCTTGACAGCCCGGGGGGACCTGTGGTTAGGATGCCGACCCGGTTTCCAAAACCGTTTTCGGAACGTGAGAGAGAGGGTCACCATCCGCGAGCTGGCGCGCCTGTCCGGCGTGTCGGTCGGCACCGTGTCCCGGGCGCTGAACGGCTACAGCGACGTCAGCCCCGAGACCCGCGAGCGCATCATGCAGCTCGCCCGCTCGCTCGAGTACACGCCCACCGCGGCGGCGCGGATGCTCGTCACCCAGCGCTCGCACGTGATCGGCGTCTTCCTGGAGACCGGCGAGGGCCACCCCGACCTGCAGCACCCGTTCTTCCACGAGGTCATGGTCGGCATCAAGCACTGCCTCGGCGAGCGCGGCTTCGACCTGCTGCTGTTCGCCAGCGAGCAGCCCGGCAACGGCTTCGGCCCGCACTCCTACGAGAAGCGCTGCCGCCACCACAACGTCGACGGCACGGTGCTGATGGGCGTCGATCCCGACGACGAGGAGACCCGCCGCCTGGTGCGCTCCACGCTGCCCTGCGTCGGCGTGGACGTGGCGCTCACCGGCCCCGCCACCGGCTACGTGATCTCCGACAACCGCACCGGGATCCACGCGGCAATGCGGCATCTGCACGAGCTCGGCCATCGGCGCATCGCCCATATCACCGGCCTCGTCGAGACCCGCCCGGGCGGGGAGCGCCTGCGCGCCTACCGCGACGCGCTGCGCGATCTCGGCCTCGGCTACCGCGACGAGTACGTCGCCTACGGGGACTTCTACGTCGAGAGCGGCCGGGCCGCGACCGCGCGCCTGCTGGCCCTCGACGAGCCGCCGACCGCGATCGTCGCGGCGTCGGACCTGATGGTGCTCGGCGCGCTGCGCGCCGCGTCCGAGGCGGGCGTCTCGGTGCCCGGCGACCTGTCGCTCGTCGGCTTCGACGACATCCAGCTCGCCGGCCACCTGCACCCGCCGCTGACCACCGTCCGCCAGGACAAGGCCGGCCTGGGCCGTGCCGCCGGCGAGGCGCTCGTCGCCTGCATCGAGGGCGCCGACGCGCCCGCGGTGACGACCCTGCCGGTCGAGCTGATCGTCCGCGAGTCGACCGCGCCCCCGCCGGCGGGCGGCTGAGCCGGAGGGAGGAATGCCAGGAGAGCGCAGCGACGCGATTCCCGAAACCGTTTTTGTCACTGTTCATTTCCCGCGTACGAGGAGGAGGAGCATCGTGCGACGCAGCGTGGCGCTCGCCCTGACGGCGATCGCCGCCGTCCTCGTCGCCCTGGCCCTGGGGGCCTGCGGCGGCTCGGACGACGACAACAGCAGCACCGGCAGCACCGCCGAGTCGGCCAGCACCGGCTCGGCGACCGCGGAGGCGCAGTCCTTCGACGGCCAGAAGGTGACCTTCTGGATCATGAACAACGGTCCTCACCCGGTCGAGGACACCGAGAAGATCCTGGAGCCGTTCGAGCAGGAGACCGGGATCGACGTCGACGTCCAGCTCGTCGGCTGGGACGTCCAGTTCGACCGCATCCGCAACGCGGCCGTGTCCGGCGAGGGCCCCGACGTGACGCAGGCCGGCACCACGCAGGTGCCGTTCTTCGCCGCGCTGGGCGGCTTCGAGGACCTCTCCAGCCGCGTCGCCGACATCGGCGGCGAGTCGGCCTACGCGCCGGGCATCTGGGGCACCAGCCAGGTCGTCGGTCAGGACGGCGTCTGGGGCATCCCGTGGTTCACCGAGGCGCGGACGATCTACTACCGCTCCGATGCGCTCGAGGAGGCCGGCGTCGATCCGGCCACCGCGTTCACCGACCTCGAGTCGATGCGCGCGACGCTCGAGGCGCTCAAGAGCGTCGAGGAGATCGGCGGCAAGAAGATCATGCCGTTCGGCATGCCGGGCAAGAAGGCGTTCGACCTCGTCCACAACGTCATGCCGTTCGTGTGGGACGAGGGCGGCCAGGAGCTGACCGACGACAACACGAAGTCGGCGATCAACTCCCCGGAGGCGGTGCGCGGCGTGAAGTACATCGCCGACCTGTTCCCGGACGGCCTGGCCGACCCGTCGATGCTCGAGCGTGACGGCACGCAGGTGGAGAACCAGTTCAAGGGCGGGCGCCTGGCCGTGTGGATCGGCGGCCCGTGGGTCCTCAGCTCGATCGACCGCGAGGACGACACGAACTGGTCCGACGCCGCGCGCAACAACACCGGCGTGGCCCCGATGCCCAAGGGTCCGACCGGCGAGGCCAACACGTTCGTCGGCGGCTCGAACCTGATGATGTTCAAGTCGTCCGACGTCAAGGACGCGGCCTGGGAGCTGATCAAGTACCTGTCCCAGGACGAGGTCCAGAAGGAGTACGCCGAGCTGCTGGGCATGTTCCCCGCGCGCCTCGCGCCGCAGGAGCAGCTCGGGCAGCAGAGCGAGGACCTGGCCGCCTTCTACGAGGCGATCCAGACGGGCCGCTCGTACGCCGCGATCCCGCAGTGGGGACAGATCGAGAACGCGTACAAGACCCGCTTCGGGAACATCCTCGACGCCGCGGCCGGGCTGGGCGGTGAGGAGTACTCCGAGGCGGTCGTCCAGTCCCAGCTGGACGAGGCGGCCAAGGAGGCCGACGCGCTCCTGGCGCAGACGGCCGGCTAGCAGGACCCCGTCGCGTTCCCGCCCGCTCTTCTCTCCCGGCGGGCGGGAGCAGACGGGCCGCTGAAGGATCACCATGGCCAGCATCGACACCGTCACCACCAGCACCGGTCCCGCCGTGCCGCCCGACCCGCCCGCCCAGGCCGGTCGCGCGCGGCCGCGGCGGGGCCACGGCTGGCGCCGCGACCGCTTCGCCTACGCGCTCATCGCGCCGGCGGTGCTGTTCATGGTCGCCATCCACCTGCTGCCGACGATCGGCGGCGGGGTCCTGGCGTTCAAGAACCTCAACACGTTCACCTTCTCGCAGCTCTTCGGCGCGCCGTGGGCCGGGCTGCGCAACTTCGAGGCGATCCTCTTCGACGACGCCAACCCGCTGCACAACGGGTTCCTGACCGCGGCCGGCAACACCGCCGTCTACACGGTCGTCACGGTCGCCGGCGTCCTGATCGGCGGGCTGCTCGTCGCGCTGCTGCTCAACCGCAGCTTCCCGGGGCAGCGCATCGTCCGCACGCTGATGCTCGCCCCCTGGGTGGTGCCGAGCTTCGTCGTCGCCGTGCTGTGGGGCTTCATGTGGCAGAGCGACGTCGGCATCGTCAACAAGGTCCTCGTCGACTACACGGGCCTGCTCGACGAGCGCCCGGTGTGGCTGCTCGGGCCCAACTCGCTGTGGGCGATCATCATCCCGTCGATCTGGCGGGGCCTGCCGTTCTGCATGCTGATCTTCCTCGCCGGGCTGCAGGCGGTGCCCAAGGAGCTGCACGAGGCGGCCGCGATCGACGGCGCCGGCCCGGTACGCCGCTTCTTCTACATCACGCTTCCGCTGCTGCGCCCGCTGATCGCCGTGCAGCTCCTGATCCAGGTGATCTACGCGGCCTACCAGTTCACGATCCCGTGGATCATGCTCGGGACGAACCCGGGCGAGCACGCGGACCTGCTGATGACGCTGATCGTCCGCCAGTCGTTCTCGAACAACCTGTTCGGGTTCGGCGCCGCGGCCTCGGTGATCGTGATGGCCGCGATGGCGCTGTGGGTCGTGGTGTGGCTGGCGGCGTTCCGACGTGACCTGGAGGCCCAGCGATGACCCGCCGCCGCGCCACGAACTGGGGCCTGAACGCCCTCACCTACCTCGTCCTGCTCGTCATGCTCGCCCCGATCGGCTGGCTGATCATCTCGGCGCTGCAGACCAACGGGGCGCTGTCCAGCGGCGAGTACGACATCTTCTCGCCGACGTTCGAGGCGTTCACCGGGATGTGGGACTCGGTGGACTTCGGCCACTACTTCGCCAACAGCCTCATCATCTGCGGCGCCGCGGCGCTGTGCGCCACGCTGTTCGCCGCCAGCGCCGGGTACGCGCTCGCCCGCTTCCGCTTCCGCGGGCACCGCGCCTACTCGCTGACGGTGATCGGGACGCAGCTCATCCCCGGGTCGCTGTTCCTGCTGCCGCTGTTCATCGGGTTCATCTGGCTGCGCCAGAACACGCCGATCAGCCTCTACGACACCCGCATCGGGATGATCCTCGTCTACACGGCGTTCTTCACGCCGGTGGCGATCTACTTCATGCGGTCGTTCTTCCAGGCGATCCCGCGGGACCTGGAGGACGCGGCCATGGTCGACGGCTGCTCGCGCTTCGGGGCGTTCGTGCGGATCGTCCTGCCCAACGCCGCCCCGGGCCTCGTCGCCACCTTCATCTACGCCTTCCTGTTCGCCTGGGACGAGCTGCTGTTCGTCCAGGCGCTCACGGAGAGCCGCGCCGAGACGATCCCGATCGGGATCCACAACTTCATCGCAGGCTACGCACAGGAGTACGCACAACTGATGGCTGCCGGAGTCGTATCGACCGTGCCGGTGATCGTGGCGTTCTACGCCACGCAGCGCTGGCTGGTGAGGGGAATGACCGCCGGGGCGGTGAAGGGATGACCGAGCTCGCCGCCCAGGCCGGCCGGTCCCCGGCCACCGCCCCCGAGGCCGCCCCCGCGCTCGCCGAGGGCGGGCTCCCCGAGGGCTTCCGCTTCGGGGTGGCCACCGCCGCCTACCAGATCGAGGGCGCCGTCCACGAGGACGGGCGCGGCGAGTCGATCTGGGACCGCTTCTCGCACACGCCCGGCAACGTCGAGCGCGGCGAGACCGGCGACGTCGCCTGCGACCACTACCACCGCTGGTCCGAGGACCTGGACCTGATGGCGTCGCTGAACGTCGAGAGCTACCGCTTCTCGATCGCCTGGCCGCGCATCCAGCCGACCGGCTCCGGCCCCGCCAACCAGAAGGGGATCGACTTCTACCGCCGGCTCGTCGAGGGGATGCTCGAGCGCGGGATCGAGCCGATCGCGACGCTCTACCACTGGGACCTACCGCAGGCGCTGCAGGACCGCGGCGGCTGGGGCGTGCGCGAGACGGCCGAGCGCTTCGCCGAGTACGCGGCGATCGTCGGCGACGCGCTCGGCGACGTGGTCGACCGCTGGATCACGATGAACGAGCCGTGGGTGGTCGCGTTCCTGGGCCACGTCGAGGGCCGCAAGGCGCCCGGCGTGCGGCACTGGCCGACCGCGCTGCGCGCCTCCCACCACGTGCTGCTGGCCCACGGGCTGGCCGCGGACGTGCTCCCGGCCGACGGGCTCGTCGGGCTGGCGCTCAACCTGTCGCCGATCCGCGGCGACGACGCCGCGGTGCGCCAGGACGGCTACCTGAACCGCTGGTTCCTGGACCCGGTGCTGCGCGGCGCCTACCCGGAGGACATGCTCGGCATCTACGAGGGCGTGTTCGGGCCGATCGACGCGATCGAGGACGGCGACCTGCAGACGATCTCGCGCCGCGTCGACTTCCTCGGCGTCAACTACTACAACCCGATGCGCGTGCGCACGAACGCCGGCGACCTGCCGCTGCAGCTCGAGATGCTGCCCGGCGAGGGCGAGCTGACGGGGATGGGCTGGGAGGTCGACCCGGAGGGGCTCGTCGAGGTGCTCACGCGCATCCGCCGCGAGTACCGCGACCTGCCGATCTACATCACCGAGAACGGCGCCGCCTACCCGGACGCCGACCCGGTCGACGATCCGGAGCGCACCGCCTACCTGGCCGGCCATCTCGATGCGCTGCGCCGGGCGGTGGCCGAGGGCGTGAACGTCCAGCGCTACTGCGTGTGGTCGCTGCTGGACAACTTCGAGTGGGAGCACGGCTACGACCAGCGCTTCGGGATCGTCCACGTCGACTTCGAGACCCAGGAGCGCACGCCCAAGCGCAGCGCCCTGTGGTACCGCGACGAGATCGCGCGCGTGCGCGGGAAGTGAGGTGATCGCCCGATGGCGGACGTGGCGTTCGACGGGGTGACGAAGGTGTTCGGCGACGGCACGACCGCCGTCGACCACCTCACGCTCGACATCCCCGACGGCGAGTTCCTGATCCTGGTCGGGCCCTCGGGCTCGGGCAAGTCGACGGCGCTGCGGATGCTCGCGGGCCTGGAGGAGATCACCTCCGGGGAGGTCCGGATCGGGCCGCGCGTCGTCAACGACGTGGCGCCCAAGGACCGCGACATCGCGATGGTGTTCCAGAGCTACGCGCTGTACCCGCACATGACGGTGGAGCGCAACATGGGCTTCGCGCTGAGGATGCGTGGCGAGCCGCGCGGCGACATCGCCGACCGCGTCGGCGCGGTGGCGCGCAAGCTGGGGATCGGCAACCTGCTGGAGCGCCGGCCGCGCGCGCTGTCGGGCGGCCAGCGCCAGCGCGTCGCGCTCGGGCGCGCGATCGTGCGCCAGCCGTCGGCGTTCCTCATGGACGAGCCGCTGAGCAACCTCGACGCGAAGCTGCGCGTGGAGATGCGCGCCTACATCGCGCGGCTGCACGCCGAGCTCGGCTCGACGATCGTCTACGTCACCCACGACCAGGTCGAGGCGATGACGATGGGCGACCGCGTGGCGGTGCTGCGCGACGGGCGCCTGGAGCAGGTGGGCGTGCCGCAGGTCCTGTACGACCGCCCCGACAACCTGTTCGTGGCGTCGTTCATCGGGTCGCCGGCGATGAACCTCATGCGCGCGCGCCTCGTGCGCGGCGACGGCGGCGCCGCGCTCGTGCTCGGAAGCCACCGGCTGCGGCTGCCCGACCGCGTGCTCGACGAGCGGCGCGGCCTGGACGGGCACGTCGGCGGCGAGGTCGTCGTCGGCATCCGCCCGGAGGCGTTCGCGCGCGCCAACGGCGCGGCGCCCGAGGACGTGCTCGAGCTGCCGGTGCTGCTCACCGAGTCGATGGGCTCGGACCTGATGGTGCACGCCAAGCTCGACGCGCCGCCGGTCATCACGCACGCGGCGAAGGAGACCGCCGAGGAGATCGGCACGGCCGACCCGGCGCTGGCGCCCGAGCACTCGGGCTACTCGTCGATCACGGCGCGGCTGGCGCCCGACGCGGTCGCCGTCGAGGGCCAGCCGGTGCGCCTGGCCGTCGACCCCGACCGGCTGCACTTCTTCGACGCGGAGACCGAGCTGGCCATCCGCTGACGCCCGGGGAACGTGTGGCACATGGCATCGGAGGGGTCGATGCCATGTGCCACACGTCCCGGGCCGGCCCCGGGCGCTACGCCTCGCTGACGGCGGGCTCGCGCGGCGGCCGCACGCGGCTGCGCGAGGCGGCGGAGGCCGCGTCGCGGTAGACGCCCCACGTCGCGTGCGCGGCGTCCGTCCACGTCCAGGCCGGCGGCGGGGGCGCGGGGCGGCTCGCGCGCTCGGCGGCGGCCACCAGCCCGGCCACGTCGCCGATCGGCACGAACGTGGCGCGCCCCTCGAGCACCTCGCGCAGCGCGGGCGCGTCGCTGGCCACCACCGGCGTGCCGCACGCGAGCGCCTCGATCGCCGGCAGCCCGAAGCCCTCGTCGTCGGACGGGAACACGAGCGCCCGCGCGCCCGTGTAGAGCGCGGCGAGGTCGTCGTCGGGCACGTGGCCGGTCAGCGTCACGCCGGGCAGCTCCTCGGCCCAGCGGCTCGTGGCGCCCACGAGCACGAGCGGCAGCGTGCGCGGCGCCTGGGCCAGCTCGGCCACGCGCTTGCGCGGCTCGGGGTGCTCCAGGCCTCCGACCCACAGCAGGTAGTCCTCGGGGATGCCGTAGTGCTCGCGGGTCCGCATGACCATCTCCGCCGAGCGCGGGCGCAGCGCCGGCGCGACCGCCTCGGGGATCACCACGACCTGGTCGTCGGGCAGCCGCAGGTAGGCGGTCGTGTCGGCGGCGACCGCCTGCGTGGGGACGATCACCCGGGTCGCGCGCTGGGCGGCGAGCGAGCGCAGGCGGAAGCGCACCCCGGCGCGCAGCCGCTCGCCGTGGCGCTTGTGGTGGTGCAGGTCGTGGACGGTCACGACGGTGGGGCCGTGCGGGCGCAGCGGCGCGCAGTCGAGGCACGGGGCGTGCAGGACGTCGGCGCGGCGCGGCCGGTGCGTGAGCACGAGCTCGGCGTCCTCGGGCGTGGCGGCCTCGAGGGCCTCGAGCAGGCAGCGGGCGTAGCGGCCCACGCCGCCGCCGTCCGCCACGGGTCGCGAATCGAAGGCCACCCTCATCGGTGGCACGACTGTACTTCGCCGTTCATGTTCAGGGGGTTCTGATCAAAGTGAACGGACGAGCGGCCGATAGCGTGCGCGCCATGAGCCACGCCGAGCTGCTCGAGGCGATCTGGGAGGCGGTGCCCGAAGGGGCCGAGCCGGAGCGGTTCGCGGTCCGCCGCGACTGGCTGCTGGCGCGCGTGCGCCCCGGCGAGCGGGTGCTCGACCACGGCTGCGGCGAGGGCGCGTTCACGGCCGCGCTGCGCGACCACGGTGTCCATCCGATCGGCGTCGACGTCGTCGCCGAGCCGCTGCGCCGCGCCCGCGCCCGCCACCCGGACGTGACCTTCCACGAGACGCCGCTGGAGGGCGCGCTCGTGTTCGACGACGGCGCGTTCGACGTCGTCTGGGCCGGCGAGGTGATCGAGCACCTCGTCGACGTGACCGGCTGGCTGTCGGAGGTGCGCCGGGTGCTGCCCTCCGGCGGGCGGCTGCTGCTCACCACCCCCGACCATCCGCCGGAGCTGATCCGCCGCCTGGCCGAGGACCCGGAGGCGTTCGGCGAGCACTTCGACCCGCGCTCCGACCACCTGCGCTTCTTCACGCGCGGGACGCTGGCGGCGCTGCTCGACGACCTCGGCTTCGCGCCGGTCGAGATCGCGTCCGACGGCGAGACGCTGTTCGCCGAGGCGACGCGGGCGCGGTTCTAGGGGCCGTTCTCCTCGACCGCGCGCAGGACGACGAGGTAGGAGCCGAGCGTCTGCGGGTTGCGCGGATCCAGGCGCACCGCGTTCTCCAGCGACGCGAGCGCCTCCTGCGGCTGGCCCAGGCGGTTGAACTGGAAGTCGGCCAGGCGCACCCACGGCTCCGGGTTGGCGGGCTGCAGCTCGACCTCCTCCTGCAGGGTCGCCAGCGCGCCCGCGTCGTCGCCGGCGCGCGCCTGCGCGACCGCGAGCACCGACAGCGGCTCCAGCGACAGCGGGTTGCGGTCGCGCGCGAGCTGCGCGTC
The DNA here is from genome assembly GCA_035565675.1 of Capillimicrobium sp. Classification (GTDB taxonomy): domain Bacteria; phylum Actinomycetota; class Thermoleophilia; order Solirubrobacterales; family Solirubrobacteraceae; genus Capillimicrobium. The sequence goes on along the minus strand of DATMSA010000046.1, from coordinate 32,846 downwards.
GCGGATGGCGCCGGCGGCGTCGCCGGCCTCGAGCTTGGCGAGCGCCTCGTTGGAGGCGTGCAGCGAGCGCAGCGGCTGCCACACCGTCCAGGCGGTGACGAGCGCGAGCGCGACGACCAGCACCGCGCCGGCGGCGGGCGCGGGGGCGCGCAGCCAGGCGCGGGGACCGTGGAGGGGCGGCGGCGCGGGCGCGGCGAGCCAGGCGTCGAGCGGGCCGCGCCCGGCGACCCAGCCCGCGCACAGCAGCGCGATCGCCGTGCAGCCCGGGATGAACCACGTCCAGTCCACGAACGAGTGCACGCCGAAGACGACGACGATCGCGACCATCGTCAGCAGCCCGATGCGCTCCGGCGGGTACGGCCGGCCGCGGTCGCGGCGGCGCAGGCCGGTGGCGCGCGCGGCCGCCCACGCCCACGCGCCGAGCGCCAGCAGCGCCAGCGCCATGCCGACGATGCCCAGGTCGGCGAGCGTCTGGACGACGAAGCCGTGCGCGTGGCGGACCTCGAGCGTGTCCTCGCGGTAGGTCGGGCGCACGGTCGCGTAGCCCTCGGCGCCGACCCCGCGCCACGGGTGGTCGCGGAACGCCTTCAGCGCCTCGTTCCAGTAGCGCGAGCGCACCGAGCCGATCGCGGTCAGGCGGCTGGGGTCGTTGGGCGGCGTCGACGCCTCGGGGTCGGTGAGCGTCGTCCACGCGTGGGAGATCGAGCCGGTGAAGCCGCGCTCGGTCGTGAACAGGTAGCCGGCGAAGCCGACCGGCACGAGCGCGAGCGCGACGAGCAGCGCGGTGCCGATGCGCCGGCGCGCCGGCGGCGGCAGCGGGCGGCGGGCCGCCAGGAACGTGACCGCCAGGCCGACGGCGAGCAGCACGAGGGCCATCACGACGAGCAGCACGCCGAGCTGGTGGCCGGCGGGCGTGCGCAGCTCGGTCGCCAGGCGGTCGGTGGTGAGGCCGTCGCGCGCGAACGCCCACAGCGCGACCGGCACCGCACCGGCCAGGCCGGCGAGCAGGACGGCGGCGCCGCGCAGGCGCAGCGGGACGACCGCGAACCAGAAGATCAGCCCGATCGCCAGCGCCAGCAGCGTGCCGCGCGAGTAGGCCAGGAGCTGGGCGACGAGCAGCAGCCCGACCGCCGGGTAGGCGAGCGCGGACGCCGGGCCGTACCCCTCGCGGCGCGCGCCGAGCCACAGGCACGCGGGCACGCCGAGCGCGGCGAACAGGCCGGTCGCGTTCCAGTAGCCGAACGGGGCGCGCAGGCGCGCGTAGAGCTCGTCGGCGCTGAGCGTGCCCGGGAACACCTTGGTGGCCAGCGCGTAGCCGGCGACGACGACGGTCGCGATCGCGATGCCGGCCAGGACGCCCGGCCACTGGCGCGGCGCGACGCGCACGAGCGCGGCGGCGAACGCCATCAGCGCCAGGTAGGTGACGGAGCGGTTGGCCTCCACCCACGCGTCGGACGGGTTGACCGCCCAGGTGATCGACAGGATCGTCCAGCCGACGAACAGCGCGAACGCGGCGACGGCGGCGAACCCCCACCAGCGGCCGCGGTCGGGGGTCATGAGGATCGCGCCGGCGCCGCCGACGCCGCAGCCGAGCAGCAGCGCGATCTCGACCGCGGTGGTCTCGCCCAGCCGCAGCCCGCCGTTGGCCGCGAACGCGATCGCGGTCAGCAGCGCGCCGACGCCGATCGCCGTCCACGTCGTCGCCCCCGGCAGGCTCGCGCCCGCCGGCAGGCGCAGGCGAGGCCTAGCGGCGACGATCGACGACACGTCGCCGGAGGTCGAGCGCGAGCAGGATCAGCAGCGCGAGGCCGCCGGCCGCGAGCGCGGCGACGACGGGCGCGGGCATCGGGGTGCTGGCGAGCTGCGTGGCCTCGGCGGCGCGCGGGCTCACGACGGCCTCGGCGATCGCCTCGCGCTCCTGCGGGGTGGCCGCGGCCGTGGGGTCGTCGGGCACGTCGTCGAAGCCGCCGAACGCGCCGGGCAGGTCGCGCTCGTCGGCGTCCGGCGCCGGGGTCCCGCCGCCGGCGGCGCCGGGGTCGCTGGCCGTGCCGCCGCCGCTGCTCCCGCCGCCGCTGCCGCCCGCGAGCTGGGCCGCGCGGATGACGTCGCGGCAGTTCGTGTACTCGTCGACGTCGCTGGGGAGGTTGGCCAGCGCGCTGCGCAGCTCCTTCTGCGTGTACGTGCCGTCGAGGCGGCTGTCGAGCGTGCAGTCGCGGATCACGTCCGCGGCGCTCGCGTGGGCCAGGCTCGGCAGCGCGAGCAGCGCGAGCGCCAGCGCCAGGATGAGGGGAAACGCCCTGCGCATCGGCCGTTCGACGCTAGCAGCCGGCCCTTGTGGCGCCGGCGTCGGCGAGCGCGGCGGAGATCCCCTCCGCCCACGCCGTCGGCGTGTACGGCGCGACGTCCCGGCGCGCGTTCTCGGCCAGCGCGGCGCGCAGGTCCGCGTCGTCGCGCAGGCGCTCGATCGCGGCGCGCAGCGGCGCGACGCGCCCGGCGGGCACGACCAGCCCGTTGCGCTCGTGGCGCACGAGCCCGCCGGCGGCGGCGCCGACCTGGTCGGATGCGATGACGGGGACTCCGCGGTGCATGGCCTCGTTGGCGACCAGCCCCCACGGCTCGCGGAAGGTCCGCGTGCGCAGGGACGGTATGACCAGGACGTCCGAGCCGTCCAGGAAGTTGCGGATGTGCTCGGCGCCGACGGGCGGATCGCCGAGGAACACGGCGTGCGGCCACGCCTCGCGCAGCACGTGGGCGCCCTTCTCGGGCGACGGGCGCCCGACGAACAGCACCTGGAAGTCGCGGTCGCGCCGGGGGGCGGGCTCGGGGTCGACCCAGACCGCCGGATCGACCGCCTGCGGGGCGACGTGGATCCGGCGGGCGCCGCGGGCGGCGACGTAGCGCGACACGTGCGGCCCGTAGGTGGCGACGGCGTCGGCGGCGCGGTACAGGGCGAGCGTCGGCAGGTAGGAGGCGGCGTGCGCGGGCGTGAGCGGGTGCGCCCACAGGCCGGTCCACAGCACGAACGGGACGCCCGCGCGGCGGGCGCCGGCCAGTGCGGCCAGCGGCGCGACGCGGCCGGCGAGGCCGGCGACGACGGCGCGGTAGCGGCCCGAGGCGGCGAGCGCGTGGACCTCGCGCTGGTCGACGTGGCGGTGCGGGAACGGCAGCGCCGGCGGGTCGGCGCCGCCATGGCGGCGGGCGCCGCCGAACAGCGCCACCTCGATCTCCTCGCGCGCGTGGAGCGCCGCGAACGCGGGCACGCGGGCGCCGGGCGCGTGGTTGGTGACGAGCAGGACCGGGGGCACGGGGTCAGCGCAGGGCGTCGGCGTACGCGGCGACCGTAGCCGCTCCGCAGCGCTCCCACGTGAACCCCTTGGCGACGGTGTCGCGCGCCTGGTGGCCGAGGTCGTGCAGGTAGCGCGGCTCGTCGATCAGCTCGGCGATCTGGGCGGCCAGCCGCTCCGGATCGCCGGGCGGGACGAGCACGAGGCCGTCGCCGATCTCCTCGGGGCCGGGCTCGCCGCGCGCTCCGATCGCCGGCACGCCGGCGGCCATCGCCTCGATGTAGGCGACGCCGAACGCCTCGTCGACGCTGGGCATCACGAACAGCGAGCAGCGCCGGGCGGCCGCGAGCGCCTCGGCGTGGTCGAGCTGGCCGGTGAACTCGACGTTCACGCCGAGGTCGTCGGCAAGGCGCTCAAGCCTCGCGCGCTCGGGCCCGTCGCCGATGACGAGGTAGCGCAGGCGCGGGTGGCTGTCGCGCAGCAGCCACAGCGCGCGGATGACGTCGGCGTGGCGCTTGCGCTCGATGAGGTGGGCGACGGTGACGAGCGTCTCGCGGCGCTTGGTCGTCTCGCCGGGCAGGTCGGTGCCGAGGTGGACGACGCGCACGTCGGGCGCGCCGCGGCGGCGGGCGAGAGCGGCGATCGCCTGCGAGTTGGCCAGCGTCAGCCGCGAGGCCGCGAACGCGGCGGCGACGGCGGCGTCGCCGCCCGGGACGCGCTCGGGGACGTAGAGGACGTCGGGCCCGTGGACCGAGAGCACCATCGGCACGCCCGGGCGCGCGCGACGGACGGCGTCGGCGGTGGGGACGCCGTTGTGCGCGTGGATCAGGTCGAACGGGAAGCGACGGCGGATGGCCCGCAGCGCCACGGCGAGCGGCGGCGCCGCCCACGCGCCCCAGCGGGCGTAGGCGCGCTCCCGCGGCGGGCTGACGAACGGGACGTAGGTGACGCGCAGCCCGTCGCGCTCCTGCACGCGGGGCTCGCGGACGCGGCGGGCGAGCTCGGTGAGGGCCTGCCTCGACCGCAGCGCGGCGCGCGGCGGCACGAGCCGGTGCAGCACCGCGACCTCGATCTCCGCGCCGGCGTCGCGTGCGGCGAGCGCCTGGCGGTGGGCCCAGACGCCCAGCACCGGATCGCGCTGCGACGGGTAGAACTCCGCGACGACGAGCGCCTTCACCACTGCCACGGTATCCGCCCCCGCCCGCCCCCGCGCGGCGGCGCCCGGTCACCGCCAGGTGCGCAGCGTCCGGTTCGCCTCGTCGCGCGGCAGGTACGGGCGGTCGGCGAGGAACGCGCGGGCCTCCGCGGTCGCCTGGTCGCGCGAGTACGCGGCCGCCGCGGGCGCGGCCGCGTGCAGCACCGGCACCGCGTCGACCACGCCCAGCCGCCACCCCGCTTCGCGCGCGCGCGCGGACCAGTGCACGTCCAGGCCCCAGCCCATCCGCAGCGGCGGGAAGGGCAGCAGCGCGCCGAACGCGCGGGCGCCGATCAGCGTCACCGGGCCGATCTCGACGAACGCGGTCTGGCGGGCGAGCGCGGCCGGCCGGCGGCGGGTGACGCTCCAGGCGGCGTGCGAGTGCAGCCGGTGGGCGGGCTGGGCAAGCGTCAAATCGTGGCGCTCGGCGGCGGCGATCAGCGCGTCGAGGAAGCGCGGCGGCAGCTCGACGTCGTCGTCGACGAGCAGGAGCCAGTCGTGGCCGGCGGCCGGGTGGTCGGCCAGCAGCGCGTTCAGGTTCTCGAACTTGCCGCGGTCGCCCGGGGCGCCGGTGGCGAGCTCGACGTCGTGGCGCGAGGCGCGCAGCGACGCCTCGACGTGCGCGAACCGCTCGCGGTGCTCGTCGCGCACGACGGCGAGCGCCAGCACCCGCCGGCGCGGCGTGCGGCGGGCCGCGAGCGCGAGGCGGGCCCGCGCCGGGAGCGCGAGCACGTCGAGCAGCCGGTCGGCGACGCGTCGCAGCGCGCCCCGCCGCCCGCCGACGGTTCCCGACGTCCCGGCCAGGAAGTCGGGCGTGCTCGGGTCGGGCTGCGCGCGCAGCGCCGCCTCGATGCGCCCGACGCAGTGGGCGGCCATCACCGGCCCGTTGAAGCAGCGCCGGCGCGGCCCGTGCCACACGCAGCCGGCGAGCACGCGCAGCTCGGCGGCCAGCGACGGCGCCGTGCCCTTGTGCACGTCGAAGCGCCGGCTCGCCCGGCCGCGCGCGCGGGCGGCGCGCATGAGCGAGCGCAGCCGCGCGTCGTCGCCCGCGCGGCGATGGTCGAGGCCGGCGGCGGCGACGTAGCGGATGCGCGGCCGGTCGCTCGCGCGCAGGCGGTCCTGCCACTCCTGTTCGTCGCCGTAGAGCTCGCGCGCCGCGTCGAACGGCCCCACGCGGTCGATGGCCGTCCGGCGGATCGTCATGTTCGCCCCCCACGCGTGCGGCGCGTCGGCGTCGACGTCGCCGAGGTCGAGGAACGTCACCGGTGGCCCCTCGCGCCCGCACATCGGGAAGCGGTGGTCCTCGATGCGGGCGACGATCGGCCCGGTGAAGCAGTCGACGTCCGGCTCGCGGGCGGCCGCGCCGCGCAGCGCGGCCAGCCAGCCGGGGTGGACGCGCACGTCGTCGTCGAGGAACGCGACGAGCTCGCCCGTGGTGCTCGCGATCGCCGTGTTGCGCGCCGCGTTGAGGCCGCGCGGCTCGTCGTGCACCACCATCCGCGCCCCGAGCTGGGCGGCGACGAGCTCGCTGTCGGGGTCCGGCCCGTCGATCACCACGACGACCTCCGCGCCCTCCTCGCGCGCCTGCGGCAGCACCGACGCCAGGGCCACGCGCAGGTAGCTCGCGCGGTGGCGGGTGGGGATCGCGACGGACACGCTGGGCGGTGACACGGCGAAGCGACGGTAGTCGGATCCGCGTTCCGGCACCGTGAGGCGACGAACAGAAAAACGGACATATGTCCGATTGTTCGGCTGGACGAATAACTGAGACAGTCACGCGCTCAAGCGGCGCCTGCTGTTCAGGGTTCCCCCGTCGCACCGCTTCCGGAATGGAGTCCAACTGCATGATTCGTAGGACCGCAATCACGCTGGCCGGTGCGCTGGTCGCGCTCGCCGGCATCCCGGCACTCGCGTCTGCCGAGACCCGAGAGGTGTGCCCGTCCGGGTGCGCCTACAGCACGATCCCGGCCGCGATCGCGGCTGCCGATCCCGACGACGTCATCAGCGTCGGACCGGGGCTGTACACCGACCCGGTCACCGTCAGCAAGCGCCTGACGATCCAGGGCGCGGGCGCCGATGTCACGACCGTGAAGGCGGCCACCGCGTTCACCCTCCAGGCGGGCGGGTCCGGCAGCACGCTGCGCGACATGACCGTGCAGGGCACGACGGTCATCAACACGTCCTACGGCATCACGGCCGCCACCGGCGCCGTCGACGACATCACGCTGGAGAACCTCACGATCACGGGCGCTCGGTGGGCGATCGACGTCCGCAACACCGCGACCGCCGACGGCTGGACGATCGAGAACGTCACCGCGACCGGCAACAACTTCGGCGCGCGGTTCTGGGGGTACACGACGGACCTCGTGATCGAGAACAGCCACTTCGACCGCAACGACTACGGGCTGTACAGCCAGTACATCTCGCGGTCAGGGAACATCGGCGTGCCCGGGGTGTTCGACGGCATCGACGTGGACAGCACCACGTTCAACGAGAACTCGACGAAGGGCATCTACCTGGAGGCCGTCAGCGACGCGGTGTTCTCCGACGTGGAGATCGACGCCTCGGGCACGATCCCCGAGATCCGTCCGAGCGGCTCGCCGGACTACCCGCGCGCCGGCGTCGACATCAACGTCAAGTACGACGACTTCGCCAACGTCAGCTTCATCGACACGCGCGTGACGAACACGCTCGGTACGGCGATGGCGATCAAGGGCCGCAACGACGCGCCGAGCTACGCGGACGTCCCCGCGACGCTGACGAACGTCACGCTCAGCGGGATGACGGTCACCGGCACGACGGCGACCGCGCACCCCGAGGCGGCCGGCCACGGCATCGCCTTCGGCTACAACGTCGTCAACGCGCAGGTCACCGGCTCGCGCATCGTCGACAACGAGGGCGGCGGCGTGCTCAGCTACGTCACCTCGGGCTCGACGATCGACGCCACCAACAACTGGTGGGGCTGCAACGCCGGTCCGGGCGCGGCGGGGTGCGACTCCGCGACGGTCGAGCCCGGCGCCGCGGCGATCACCACCGACCCGCGCGTCGTTCTCGGCGTCTCGATCCCGAGCCTCGTCTTCGTGGGCGGCACCGTCCCGGTGACCGCCTCGGTCGCGACGAACTCCGCGGGCGGTCCGGTCGTCGGCCTGCCCGAGCAGCAGGTCGGCCTGTCGGCCACGCTCGGGGACCTGTCGACGGCGGGTGGGCTCACCTCCGGCGGCGTGCTCAGCGGCACCTACACCGGGTTCACCGCGGGCTTCGCGTCGATCGCGGCGACGCTCGACAACCAGACGACGACGGCGGGCGTGACGGTGTTCCTGCCGATTCAGCCGTCGCCCACGCCCCAGCCGGAGCCCATCACGCCGCCGGTGCTCACCACGCCGCCGCCCGATTCGGCGCCGTCCAGCGAGCCCAGCACGGACCCGACGCCGGCCGAGCGGGCGGAGGAGCAGGCCACGCAGATCCTGGGCGGCGACGCCCAGCCCGCCGGCTTCCGCCTCCGCGGCCTGGCCGAGGTGTTCCGCCCGGCCGGGTCCAGGATCGAGCTCCCGCGCAGCCGCCGCACCCCGGTGCTGGCCGTCGGCTGCGAGGCCGTCGAGTGCCAGGTCGCGGTGAAGATCGTGCTGCGGCTGCGCGACGGCACGCGGATCGTCCTCCCGGTGCAGCGCGGCAGCGCGAGCCAGGGTGAGGCGGTGCCCGTCACGCTGCGCCTCACGGCCAAGCAGCGGCGCCAGATCCGCCGCGCCGGCGGCGCCACGATGAGCGTCGAGGTGCGCGTGAACGGCAACGGCGAGCGGGCCACCTCGCGCCGCAACGTCCGGGTCCGCTAGCACGGGATCCGAGCAGGCTCAACGGGCCGGCGGGCAGTCCCGCCGGCCCGTTTCGCGTTCAGAGGACTTGAGCGCTCGGTCGGATTCTGGACGGATGTCCGATTGCTGGCGCGCCCGGCGCGCTGAGACCGTGCGCACTCCGAGCGGCGCCTGACTGCAGGGTTCCCCCGTCGCACCGCTGACAGGATTGGAGTCCCACACATGATTCGCAGGGCAGCGGCGACGCTGGCGGGTGCGGTCCTCGTCCTCATCGGGGCCCCGGCCATCGCGTCCGCCGACACCATCGAGGTGTGTCCGTCGTGCACCTACACGACGATCCAGCAGGGCATCGCCGCCGCGTCGGCCGGTGACACGATCGACGTCGGGGCCGGGTCCTACACCGGCACGGTCACGGTCGACAAGGCCGACCTCGAGATCCAGGGCGCCGGGAGCGACGCGACCACGCTCACCGGCGGATTCGTCCTCAACGACGTGGCCGACGGCACGACCATCGCCGACCTGGCGATCGTGGGGACCGGCGGGAACGGCATCTCGCTCGCGGCCGGGGCGACCGTCGACGACGTCACGGTCGAGGGCGTCCTCATGGAGGGCAAGGGCTCCGGCCTGCGCACGGCGGCCGGCACCTTCATGACCGGCTGGACGTTCGACGAGGTCACCGTCCGCAACGGGAACGCCAACGGCACCGGCAACGGCCTCTACTTCCAGGGCGAGACCCGCGACCTCGTCATCCGCGACAGCGACTTCAGCCACCTGCAGCTCGGCATCTACGTGTCGTGCAAGGCGACGTGCGGCGGGCCCAACGGCGTCCCCGGCGTGTTCGACGACGTCACGGTCACCGACACGACGTTCACGGAGAACCGGCTCAAGGGCATGTACTTCGAGGCGGTCAGCAACGCGACGTTCACGCGCGTGACCGTCGATCGCACGGGCTTCACGCCGCCGACGGGCTTCCCGCCGGTGGCCGGCATCGACGTGAACGTGAAGTTCGCCGAGTTCGCCAACGTCCACTTCGTCGACACGGCCGTGACGGACACGGTCGGCACCGGCCTGACGATCAAGGGCCGCGACGACGGCAACTACGCCACCGTGCCCGGCACGCTCACGAACATCACGTTCACCGGGATGACGATCACCGGCAGCACGCCGACCGAGCAGCCCGAGGGCCAGGGTCACGGCATCGCGATCGGCAACAACGTCGTCGGGGCGAAGCTCAACGGCTCGCGGATCGTCGGCAACGCCGCCGGCGGGCTCTACAGCTACGTGACGTCCGGCTCGCCGGTCGACGCGACCGACACCTGGTGGGGCTGCAACGCCGGCCCGACCAGCGGGAGCGCGGCCTGTGACGCGGTGATCGTCGAGGACGGCACCACGCCGGTCACCAGCGACCCGTGGGTCGTCCTGGGGCTCAACGTCCCCGGCGGCGTGCCGGTCGGCGGGACGCTCCCGGTGGTGGCGTCGATCGCCACCGACTCGGCGGGCGGGCCCGTGAGCGGCCTGCCCGAGCAGCAGATCGGCCTGTCGACGACGTTCGGCTCGCTGTCGACGTCGGGCGGCCTCACGTCCGGCGGCCAGATCGGCGGCACGTTCACCGGGCCGTCGGTGGGCTTCGCGGCGATCGCGGCGACGCTCGACAACCAGACGACGACGGCCGGCGTGAACGTGTTCGCGCCCGCGCCGGAGCCCGAGCCGACGCCTCCGCCCCCGTCGCCCGGTCCGCCGCCGCCCGAGCCGGAGCCGTTCAGCGAGCCGAGCACGTCGCCGTCGACCAGCGAGCAGGCGCAGGAGCGCGCCGGCGAGGTCCTCGGCGGCCCGGTGCGGGACGCCGGCCTCGACCTCGGCGGCCTGGCCCAGGTGTTCCGGCCCGAGAGCTCGCGCGTGTCGGTGCCGCGGCGCGGCCAGATCCCGCCGGTGATGGCGGTCGGCTGCGAGGCGGTCGAGTGCCGGGTCGCGGTGAAGATCGTGCTGCGCCTGCGTGACGGCACCCGGATCGTGCTGCCCGTCCAGCGCTCCACCGCGGAGCAGGGCGAGGCGGTGCCGATCGTCCTCCAGCTGACCCGCAAGCAGCGGCGGCAGCTCCGCCGGGCGGGCGGCGCGACGATGAGCGTCGAGGTCCGCGTGAACGGCAACGGCGAGCGCGAGCGCGCTCGCGGCCGCTCGACGATCCGCGTCGGTCGCTGACCGGCGGTATGTGGCAGTCGGGCCGGCGGGCGCGTGCTCGCCGGCCCGGCGTCAGCCCGAACCGACCCATCTCGGCCGACGGGCGGTCCGGCTGAAGTCCGTGTGCGGTCCTTTGGACGGATGTGCGAGCGCGAATCTCCCCGGTGCGCAGGAGGATGCGGGTGACGAATCTCACCCGCAGAACCGACCACGGACGGATTCACTTTGCTTGGCAGACGCATGACCCTTGCCGCCGCGATCGTCGCGGCCGCACTCGGTGGCACCGCCGCCACGGCGAGCGCCGAGACCATCACCCCCGCCGATCCCGGCGGCTGGACGTTCGAGTCGCGCAACACGGCGTCGGCGTCGCCGGTCGCCAATCTCGGCGCCCGGGCCGGTGCCGGGGCCGTCGGCGAGTCGAGCCTCCAGCTCCTGACCGGACCGGGAACCCCGACGCCCGTCCCGAACGTCGGTCTGGGCGGACGCAGCTTCATCTCCTTCTCGCCATCGATCGGGAAGCCGCTGAGCTCGCTCGAGGGCCTGCGGATGCGGACCTTCCTGACGAGCGCTCAGCTCGCCCGCAACGTGAACCTCAACGCGAGCATCAACATCCCGCTGGACCTCGACGGGGTCGGTGACACGCTCGACACGATCCTCGTGTGGGAGACGTATCGGGCGGGGCCGGGCAACCCGAACGACGACGTGGCCGACGCCTGGGTCGATTGGGATGTCGCCGGCAGCGCCACGGGCTGGTGGTCGACCAAGCCGCTGGCCAACCAGCCGGCCGGCAGCGTCGGCAGCAACTGCGCGACCGTCCCGCAGAACTGCGTTTTCTCGCTGGACGCGTTCAAGGACGCGTATCCCGACGCGAAGATCCTGGGCGCCGGCCGCGAGCCGGCGAACGCCAACACCGGTCCGGACGGGCAGGCCTACCCCGGCGGCGTGACCATCGTGACCGGTTCCACCAGCAACGGCGGGTGGGCCGACTTCCAGGGCTTCGTGGATGACGTGCGGATCACGCTCGACGGCTCCACGACCGTCGCCGACTTCGAGCAGACGGCTGCGAGCGCGCAATCCGTCAACACGGACAACTTCGCCGCGCTCGGCTTCGAGGCGGTGTCCGACGACGGCATCGCGCCGGTCATCGGCGGCAACGACACGAACCAGCGCGGCATCGTCCTGGGACCGGAGTCGACCTGGAGCTACCGGATGCAGCTCGCGACGCTGCCGGCCGGCGAGCGCCGCGCCAAGGAGAACCTGTACTACCGCGCGGTCGCGGGCCGCGCGCTGAGCGAGCTGACCCAGCTCTCGTACCGCTCCTACCAGTCGCCGGGCAACGGCTATCCGCAGGCGCCGTACATCACCCTCGGCGTCAACGATTCCACGCTCCCGACGGGCGACAACTACACCGGGCTCGTGTATGACCCGAGCGCGTCGGGCAACACGCCCACGCAGCCGGTGGAGCTGGGCCAGTGGCAGACGTGGCAGCCGTTCTCGCCCGAGGCGAAGTGGCGGTGCACGCGCGCCTTCACGATCGGCGGGCTCAACTGCACGAACAACCTCGCCGGCACCGTCCGCTGGGCGGACCTGCAGCGGGTGCTGGGCACGGCCACGATCAACCAGGACGGCATCCAGATCGCGATCGGCAGCACCGGGACCGGTGACGGCCTCGACGGCATCGAGGTCTTCGTGAATGACGTCACGGTCGGCGTGGGCACGTCCGCGACGACGTTCTCGTTCGCGGAGACGCCGCCGCCCCCGCCGCCCCCGCCTCCGACTCCGACGCCGACTCCCGAGCCGGAGCCGACGCCGGTCCCGGTCACGCCGCCGGCGTCGACGCAGCCGCCGGTGACGGGTGAGGAGCCGTCGGTGTCGCCGCCCACGCGTGAGCAGGTGCGTGAGGCGCGCAGCGAGGCGCAGGAGACCCTCGGGGCGCGCACGAAGGTGGATCGGGCGTTCGATCTGGGCGGTCAGGCGTTGGTGCTAGTGCCGACGGTGGATCGCAATCGCGAGGCCAACACGCCGGTGGTGCGTGGTAGCCAGGTGCGGTTCGATCGCGGGTCGCTGCGTGAGGGCGAGTCGCAGAACCTGATGGCGCTGTCGTGTCCGACGGTGGACTGCGCGGCGAAGGTGACGATCACGATCCGCTACCGCGATTCGCGCGGGCGGATCCGCACGATCGAGGTGCCCACGACCGAGCAGGAGATCGCCGCCGGCGGTGTGGCGGCGGTGACGCTGGACCTGCCGCGGTCGGTGCGCCGGCAGATCCTGCGGGGCGGCAACGTCCGCATGACCGTCGCGGTGGACATGCAGACGGCCGATGGGCAGCCGCTGGGCAGCGATCGGCGCACGCTGTCGCTGAAGACGAAGAAGTCCAAGCGCAACCGCAGCCGCCGCTGAGCGGATCTTGGGAGGGCCGCCCGGCCGGCGGCCCTCCCGCGTATCCGCCCCCTTGGGCGATCAGTGGGCGTGGCCGTCGCTGCTGAACCGCAGCAGCGGGGCCGACGCCAGCCGGGCGCGCGCCTTCGCGCGAGCTCGGGCCGCGCGCCGCGCGCTGGCCCGGCGGCCGGCGCGCGACGTCGTCCGCGGCCGCGGGGCGTCGACGACCGGCGAGACCGGCGCGACCACGGGCTGCGGGGTCGGCGCCTCGACCCGGACGCCCGGCTCGTCGATCAGGCAGGCCTCGAGCGGCGCCCGGTAGATCGGCGACATCACGTCGGCGCCGTCGGCTACGTGCGGTCGGCCGACGAGATGTCCGTACTCGTGGACGAGCACGGTGCAGAACTTCGCCCACGAGTACGACATCTGCGCGTTGAACACGATCCGGCACTGGACGTTGAGGGCCGGATGGTCGTAGGCCGAGTACGGGTTGGCCCAGTAGGAGCGAGCGTTGATCGACGCCTCGTCGGTCCCCCACGAGATCGTGACCTGTCCCGCGCATGCGTCCACGCCCCAGTGGGCGCGGGCGATCTGCTGGGCGGTCGCCATCGCGGGCGAGTCGACCGCGAAGCGGGTCGCGGGCGGCACGTCGTCGGCGACGCCGGGGCCGGCCGTGACGAGCGCGAACGGGATCATCGCCATGGAGACGGCGAGCAGCAGCCGGACGCTGCCTGCCTTCCTGCCGACCCACGAGATGACCGAACCGGGTTCCACGGCGCTTGTGCTCCTTGCGTCGCCGCGAGACCTCCATGGCCCCGCCGTAGCGATCCGGTCATCGGCAGGCGGCCGCGAAACCGTGCCGTTCGCGCGCGGGAATTGGCCGATCGGCCGACCCGGCGCACCGGCGCCGTGGACGGACGTCCGACGAATCCACCTGGGTTGTCAAGGATCCGCCTCCGGGTACGAGAACATCGTCACGTGGCGATCGATCGCCCCCACACCCGCTCCCCGCGCACAGCCGTCCGCGACGCCCGCCTGGCGGTCGCCGCCGCCGTCGGCGTGGGGTGCCTCGCGGCCTACGAGATCTGCCTGCGCACCATCGACGCGCTCGGCCCGCTCGCGGCGGTGCCGATCGCGCTGACGACGTTCATCGTGGTCGCCGCGGTCGCGCTCGTCGCGGTCGCCCGGCTCGACGCCAGCGTCCTCGGCCGCTAGCCGAGCTGCCTACGCGCGGACCTGCGCGGCCCACTCGACGGTGCGGCGCAGGCCCTCGACGAGGTCGACTTGCGGCTCCCAGCCGAGCTCCGTGCGCGCGCGGGTGACGTCGAGGCAGCTGCGCTCCATCTCGCCCAGGCGCGGCGGTTCGAACACGGGCTCGAAGCTGCCGTCGGCGTACTCGGACAGCGCCGCGACGATGTCGAGCACCGAGCTCTCCTTGCCGGTGCCGACGTTGTACTCGCCGGACGCGTCCTCCTTGGCCAGCACCGCCAGCAGCGCGCCGACGACGTCGCCGACGTACACGTAGTCGCGCGTCTGGCGGCCGGTGCCGTAGACGGTGGGCCGCTCGCCGGCCTGGAGCTTGCCGCAGAAGATCGCGATGACCCCCGCCTCGCCGAGCGGGTCCTGGCGCGGCCCGTAGACGTTGCCCAGCCGACAGGTCGCGCCGCGCAGCCCGTGCAGGCGCCCGAACAGCCCGATGTAGCGCTCGGCGCAGAACTTCGACTGGCCGTAGGGCGCCTCGGGCAGCGGCTCGACGGTCTCGGGCGTGGGGATGATGTCGGCGTCGCCGTAGATCGCGCCGCCGGTCGAGACGTTGATCACGCGCGCCTCGGCGGCGATCGCGGCGCGCAGGACGTTGATCGTGCCCTCGATGTTCGTGCGCGCGTCGTAGGCGGGGTCGGCGACCGACTTGCGCACGTCGATCTGGGCGGCGAGGTGGAAGATCGCCTGCGGGCTTGCCTCGGCCACGACGGCGCTCACCTGGTCGGGGTCGCGCACGTCGGCGCGGTGGAGCACCGTGCCGCGCGACAGCGCCGCCTCGAGGTTGGCTTCGCGACCGCTGGAGAGGTCGTCGAGGACCGCGACCTCGTGGCCGTCGTCGAGCAGCGCGTCGACCAGGTTCGATCCGATGAAGCCGGCGCCGCCGGTGACGAGGGTTCGCATCCCCGGGAGCCTAGAAGCCCCGGTGCGCCGAGGCGGTGATCATCCTCCCCGGCGGCACATAGGATGCCGCGCATGCAGATCCGCGCCGCAGTCCTCGAGGAGTTCGGAAAGCCCCTGGTCGTCCAGGACGTCGATCTCGCCGACCCGGGGCCGGGCGAGGTCCTCGTGCGGCTGAAGGCGTGCGGCGTCTGCCACACCGACATGTACACGGCCTCCGGCGCGGACCCGTCGGGCTACGCGCCGACCGTCCTCGGGCACGAGGGCGCGGGCGTCGTCGAGGCGGTCGGCGTGGGCGTCACGAGCGTGAAGCCGGGCGATCACGTCGTGACCCTGTTCTCACCCCAGTGTCGCGAGTGCATCCACTGCCAGTCGCCGAAGACGAACCTGTGCCTGGCGATCCGCGAGCAGCAGAACAAGGGCTATCTGCCCGACGGCACGACGCGCCTGTCGCGCGGCGGCGAGCCGATCCGCCACTTCATGGGCACCTCCACCTTCGCCGAGGCGACGGTCATGCCGGAGATCGCGCTGGCGAAGGTGTCGCCCGACGCGCCGCTCGAGGTCGCCGCGCTGTTCGCCTGCGGCCTGACCACGGGGCTGGGCGCGGCGATGTACACGGCGAAGGTCGAGCCGGGCTCCACCGTCGTGGTGTTCGGCGCCGGGATGGTCGGCCTCGGCGCGGTCGCCGGCGCGCGGCTGCAGAACGCGGAGCGGATCGTCTGCGTGGACATGTCCGAGGAGCGCCTGAAGCTGGCCACCCACCACGGCGCGACCCACACGCTGAAGGGCGGCCCCGAGGCGACCGACGCGATCCTCGAGATGACCGGCGGCTTCGGCGCCGACTACACGTTCGAGTGCACGGGCCTGGTCGGCGTCATGCGCCAGGCGGTGGAGACCGCGCGCATGGGCTGGGGCCTGTGCACGGTCTGCGGCGTCGCCGGCAAGGGCGAGACGCTCGACATCGTCCCGCGCTACCTGATCACGGGCCGCCGCGTGTGCGGGTCGAGCTTCGGCGGCGCGAAGGGGCGCGACAACGTCCCCCAGCTCGTGCAGCGCTACCTGGACGGCGACATCGACGCCGAGGCGTTCGTGTCGCACCGCATCACGCTCGACGAGGTCAACGAGGGCTTCGACCTCATGCACCGCAAGGACGGCATCCGCAGCGTCATCCAGTTCAGCTGACCGCGGCGTAGGCGCCGGCGAGCTGCGCGGCGACGCGCTCGGGACCAGCGTGCTCGCGCACCCGCGCGAGCGCGCGCTCGGCGGCGGCGGCGCGGTCGCCGGGGCGGGCGAGCGCGGCGGCGAGGGCCGCGGGGTCGCCGGGCGCGACGAGCTCGCCCGCGTCGCCGACGAGCTCCTCCAGGGCGCCGATGCGCGAGGCGATCAGCGGCAGGCCGGCCGCCATCGCCTCCGCGGCGGCGAGACCGAACGTCTCGGCCGCGCGCGTGGGGACCAGGGCGACCGAGGCGTGGGCGCGCAGGTCGTCGAGCGCGGCCCTGTCCACGTGGCCGGTGAAGCGCACGTCGGCGCCCGCCGCGAGCTGCTCGAGGTCGCCGCGCTGCGGCCCGTCCCCGGCGACGACGAGCTCGCGGCCGGCGCGCCGGCACGCCTCGATCGCGACGTCGACGCCCTTCTCGGGGGCCAGGCGGCCGACGACGAGCGCTGGGCCGGCGGGGTCGAAGCGCGGCGCCGGCGCGACCTCGGGGACGACGTTCGCGACGATGCTCGTGCGCTCGGCGTCGACCGGGGCGCGGAGGGCCTGCAGCCGGGCAAGCGCGAACGCGCTGGGGACGGCGATCCGGTCGGCGTGGGCCACGATCGCGCGCTGCCAGGCGGCGATCCCGGCCGCGTAGGCCAGCGCCTCGGGCACCGAGCCGCGGCAGCGCAGGCGCACGCCCGGGCGGGTGTCGCGGCCGTGGCAGCGGACGCAGTCCCGACCGTGGGTGAAGCACGTCGCGACCGCGCAGACGAGCCGGTAGTTGTGCAGGTGCAGGACCGTCCGCGCCCCCGCCGCCTGCGCCGCCGCGAGCGCGCGCCAGCCGATGGTCGGCTGCAGGTTGTGGGCGTGGACGATGCGGGCGCCGGTGCGGCGCACGGCCGCGGCGACGTCGTCGGGGGAGAGGCCGCCGCGCAGCAGCCCGATCGCGGCTCGCGCCCGCCCGACCGCGGCCGACTCGCGCTCCAGCAGCGCGGTCTCCTCGCCGAGGCGCTCCTCGACCAGCCGCCGCAGGTCGGCGACGGCGCGCTCCTCGCCGCCGGACGTGCGGTAGCGCTGGTGGACGAACAGGATCACGGGCGCCCGGACGCTATCCGAGCGCACGGAGGGCCGCCCGCGTGCGGGCGGCCCTCCAACACCCCTCAGCTCGCCGCTACCGGCGGCTGCGGCTGCGCTTGGACTTCTTGGTCTTCAGCGACAGCGTGCGCCGATCGCTGCCCAGCGGCTGCCCATCGGCGGTCTGCATGTCGATGGCCACCGTCATGCGGACGTTGCCGCCCCGCAGGATCTGCCGGCGCACCGACCGCGGCAGGTCCAGCGTCACCGCCGCCACGCCGCCGGCGGCGATCTCCTGCTCGGTCGTGGGCACCTCGATCGTGCGGATCCGCCCGCGCGAATCGCGGTAGCGGATCGTGATCGTCACCTTCGCCGTGCAGTCCACCGTCGGGCACGACAGCGCCATCAGGTTCTGCGACTGGCCCCGGCGCAACGAGGCCGGATCGAACCGCACCTGGCTGCCGCGCACCACCGGCGTGTTGGCCTGGCGATTGCGATCCACCGTCGGCACCAGCACCAACGCCTGACCGCCCAGATCGAACGCGCGGTCCACCTTCGTCCGAGCGCCCAGCGTCTCCTGCGCCTCGCTGCGCGCCTCACGCACCTGCTCACGCGTGGGCGGGGACACCGACGGCTCCTCACCCGTCACCGGCGGCTGCGTCGACGCCGGCGGCGTGACCGGGACCGGCGTCGGCTCCGGCTCCGGCGCCGGCGGCGGGGCCGGCGGCAACGGCACCACGATGCCCGTCGACACCGTCTGGTTGTCGACCGTCGCGCTCACGCTCGCCGAACCCGGCTGCGTCGCCGTGTACGACACCGCCGCGCTACCCGACGCGAGCTGGCCCGACGTGCTCGACAGGGTCCCGAGGTCGGTCGCGAACGACACCGGCGTCCCGTCCGGAGCGCCAAGCGACGCCGTCACCGTCGCGCCGCCGCCGAGCCCGACGACGTTCGGGCTCGCCGACACCGACAGCTGCAGCGGCGACGACGCGTCCACGTTCGGACCCGTCACGCTGTCACAACCAGCGCTACCCGGACCCGCGTTGCAGCCCCACCAGTTCTGCTGGGCGTCGAGCGAACCGGCGAACCCGGGCGCCGCGTACGCGCCGTCCTGGCCGTTGTCGACGATCCGGTTGCCGCGCGCCGTCACCTGGCTGGTGTCGGCGTTGTTCTGGTAGCCGACGTAGATGCCGACCGAGTTGCCGGTGAGCGTGTTGCCGGTCACGGTCGCAGCCGAGCCGCCGCCCCAGTACGTCGAGACGTACACGCCGGCGGAGATCTCGTCGCTCGCCGTGCCGGTGTTCCCGGTGATCGTGTTGCCGGTGATCTCGGCCTCGGCCCCGGCGGACACCTCGACGCCGTAGTTGAGCTCGTCGCCGTCGCCGCGACCGACGAAGTGATTGTCACGGAACGTGCCCTGCACCCCCGGGCCCTTGAACTGGACGCCGACGCGGCCGATGTTCTCGAAGCGAGAGCTCGTGACGTCGAGGTCGATGTTCGCTGCGAGCGGGCTGCCGTTCTTATCGGTACGGACGCCCATGCCGGTCACCCGGCCGCCGACGATGTTGCGAAACGTGACGCGGCTGATGTCGCCGAGCGTGTTGTTCCGGAACCGGATGGCGTTGGCGATGCTCCGGCCGTCGCCATCGAGCGTCAGGTCCGACAGCTCGAGTGCGGCGTCCTCGTTCACCTCGATCCACCCGTTCTCACCGCTCACGTTGGTGGTCGGCGTCAGCGTCGTGGCCTCCTGGCCGGCGCCGACGATCCCGACCTCCCCGTTGATCGTGAGGTTGCCCGGGAAGGTGCCTTCGAGCACGTTGACGATGCCGGGTCGGTCGAGATAGTCGTCGATCGCGACCTGGATGCGCGGATCGCCACCGATCTCGGCGCCCTCGGCGCTGACACCGAGCTCCGAGAAGTCACCGTCGAAGCCGGGGCCCGTCGCCGAGTTGTCATCCGTCCAGAGGAACGGGCTGAAGGCCACCTGCTCGGCCGCCTCGCCCGTGATCGTCGGAGCCGACGCCGGCGGCTCCGACGGGCCGCCGAACTCCTTGGGGATCAGGGCGCTGTAGCCCGGCTCGCTCGACGGCCCGACGACCACCGTCGGCTCGGTGGTGCCGAGCCAGTTGGATCGGAAGTCCTTGACGTTCGGCGTGGCCGTCTGACGATCGACGATCTGGGCGTACCAGTTCCCGCTGATGTCGTTGTTGTTGAAGCGCGACCCGTAGGTGTGTGCGGGCGTCTCGCCCTCCTGGCCGAGCAGGACTCCGAGCGTCCAGTTGTTCGTGATCTTGTTGTTCTCGACGATCAGGTTGTCCGTACCGTTGCGGACGAAGAGGCCGGTGCGGTTGTTCGTGATCGCGTTGTTGACCAGGGTGTGACCGTTGCTGTTGTTGATGTCGACGCCGTTGCGGTTCTCGGTGATGATGTTGTTCCGAACGACAGCGCCGGTGTTGCTCGGACCCTGGATTGCCAGGCCGATGACCTTGTCGTTGTCATCCCAGTTGGCTTGGTCGTTGCCAGAGCGCTTGATCGTGAAGCCGTCGACGGTGACGTTGCTGGCGCCGATGCGCAGCGTGGCGCTCTGACCGTCGTCGTACGGGCCCACGATGATCGTCACGGCGGCCCCGGCGATGCTCTCGAGCGTGAGCCCGGGCGTGGTGATCGTCACCGACTCCTCGTACGTCCCCGGGCCGACGGTCACCGTGTCGTTGGCTTCCGCCTCGGCGACGCCGGCCGTGATCGTGTCGTACGTACAGCCGTCCTTGCAGACCTCGATCGTTTCCGCGGCGGCTGTGCCCGCCGCGCCCAGCACCGCGGCGACGGCGACCGCCGACGCTGCGAGCGTCGTTCTGACTCGAGACAAGACTCGACTCCCTCCGAATCGCTGCGGGGCGCAAACGTCCCCCCTTGTCTCAGCCCATCTTGGTAGGAATCTCCGAGCAATGGGGGTCGAACATTCGGCCACCCAGCCCGAAAGGGCTCAAGTCTGCGCAGGAAACGCGTGTCCGCGTCAGACGGACGACCGCAGCGAGGACTCGAAGCTGCGGATCGTCTCGCGCAGCCCGTCGCGCAGCGCCACGCGCGCCTCGAAGCCCATCAGCTCGCGGGCGCGGGAGACGTCGAGGAAGCGGGTCGGCTGGCCGTCGGGGCGGGTGGTGTCCCACACGGTCTCGCCCTCGTAGCCGGTCAGCTCCTGGATCAGCACCGCGAGGTCGCGGATCTTCGTCTCGATCCCGGTGCCGACGTTCACCGGGTCGGAGACGGTCAGACGCTCGCCGGCCAGCAGCAGCGCGCGGGCGGCGTCGTCGACGTAGAGGAACTCGCGCGACGGGTTGCCGGTGCCCCACAGCACGACCTGGTCGTCGCCGCGGTCGCGGGCCTCCACGTACTTGCGGATCATCGCCGCGATGACGTGCGAGTCCTCGAGGTCGAAGTTGTCCTCGGGCCCGTACAGGTTGGCGACGATCGGCACGACGGAGTCGAACCCGTACTGGCGCCGGTAGGCGTCGGACAGCACGAGCATCATCTTCTTCGCCAGCCCGTACGGCGCGTTCGTCTCCTCCGGGTAGCCGTTCCAGAGGTCGTCCTCGCTGAACGGCACCGGCAGGATCTTCGGGTACGCGCACACCGTGCAGGCGGACACGAGCTTCTCCACGCCGGCCAGCCGCGACTGCTCGAACACATTGGCCGCCATGACCATGTTGTCGTAGACGAGCGGCGCCGGGTTGCGGCGGTTGAAGCCGATGCCGCCGACGCGCGCGGCCAGGTGGATGACGACCTGGGCGCCGTCGACCGCCTCGCGGCAGGCGGCCGCGTCGCGGAGGTCGTGCTCGGCCGAGAGCGGGACCGACACCTCGGCGCCGAGCTCCTCGAGGCGGCGCACCACGAACCTGCCCAGGAACCCGGCGCCGCCGGTGACGACCGTGCGCCGTCCGGCCCAGAACTCGCGGCTGGGCTCCGCCATCAGCTCAGGCGCACCCCGCGGCCGGCGAGCTGGTCCTCGAGCAGCTTCACGTCGGCGTCGACCATGATCTTCACGAGCTCCTCGAACGTCACGGTCGGCTCCCAGCCGAGCTTCTCGCGCGCCTTGGAGTAGTCGCCGCGCAGCGCGTCGACCTCGGCCGGGCGGTAGTAGCGCGGGTCGATCTCGACCACGTCCTCCCAGTTGATGCCGAGGTGGCCGGCGGCGACGTCGAGGAAGTCGCGGACCGAGTGGGACTCGCCGGTGGCGACCACGTAGTCGTCGGGCTCGTCGGCCTGCAGCATCCGCCACATCGCGTCGGTGTAGTCGGGCGCGTAGCCCCAGTCGCGCTGCGCGTCGAGGTTGCCGAGGTAGAGCTTGTCCTGCAGCCCCGCCTGGATGCGCGCCAGCGCCCGCGTGATCTTGCGGGTGACGAACGTCTCGCCGCGGCGCGGGCTCTCGTGGTTGAAGAGGATCCCGTTGCAGGCGAACATCCCGTAGGACTCGCGGTAGTTGACCGTGATCCAGTACGCGGCGACCTTCGCGACCGCGTACGGGCTGCGCGGGTGGAACGGCGTGCTCTCGTCCTGCGGGGGCGGCGTCGAGCCGTACATCTCCGACGACGACGCCTGGTAGAAGCGCGGGCTCACGCCGGCGTCGCGGATCGCCTCCAGCAGGCGGACCGTGCCCATCCCCGTCACGTCGGTCGTGTACTCGGGGATGTCGAAGCTGACGCGCACGTGGGACTGCGCGCCCAGGTGGTAGACCTCGTCGGGCTGCAGCTCGTAGATGAGCCGCACCAGCCGGCTCGACTCGCTCAGGTCGCCGTGGTGCAGCTTCAGCTTCACCTGCTCCTCGTGCGGGTCGCGGTAGAGCTGGTCGATGCGCTCGGTGTTGAACGACGAGGAGCGGCGGATGAGGCCGTGCACCTCGTAGCCCTTCTCGAGGAGCTGCTCGGCGAGATAGGAGCCGTCCTGGCCCGTGATGCCGGTGATCAGGGCCTTCTTGACTGGCGGGGTCACGAGCCGCATCGTAGCCGTGGAGGGCAGCGATAGAATCCCGGGCCAGTGCCGCGCGCCCTCATCACAGGCATCTCCGGGCAGGACGGCTCGTACCTGGCAGAGCTCCTGCTGGAGAAGGGCTACGAAGTCTGGGGGATGGTCCGCCGCTCGACGAACGAGCGCTTCCCGCTGATCGAGCACATCCGCGGCGACATCCGCCTGGTCCAGGGCGACATGCTCGACCAGATGACGCTGCTGGACGCCGTCAGCCAGGCGCGCCCGCACGAGCTCTACAACCTGGCCGCGACCTCGTTCGTGCCGGCGTCGTGGAAGCAGCCGGTCATGACCGCCCAGTTCACCGCGGTCGGCGTGACCTCGATGCTCGAGGCGATCCGGATCATCGACCCGCACATCCGCCTCTACCAGGCGTCGTCGTCGGAGATCTTCGGCGCCACGAGCGAGAGCCCGCAGTCGGAGACCACGCCGTTCAAGCCGCACACGCCCTACGGCGTCGCCAAGCTCTACGGGCACCTGATGGTCGCCAGCTACCGCGAGCGCTACGGCATGCACGCCTCCAGCGGCATCCTCTACAACCACGAGTCGCCGCGGCGGCCCGCGGACTTCGTCACCCGCAAGGTGTCGCGCACCGCCGCGGAGATCAAGCTCGGGCTGGCCACCGAGCTGCGCCTCGGCGACCTGGACGCCACGCGCGACTGGGCGCACGCCCGCGACGTGGTCGAGGCGATGTGGCTGATGCTCCAGCAGCACCAGGGCGGCGACTACGTGGTCTGCACGGGCGTGAGCCGCTCGGTCCGCGAGCTCGTCGAGACCGCCTTCGCCGTCGTCGACCTCGACCCCGAGCAGTACGTGGTGGTCGACCCGGCGTTCGTGCGCCCGCCCGACCCGGTGCCGCTCGTCGGCGACCCCAGCAAGGCGATGGCCGAGCTGGGGTGGAAGCCGCGCACCTCGTTCGAGGAGATGGTGCGCGAGATGGTCGAGGCCGACCTCGCCGCCGCCGAGCGGCGGGCCGCCGCGCTGCCCTCGCGCTGACCTCCCCGGTCGGGCCTAGCCCTCCTCGGAGGAGGAGGACTCGCCCTCCTCGGCCGCCGGCGTGTCGGCCGTGAGCTCGTCGCCGTGCGGCGGCGTCGCCGACGCCTCCATCGGCGGGGCCACCGGCGTGTCGTCCTGCGCGGGCGCGGCGCCGTTCGTCACCGGGCCGGTCTGCTGGCTGGAGGACGGCGTCGGCGAGGTGCGGTAGCTCTCGTCGGGCGCGGCCGGCTCGTCGCCGCCGCTGAACCGCTTGCGCAGCGCGCGCAGCGTCACCACGCCGACGATCGCGATCGCGACGCCCTTGACGACCTTGCCGCTGCGCTTGCCCGCCCAGACGGCGGCCGCGGCCTTCGGCGCCTTCTTGATCGCCTTCTGCTTCTTGGAGGTCCTGCGCGCGGGCTTCTTCAGCTTCATCGTCGGCTCCTCGTCTCGAATCCGGATTCCCCTACCCGGCGTCCGACGACGGTAACGCGCGCGGGCCGCCGCGTCAGCCCACGCGGCGCAGCCACTCGACGGTCTGGGCGATCCCGTCGCGCACGTCGATGCGCGCCTCCCAGCCCAGCAGGCGCTTGGCCTTCTCGACGCTGGGCCAGCGGCGCACGACGTCGACCGGGAACGACGGCAGGTGCTCGAAGCGCAGCGCGGCCGGATCCTTGCCGCACGCCTCCCAGATCACCGCGGCGATCTCGGCGACCGTCATCTCCTGCGCGGCCGACACGTTGAAGTCCTCGTGCAGGCCCGCCTCGTGGGCCATCGCGGCGACGATCCCGTCGGCGATGTCGTCCACGTGCGTCAGCGTGCGCGTCTGGGTGCCGTCGCCGAAGATCGGCAGCGGGTCGGCCCCCGCCAGCACCTTGCGGATGACGTCGGGGACCATGTGCGCGATCCCCGGCTCGTCCTCGGGCATCTCGCCCGGCCCGTACGCGTTGAACGGCCGGCAGATCGTGAACGGGAGCCCGTGCTCCTCGTGGGCGGCGCGCACCCACACCTCGCCGGCGAGCTTGCTGAAGCCGTAGGCCGAGCGCGGGATCGGCACCTCCCACACGTGCTCCTCGGTGGTCGGGAACTCGGTGGCCCGCTCGAACACCATCGAGCTGCTCACGTAGACGAAGCGCTCGACGCCCTGGTCGATCGCCGCCCCGATCACCCCGTTGTAGAGCGAGCTGTTCACGTCGGTCAGCGTGTAGGGCAGCTTGTGGAAGTTGGCGATGCCGCCGACGATCGCGGCCAGGTGGATCACGTGCGTGCAGCCCGCGATCGCCTCACGCGCCTGGGCGCGGTCGCGCAGGTCGCCGGTGTGGACCTCGCAGCCCTCGCGCACCCACTGCGGCGGCGTGCGCTGGTCGGAGACGCGCACCTCCCAGGCCGGGTCGCGCAGCAGTCGGCGCACGACGGCCTGTCCGATCGTGCCGGCGCCGCCGGTGACGAGGACGCGGCTCACGACGCCGACGAGAGCGCCGGCATCTCGGCCGCGTAGGCGAACACCTGCGCCCCGCCGAGGCCGTTCCAGGGGTCGACGATCAGCACGTCGGCGCGCGCCTGCGAGCGGATGCGGCGCAGCGCGTCGGGCGTGCAGAACTCGGGGTGGTTGGTGGCGAGCACGACGACGTCGGCGTCCTCGACCGCCTCGTCGAACGTCGAGGTCGGCGTCTGCACGTGCGGGTCGTGCACGGCGACGTCGGCCAGGCCGCGCTCGAGCAGGCGTACGAGCTTGTGGGCCAGCGAGTCGCGCTCGTCGTCGGTGCCCGCCTTGAACGCGAGGCCGAGCACGGCGACCTTGCGGCCGCGCAGGGTCCCGCCGACGCGGCGCTTGATGCCCTCGACGAGGAAGCGCGGCACGGTCTCGTTGACGCGGTGGACGGCCAGCAGCATCCCGGGCGCGGGCGAGCGCTCCTCGGAGAACGCGAAGTCCTTGCGCAGGCACGTGCCGGCGGTGAGGCCCGGCATCGCCATCCCGCCGCGCGGATAGTCGCGGTTGATGAGGTCGATGACCTCGAAGACGTTCGCGCCGTGCTGCTCGCAGTCCATCATCAGGAGGTTGGGCAGCGCGAAGTTCGCGTAGCGCAGGATGTTGGTCCAGATCTTCGCCAGCTCGGCCTGCACCGGCGTGGTCTGCACGATCGGCGCGCCGAGCACCTCGAACAGCCGCGCGGCGACCTCGCCGGAGCGCTCGCCGACCCCGCCGACGATGCACGGCAGCGTCGAGATCTCCTCGAAGAAGCGCCCGGCGGCGATCCGCTCGGGCACGTGCGCGACGAACACGTCCTCGCCGACCGTGAAGCCGCGGTGCTTCTCCAGGTAGCCGGCGACGAAGTCGGTCGTGTCCGGCGCGACGGTCGAGCGCAGCAGCAGCGCGTGGCCCTCGGTCAGCACCGGCAGCAGGTCGTCCAGCGCGGAGCGGATGTCGCGCATGTCGATCTCGATGTGGCTGAACGCCGGGGTGCCGAGCGTGATGACGATGTGGCGGGCCTGGGCGGCGTCGCTGACGCGGTCGCTCAGCGCCAGGTCGACGCGCTCGAGGATCTCCTGGGCGCCGGGCTCGGCGAACGGCATGCGCCGCTCGCGCAGCGCCTGGAGGCGGTCGGGATCGTTGTCGATGCCCAGCACGCGCAGGCCGCGGTCGGCGAAGCTGAGGGCGAGCGGCAGGCCGACGCGGCCGATGCCGACGATGGAGACGTCGTACTGCATCGCTGCGCTCAGGCTATCGGCGCCGTTCGGCGGCGAGCTGACGGGCGAACGCGGCGACGAACAGCGGGTTGTAGCGGGCGTAGCGCCGCCACAGCCGGCGCGGCTCCTGCCACAGCCGGTAGACCCACTCCAGGCCGCTGGCCTGCATCCACGCGGGCGCCTGCGGCACGAGTCCGGCGTGGAAGTCGAACGCGGCGCCGACGCCGGCGAGCACCGGGGCCTCGAGGCGCTCGCGGAACGCGGCCATCCACTGCTCCTGCTTGGGCTGGCCGGTGCCGACCCACACCACGTCGGTGCCCGAGCCGTTGATGTCGTCGACGACGAACGCCTCCTCCTCCGGCGTCAGCGGCCGGAACGGGGGCGAGTAGCCGCCGACGATCTGCAGCCCCGGGTAGCGGCGGCGCAGCTCGTTGACGAGCTGGACGAGCGCGCCCTGGTTGCGCCCGCCGTAGAGGTAGTGGCGGATGCCCGAGCGCGCGGAGCGCTCGAGGTAGCGGGCCATCAGGTCGGGCCCGTACACGCGCGAGGCGTCGTCCTGGCCCAGCGCCTTCAGCGCCCACACGAGCGGCTGGCCGTCGGGCACCGCCAGCACGCGCGGGTCGTCCAGCGCGGCGCGGGTGGCCGGGTCCTCGCGCGCGACCATCACCAGGTGGACCGCGGCGGCCGTGACGATCGCCTTGCTGCGATCGGCGACGACGGCGTCCATCCAGTCCATCGTGCGCTCGTAGTCGGTGAGCGCGAGCGGCATCCCGACGACCGTCCGCGCCGGCGGGCGCAGCGTCTGCGCGGCGGGGAGCGCCGCGGCGGGCTGAGGATCGGGGACGGAGGTCATGGGGCTGGGACGGTCGGGGCGGCGGGGGAGGGTCAGGGGCTACGAACGGCCGGCGGGTCGAAAGGTGACGCGGTTGTCGAAGCCCGGTGCCCCGAAGTTCGGTGAAACCACCCTATCGAGTGGGCCGGGCGTAGAGCGGGCCGGCGCCTGCACGCAGTAGCCTCGCCGGCGCATGGCCGCCGATGCCGACAGCGCCCGCTCCGAGGGCTCGGCGGCGGCGCGGGGCGGGGCGCAGCGGGCCGCCGGGTTCCTGATCGGGCAGCTGCTGACCGTCGGCGCCGTCGCGCTCCTGTTCCGCCATCTCGGCGTCGACGACACCGGTCGCTACGTCACCGTGCTCGCGCTCGTGGCGATCGTCCAGGGGCTCACGGACCTGGGCCTGACGACCCTCGGCGTGCGCGAGCTGGCCACCGTGCCCGAGGGCGAGCGGCGCGCGCTGCTGGCCGACCTGCTGGGGCTGCGGCTGGCGGCGACCGTCACCGGCGTGGCGCTGGTGATCGGGTTCGCGGCCGCGGCCGGCTACGGATGGACGCTGGTGGCGGGCACCGCGCTCGCCGGCCTCGGCCTGGTGGTGCAGAACGCCGGCACGACGCTCGGGATGGACCTGCTCGTGCGGCTGCGGGCCGGGCGGATGGCGGCCGGCGACCTCGTTCGCCAGGTCGTGGCCGCCGGGCTGATCGTGGCCGGGGTCGCGCTCGACGCCGACCTGATCGTGTTCTTCGCGCTGCTGGTGCCGGCGGCGCTGGCCGGCTTCGCGGTGGTGGCGGTGAGCGCGCTACGGGTGAGCCCGGGGCGCGAGCCGCGCCGCTGGACGCCGATCCTGCGCCAGACGATCCCGTTCGCGGTCGCGGCGGCGGCGAGCGCGCTGTTCTTCCGGGTGGCGGTCGTCGAGATGTCGCTGCTGTCGACCGAGGAGCAGACCGGCCTGTTCGGCGCCTCGTTCCGGGTGGTCGAGGTGCTGTCGGTGCTGCCGGCGCTGGCGGTCAGCGCGATCTTCCCGGTGCTGTCGCGGCGGGCGGCCGCGCCGGGCGAGGAGTCGCGGCTGGCGGCCGCGGTGGAGCGGACGCTGTCGGCGTGCGCGGCGGCGGGCGGCTTCCTGGCGCTGGGGCTCGCGCTGGGCGCGCCCGCGGTGATCTGGGTGGTGGCGGGCGACGGCTTCGACGGCGCCGTTCCGGTGCTGCGTGTGCAGGGGCTGGCGCTGGCCGCCTCGTTCGTGGCCGCGCCGTGGGCGTTCGCGCTGCTGTCGCTGGGCCACGAGCGCACGCTGATGTGGGTGAACGTGCTCGGCGTCGGCGCGGCGGCCGCGGTGGGCGCGGTGCTGATCGCCGCCGACGGGGCGCGGGGCGCGGCGATCGCGACGGTGGTGGGCGAGGCGGGCCTGGCCGTGGCGTTCGCGGTGGCGCTGACGCGCGTACGCGCGGAGCTGCGGCCGTCGTGGCTGGTGCTGGGCCGGGTGGTGGTGGCCTGCGGCGCGGGCGCGCTGGCGGCGCTGCTGCCGGTGGCCGCGGTGCTGGAGGCGCTCGTGGGGCTGGCCGTGTACGTGGTCGTGCTGGGCGCGTTGGGCGGCCTGTCGGACGTGCGCGCGTTGCGTGGCGGTTCTGCGGGCGTTGCGTCGCAGAGTGGTGTAGCGCCGTAACACCTCGGGCGGGATCGTGGGCGCATGCCGCCGCTCGCCGCCCTGGATCCCGGACGTGGGAGCCCTCATCGTCGTATAGCGGCGACGAAGGCTCCCACCCCCGACGGCCTCGACTGGCGGCTCGCCGCTCTGGCCGCGCGGCAGCATGGCGTGGTCTCGCTGCCCCAGATCTTCGCTGCCGGCGCTGGTCACGGCGCGGTTCAGCGCCGGGTGCGAGCGGGGCGCCTGCACCGCCTGTTCCCCGGCGTCTTCGCCGTCGGCCACCCCGCGGTCTCCCCGCTCGGCCGGCATCTCGCCGCGACGCTCGCCTGCGGCGACGACGCGGTGCTGAGCCACCGCGCCGCGGCGCACCTGCACGGCGTCTGGACGTCGCGATTCGCGCCGCCGGAGGTCACGATCCCCGGGACCCGGCGGCGCGGACCGGCGGGCATCAGGGCGCATCGGGGCCGCCTCGACCCCGCCGACGTCACGACCGTCGACGGCATCCGCGTCACCACCGTCGCCCGCCTGCTGCTCGACCTCGCCGAGGGCCTCGCCGTCGCGCACCTCGTCGCCGTCGTCGACCGCTGTCAGGCACGGCGGCTCTACGACCCCGACGCCGTGCGCGCCGTGATCGGCCGCGGCGCCGGACGGCGCGGGCTGAGAACCCTGACCCGGGTGCTGATGATCGTCCGGCCCCAGGACGTGCTCACGCGGTCGGAGCTCGAGCGGCGGGCGCTTCGGCTCCTGGCCGACGCGGGGATCGCGACCCCGGAGGTCAACGAGAAGCTCGGCCGCTACGAGGTCGACCTGCTGTGGCGCGACCGCGGCCTCGTCGTCGAGCTCGACGGCCGCGAGTGGCACGACACCGCCGACGCCTTCGAGCGCGACCGCCGCCGCGACGCGGACCTGATGGCGTCCGGCTGGCGGGTGATGCGGCTCACCTGGCGGCAGGTCGTCAACGAGCCGCGCTGGGTCGCCGGGCGCCTGCGCGCGGCGCTCGCGCACCGGACGGTCAGCCGATGACGACCCACCAGACGATCGCGCCGAGCACGGCCGCGGCGAGCGCCACCACGCCGTCGCGGCGGGCGCCCTGGGCGAGCAGCCACAGGCTGAGCAGCACCCCGACCAGCGGCAGCAGCGCGCTCATCCCGATCGCGAACGCCTGCTGCTGCCAGGTCTGGAAGATGGGCTCGCGCGGCGGGGTCGACATGCGCGGCAGGCTACCCCGCCGCCCGGCGCGCGCGTCAGAGCATCCGGTCGAGCTCGTCGGCGACGTGGCGGGCGATCGCCAGCGACGACGTCGCCGCCGGCGAGGGCGCGTTGCGCACGTGCAGCGCGCGGGCCGTGTGCGAGAACACGAAGTCGTCGACGAGGCGGCCGTCGCGCCCCAGGGCCTGCGCGCGGATGCCGGCGAACGCGGGCTCCACGTCGGCGACCGTCAGCTCCGGCACGTACCGGGCCGCCGCGGCGACGAACGCCTCGCGCGAGGACGCCCAGCGCAGCTCCTGCAGCGCGGTGCGCCACCAGCGCCCCAGCAGCCGCCACGAGCCCGGCCAGCGCACGGTGTCGGCCACGTCGCGCGGGCGCACGCGCGCCAGCGAGTACGCGTCGCGACTGGGCGCCAGCAGCGCGGTCGGGCCGATCAGCACCTCGCCGTCGACCAGGCGCGTGAGGTGCACGCCGAGGAACGGCAGCGACGGGTCGGGCACCGGGTAGATGAGCGAGCGCACGAGGTCGCGCCGCTCCGGTCGCAGCCGCAGGTACGCGCCGCGGAACGGCACGATGCGCGGATCGGGATCGGCGCCGGCGAGCACGGCGAGGCGGTCCGACCACGCGCCCGCGCAGAACACGGCGTGGCGCGCCTCGAGATGCCCGCCGGCGTGGCGCAGCACGATCGTCGACTCGCGCGGCTGCACCGCCTCCACGCCGCAGCCGGTGAAGACGGCCCCGACGTCGTCGGCGTACGCCCGCGCGACGGCGGGGAAGTCGACGACCGCCGTGGCGGGCGAGTGCAGGCCCGCGATCCCGGTCGCGTGCGGCTCCAGCTCGCGGATGCCGGCCGCGTCGAGGCGGCGCAGGCCCTCGACGCCGTTGGCGCGCCCGCGCCGCTCCAGCTCGTCGAGGCGGCCGAGCTCCCCGGGCTCGGTCGCGACGATCAGCTTCCCGCAGCGGTCGTAGGCGATCCCGCGCTCGTGGCAGAACGCCTCCAGCTCGCGCGCGCCCGCGACGCACAGGCGCGCCTTCAGCGATCCCGGCGCGTAGTAGATCCCGGCGTGGACGACCCCGGAGTTGTGGCCGGTCTGGTGGCGGCCGATCTCGTCCTCGCGCTCGAGGACGACGACGCTGCGGCCCGGATGGCGGCGCATCAGCTCGCGCGCGACGGCGAGCCCGAGGATGCCGCCGCCGACGACGGCGAGGTCGCAGCGGGTGGGCGGATCGGCGGGGCGCGACGGTGGCGTCTCGGCGCTCATGGGAGGGCACCCTATGGCCGATAGGGAGGGTCGTGCCCGCTCGCCTCGTCCTGCTGGCCGCCGGCCTCACGCTCCTCGTCGCCTCGGCCGCCGATGCCGCGGTCAGGCGCCACCTGGTGGAGAAGCGCACCTACCGGGGCAAGGTCGTCGAGCGCGTCGAGCGGGTCACGATCGGCGGGCGCACGTCGACCGTCGTGACCGTGACGATGCCGCGGCCCGGCCGCGGCCGGGTGCTGGAGCCGGTGCTGCCCGGCGAGGTCGTCTCCAAGGGCACGGCCACCACGAGCAGCGTCTCCCGGGTGCTCGGCCGCTACGGCACCGCGGTCGCGATCAACGCCGACCTCTTCGAGTACGCCTCCGGCCAGCCCAGCGGCCTGCTGATGATCGACGGCGAGCTCTACAACCAGCCGCAGGGCGGCCGCCCCGCGCTGACGATCGGCTACGACGGCGTGCTGCGGATGTCGAAGCCGAAGGCGACCGGCCGGCTGACGCTGCCCGACGGCTCGCGCGTGCCGTTCGAGTTCAACGTCAAGCGCTCCGACGGGCTCGTCACCTACGACGAGGGCTGGGGCCGTGCCGCTCCGCCCGGCGCCCGCCGCAGCTTCGTCCTGCGCGTCGGCGAGGGCTCCGACCTCCGCCACCTCCGCGACGAGATCCGCGCGACGGTGCCGCAGATGACGGCCAGGCGCGTGCGCCGCGGCGGCCAGCGGTTGCCCGGGCGCGAGGACTTCCTCTTCCAGGCCTACGGCCGCGCCGCGACCCAGGTGCGCTCCGTCCGCGACGGGAGCGAGCTCGCGATGCGCTACCGCCTCGCGCCGATCCCGCGCACGGCGCGCTACGCCGTCGGCGGCGGCCCGATGCTCATCCGCGACGGGCGGATCGTCTACCGGCGCGAGGCCAACCGCGAGTTCTCCGACGGCCAGCTCGTGCCGCCCGACGCCCGCACCGCGGTCGCCCAGAAGCGCAACGGCGCCGTGATCTTCTACGCGGTCGACCAGGGGCCGGGGTCGGCCGGCTTCACCGTGCCCGAGGTCGCGCGCGACCTCAGGGCCCGCGGCGCGGTGACCGCGATGGCGTTCGACTCGGGCGGCAGCACCGCGGTCTCGATCAACGGGACCGTGCGCAACCAGCCCTCGGACGGCTTCGAGCGCCCGGTCGGCAACCTGCTCGTCTACTGGCTGCCCAAGCCCGGCTACCGCAAGCCGATCGCGGCGGTGAAGGCGACGCCGCCGCGGCCGGGGTCGCGCGTGCCGCGGCTGTCCTACCGGCTGCTCGGCGCGACGCGGGTCGAGATCAGCCTGCACGAGCCCGGCGGCAGCCGCCTGCTGGCCAAGGACGGGCGCGCGCGGGCCGGGGCGCACCGCATCCCGATGCCCGACGACCCGCGGCCCGGGACCTGGCGGGTCGAGGTCGTCGCGCCGCGCTACGGCGACCGGGTCGTGCGCGCGTTCCGCGTGCCGCGCCGCCCGGTGGCCGAGACGACGCCGGAGGCGGCGGCTCCCGCCGAGGAGCCGGCGCCGCCCGCGCCCGAGACGGCGGCCGCGCCCGCCGAGGCCGGCGGCAACGGCGCCGGACCGTGGCCGTGGATCGCCGGCGGCATCGCGGCGATCGCCGCCCTGGGCCTGCTGGCCTGGCGGCTCGCCGCCCGCCGCCGCGGCTAGTCTGCGCCGACATGAGCATCGGGATCGTGGGCCTGGGCTATGTGGGCCTGCCGTTGGCGGTGGCGTTCGCCGAGGTGGGCCATGACGTGGTCGGGGTGGATGTCGATCAGCGCAAGATCGCGGCGTTGCGTGACGGCGAGTCCTATGTGGAGGACGTCAGCTCGGATCGGTTGCGGGCGTTGGATGGGAAGATCCGTGCGACGACGCGGTATGCGGAGTTGGCGGGCGCGGAGGCGATCGTGATCGCGGTGCCGACGCCGTTGACGGACAATCGCGAGCCGGAT
>DATMSA010000045.1:0-1857 GCA_035565675.1 Capillimicrobium sp. | reverse complement strand
GTGAGGAGTTCTTCAGCCTGCCGGCCTATCCGCTGGAGACGGTGGTCGATCCGACGGGGGCCGGGGACACGTTCGCGGGCGGGTTCGTGGGCTGGCTGGCGGGGCATCCGGGCGACTATCGCGCGGCGATGGCCTATGGCACCGCGCTGGCGTCCTACAACGTCGAGGAGTTCGGGACCGAGCGGGTGCTGCGCCTCACGCGCGAGGAGATCGAGGACCGCGTGCAGCACCTCGGCGCCATGACCCGGCTTACGATCACCGTGTGACGCTCGACGACCACCGCCGCATCGCCCGGCTCGTCCTCGAGGAGATGTGGGGACAGGGCCGCCTGGAGCTCGCCGACGCGCTGTACGCGCCCGGCTACGTCGATCACGCCGTGCGCGGGCCGGAGCCGACGACGGTCCTCGGCCCCGAGGGGATCAAGGCCGCGGTGCGGGCCTTCCGCGCCGCGTTCCCCGACCTGCGCTACACGGTCGAGGAGACGATGGCCGAGCGCGACCTCGTGATGGCGCGCTTCTCGGCCCGCGGCACCCACACCGGGGCGGCGTTCCTGGGCGTCGAGCCGACCGGCCGCGAGATCTCCTACACGGGCACCGACATCAACCGGATCGCCGGCGGGCGCATCGTCGAGTCCTGGGTCCACTACGACGCGCTCGGGCTGCTGGAGCAGCTCGGGCTCGTGCCCGACATCCCCGGGATGTGAGCGTCAGCGCACCGCGGCCGCGTCGAGCGCCCGCAGCGCCTCGTCGGCGACGCCGGTCGACGACGCCTCGGCCGCGACCGCGCAGAGCTGCGCGGCGTGCGCGGCCATCGCGGCCGCCGAGCCGTCGCGGCCCGCGCCGTGCGCGCTGGCGGCCTGCAGCGCGCGCGCCTGCAGCCGCGCGAGGTGGCGCGCGTCCGCCGCGGGCGCGCCCTGGCTGCCGTCGCCGATCGCGTTGCTCACCGATGCCATGGTCTCCCTCCTCGAAACCCCCGGCTAGAACACCACGGTCGAGTTGCCGTGCACGAGGATCCGGTCCTCGCAGTGCCACTTCACCGCCCGGTTGAGCACCTGGCGCTCGATGTCGGCGCCCATCCGCGTCAGGTCCTCGGCGCTGTCGCGGTGGCTCACGCGGATCACGTCCTGCTCGATGATCGGGCCCTCGTCGAGGTCCTCGGTCACGTAGTGGGCCGTCGCGCCGATCAGCTTGACCCCGCGCTCCTTGGCGCGCTCGTAGGGCCCGGCGCCCGCGAACGCGGGCAGGAACGAGTGGTGGATGTTGATGATCGGCGTCCCGATCCGGTCCAGGAAGTCGGAGCTCAGCACCTGCATGTAGCGGGCGAGCACGATCAGGTCGAACGCGCCGCCGCCCATCAGCTCCAGCTCGCGCTCCTCGGCCTGCGGCTTGGTCTCCTTCGTCACGGGGATGTGCTCGTAGGGCACGCCGAAGCGGTCGACCTCGCCGGCCAGGTCGGGCCAGTTGGACACGACGAGGCCGATCTCCATGTCGAGCTCGCCGCGGCGGGTGCGCCACAGGAGGTCGAGCAGGCAGTGGTCGTAGCGGGACACCATGAGCGCCACGCGCTTGGGCACCGACGCGTCGTTGATGTGGAAGCGCATCCCGCGCGGGCTCGCGACCTCGCGGTCGAACGCCTCGCGCAGCTCGCCCAGCGCCCGGTCGACGCCCGGCAGATGGAAGACGACGCGCAGGAAGAAGCGCCCGCCCTCCGGGTCGGTGGAGTACTGGTCGGACGTGATGATGTTCGCGCCGCGGTCCGCCAGGAACGTGGTGACCGCCGCGACGATGCCCGGACCGTCCGCGCAGGAGACGAGCAGGCGGGCGGTGTCCGTGGAGCGCTGGCCGGGCGAGCCGGCGG
>DATMSA010000044.1:0-2619 GCA_035565675.1 Capillimicrobium sp. | reverse complement strand
GACCGTCGAAGGCGGCGACGTCATGCCGATCGGCAACGGCGCCGTGATGATCGGCATGGGCGAGCGCACCGCGCCGCAGGCCGTGACGCTGATCGCCCGTGAGCTGTTCAAGGCGGGCTCCGCGCGGGTCGTCTACGCGGTGATGCTGCCCCGCTCGCGCCACTACATGCACCTCGACACGGTCATGACGATGGTCGACCGCGACGCGGTGACGCTGTTCCCCGAGGTGGTGGACGGCGCGCGCGTCTGGTCGATCCGGCCGGGCGACAACCCGGAGCTGCCGGTCGTCGAGGAGTTCTCGGGCGGCGTCGTCAAGGCGATGGAGCAGGCGCTCGGCATCGGCCGCATGCGGGTCATCCCGACCGGGGGCGACCCGTTCGGCAGCGAGCGCGAGCAGTGGGACGACGGCAACAACGTCCTGTGCCTCGAGCCGGGCGTCGTCGTCGCCTACGACCGCAACGTCGACACGAACACGCGCCTGCGCAAGGAGGGCATCGAGGTCATCACGATCTCGGGCTCCGAGCTGGGGCGCGGCCGCGGCGGCGCGCACTGCATGACCTGTCCGCTCGTCCGCGACGCGGCGTACTGAGGGAGGTGGATGCGATGGTCAACCTGCGCAACCGCAGCTTCCTCAAGGAGGTCGACTTCACGGCCGGGGAGCTGGAGCACCTGCTCCGGCTCTCGGCGGCCCTGAAGATGGTCAAGTACGCCGGGACCGAGGTCCCGCAGCTCACCGGCAAGGAGATCGCGCTGATCTTCGAGAAGACCTCGACGCGGACGCGCTCGGCGTTCGAGGTGGCCGCCTACGACCAGGGGGCGCACGTCACCTACCTGGACCCGAGCGGCTCGCAGATCGGCCACAAGGAGTCGATCGCCGACACCGCCCGCGTGCTCGGGCGCATGTACGACGGCATCGAGTTCCGCGGCTCCGCCCAGGCGGCGGTCGAGGAGCTCGCGCAGTACGCCGGCGTGCCGGTCTACAACGGGCTCACCGACGAGTGGCACCCGACGCAGATGCTCGCCGACTTCCTGACGATGCACGAGGCGTCGCACAAGCCCTACGACGCGCTGTCGTACTGCTACATGGGCGACGCGCGCAGCAACGTCGGGCGGTCGCTGCTCGTGATGGGCGCGATCATGGGCGCCGACGTCCGCATCTGCGGGCCGCAGGAGCTCCTGCCGCCCGCGGACGTGCGGGCGCTCGCCGACGAGCGGGCCGCCGCCAGCGGCGCGCTCGTCACGGTCACCGACGACCCGGACGAGGCGCTGAAGGGCGCCGACTTCGTCTACACCGACGTGTGGGTCTCGATGGGCGAGCCCAAGGAGGTCTGGGACGAGCGCGTGAAGCTCCTCGCGCCCTACCAGGTCAACCGGGCCGCGATGGAGCGGACCGGCAACCGGCGGGCGCGCTTCCTGCACTGCCTGCCGGCGTTCCACGACGCCAACACCAAGGTGGGCGCCGAGATCATGGAGCACACCGGCATGCGCGACGGCCTCGAGGTCACCCACGAGGTGTTCGAGTCGCCGGCCAGCATCGTGTTCGACCAGGCCGAGAACCGCCTGCACACGATCAAGGCCGTGCTGGTGGCGACGCTGGGCGCGAACTGAGGCCCGCGTCGAGCACGTCCCTGAGCGATCGCGGTGGGCGGCCGGTGAGCCGCTCCACCGCGTCGCTCGTCGTCTCGAACCGGTGGGCCCGGACCGCCTGGCCCATCGAGACGACGAGACGGGCGCCGTAGCGCGCGTGGCCGTCGCCGCCGAAGGCGTCGGCCAGCGCCTTCTCCAGGTCGTCGTCGGCGACCGGGACGGAGGTGACCGTGCGGCCGCCGAGGTCGCCGTAGAGCGCGGCGAGGTCGTCGGCGTCCAGGGCCTCGGGGCCCGTGATCTCCAGGATCTCGCCCTGCTCGCCCGCGCCCGCGAGGACGGCCGCGGCCGCGGCCGCGCAGTCCTCGCGCGAGACGTAGGCGACGCGGCCGTCGCCGCGGTTGTGGTGCAGCTCGCCGGTGGCCAGCGCCTGGGCCGCCTCGGGCACCTGGAACTCTGCGTAGAGCGAGTTGCGCAGGATCGTCCAGCCGGTCCCGCCGGCGCGCAGGGCGGCCTCGGTCGCCCGGTGCGACGGCGCGATCACCGCCGGGTTGTCGGGGTCGGGGTCGATCATCGACGTGTAGGCGACGTGGCGCACGCCGGCGCGGACCGCGGCCGCGATCGCCGTCGCGTGCTGCTGGGTGCGCCGGTCGAGCGCGTCGGTGCTGACCAGCAGCAGCCGCTCGCCGCCGGCGAACGCGGCCTCCAGCGAGGCCGGGTCGTCGAAGTCGCCCGGACGGACCTCGGCGCCGCGGTCGGCGAGGTCGGCCAGCGCGTCGGGGCGGCGGGTGACCGCGACGACGGGGCCGTGGCCGCCGTCGAGCAGGCGCTCGACGACGGCGCGCCCGAGCTGCCCGGAGGCGCCGGTGACGACGAGCGTCACTCGCCCCAGCCCGGGAAGGGCTCGATCCGCCGCGGCTCGAAGTGCCAGTACTCGCGCAGGTCCCGGCAGCGGCCGTCCTCGGCGAACGTGAGCATGAACTCGCCGGCGAGCGTCACGTCCTGCCCGCCGTTCTTCATCGTCACCCACCACTC
>DATMSA010000043.1:0-25719 GCA_035565675.1 Capillimicrobium sp. | reverse complement strand
GGCCGCCTCGTCGCGCCCGTCGACGATCGCCTCGTGCTCGTCCGCCGCCACGGCGACACGCTCCACCTCGAGCGCCACGAGGGCGTGCGCTTCGTCCCGCTCGTCGGCGAGGGCTGACCGCCCCTCAGCGCAGCAGCGCCGCGCGCACCGCCTCGACGTCGGCGCCCTCGACCCGCAGCAGCTTGTCGCGGCCGCTCTCGCCGCGGGCGACGCTCACCGCGCCGCGCGGCACGCCCACCGCCTTGGCCACGAACCGGCACAGCGCCTGGTTGGCCTTCCCGTCGACCGGCGGGGCGGCGACCCGGATGACGATCGCGCCCTCGCGCTCCCCGGCGACCTCGGTGCGCTTGGCGCGGGGCTGCACGCGGACGGGGAGGAGGGCATCGCCGGGCACGCCGCGGAGGTTCGCAAACGGCGCCGGATCGCGCGATCCGCGGTCGTGCATGATTTCATGTACGTCGTGAGCGACACCAAGCAGGAGCAGGCCTACCAGGCCATCCGGTCGCGGATCATCGAGGGCGACTACCTGCCCGGCCACCGACTGGTCATCGACACGCTCGCGCGCGAGCTCGGCGTCAGCGGCGTGCCGGTGCGCGAGGCGTTCCGCCGCCTGGAGGCCGAGGGCCTGATCGTGTTCGCGCCGAACGTCGGCGCGCAGGTCGCCACGCACAGCGCCGCACGCTGGCACGAGATCCTGTCGGCGCTCGCCGTCGTCGAGGCCTACGCGACGGCCGACGCCGCACCGCATCTGGAGGCCGCCGACCTCGCCGCCCTGCGCGAGACCAACGCGGCGATGCTGGCCGCGATCGAGGACCTCGAGGTGGGCGAGGCGGGCAACGCCAACCGGCGCTTCCACGCGCTCATCGTCGACCGCTGCCCCAACGCCTACCTGGCCGGCCTCGTCCGCCAGGCGTGGGACCAGCTCGACCTCATCCGCCACGCCGGCTTCTCGTTCCTGCCCAAGCGCGGGCGGGTGTCGGTCGGCGAGCACGACGAGCTGCTGGCGCTCATCGAGCGCGACCCCGACGACCACGACGCGATCGAGAAGCTCGCCCGCCAGCATCGCCAGCGCACGATCGAGGCCTACCTGCGCGAGCGCGCCCGCACCGAGGCGGCCCGCGCGTAGCGGCGCTCAGGCGGGCGGCAGCTCCGCCAGGCGCGCTCCGAGGTCCCGCTCGTAGTCGCGGGTCTGGCCGCCGGCGTCCAGGAACGCGTGCAGCCGCGCGGACGCGGCGGGCTCCACGACGCTGCGGTTGAAGCAGTCGTACTCCTCCAGCAGCCCGGGGATCGGCGACGGCTGCGCGGCCTCGACCGCGAGCTTCGCGTAGCGGATCGCGCTGGCCGGGAACGACGCGATGCGCCGCGCGAGGCGATCGACGAACGGGCCGAGCTCCGGCGGGTCCAGCGCGCGGTCGACCCAGCCGTAGCGCTCGGCCAGGTCGGCGTCGACGTCGTCGCAGCCGAGCAGCACCTCCAGCGCCCGGCCGCGTCCCATGAGGCGGGGGAGGCGCTGGGTGGCGCCGCCGCCCGGGCAGATCCCCAGCGCGACCTCCGGCTGGCTCAGCAGCGCGCGGCCGCGGGCGGCGAAGCGCATGTCGAACGCGGCCGCCAGCTCGGCGCCGCCGCCGCGCGCCCGCCCCTCGATCTGGGCGATCGTGGCCTTCGGCATCGTGCGATAGCGCTCGAGCATGGCGTTGAAGGCGCCCAGCTCGTGGCGCTTGGGCGGCGCGACCGCGTAGCGGTCCACCTCGTCGCGCGCGTCGGCGTGGGCGATGAAGAACTCGGGGTCGGCGCTGCGCAGGACGAGGACGCGGACGTTGTCGTCGCGCTCGACGCGGCGGCTGAGCTCGTCGAGGTCGGCGCGCAGCCGGCGGTCGAGCAGGTTGATCGGCGGGTGGTCGATCACCGCGACGGCGACCCCGTCGCGGACGGTCACGTCGAGGCAGTCGAAGCCGTGCTCGCTGGGCATGCGCAGATCATATATCGTTCTGTATATGCCAAGTCAGCCCACCGGGGCGCCGGCCGCGGAGGAGCGGGTCGAGCGCCTCAGCCGCATGCGACGCACGATCGGCGAGCACATGCGCCGCTCGCTGGACACCGCCGCGCACGTGACCGCGGTCTTCGAGGTCGACTTCGGCGCCGTCGAGACGGCGCGCGCGCGGCTCAAGCCGCGGTACGCGCAGGAGCACGGGGTGAACCTCACGCTGCTGCCCTTCGTGGCCCGCGCCACGCTCGACGCGCTCGCCGACTGGCCGTGGATGAACGCCGAGCTGCGCGACGGCGAGGTGGTCGTGCGCTCGCACGTCAACCTCGGGATCGCGGTCGCGCTCGACGGCGGGCGCGGGCTCGTCGTGCCCGTGATCCGCGACGCCCACGCGCTCGACCTGCTCGGGCTGGCGCGCGCGATCGCCGACCGCTCGCAGCGGGCGCGCGCCGGCGAGCTGCGCCCCAGCGACCTGGAGGGCGGCACGTTCACGATCACCAACCCCGGCGCGTACGGCGCGCTGCTGGCCACGCCGATCATCAACCAGCCGCAGGTCGCCGTGCTCGACATGGAGGCGCTGATCCGCCGCCCGGTCGTCGTGACCGACGAGCACG
The DNA here is from genome assembly GCA_035565675.1 of Capillimicrobium sp. Taxonomy (GTDB): domain Bacteria; phylum Actinomycetota; class Thermoleophilia; order Solirubrobacterales; family Solirubrobacteraceae; genus Capillimicrobium. The sequence continues at coordinate 23,121 of DATMSA010000043.1, read as the reverse complement.
GGGAGGAGGCGATCGCCGTGCGCCCGGTGATGAACCTCTGCATCTCCTACGACCACCGCCTGATCGACGGCGTCTACGGCGCCGCCTTCATGGCGCAGGTCAAGCGCGGGCTGGAGCACTGGCCCCAGCCCGCCTGACGGTCAGCCGTCGACCTCGATCTCGCACAGCGGGGCGCCGGTGCCCAGCTCGTCGCCGACGGCGGCGACGATCCGCGCCACCGTCCCCTCGACCGGCGAGGGGACGTCGGTCTGCAGCTTGTCGGTCTCGACCTCGACGAGCGGCTGGTCGCGCTGCACCGCCTCGCCCTCGGCGACCAGCCAGTCGAGCACCACGACCTCCTCGACCGTCTCGCCCAGCCGCGGCAGCTCCACGGTCACGCGCATGCCAGGCCTCCCGCGTGGACGTTGGCGAGGATCGCCGCCGGCTCCGGCTCGGGCGACGCCTCGGCGAACGCCAGCGCCGCGGCGATCCGGTCGCGCACCCGCGCCTCGACGGCCGCGGCGGCCTCGTCGTCGAGCAGCCCCTCGTCGCGCAGCCGCCGGCCGAGCACGTCGATCGGGTCGGGCCACGTGTCCGCCTCGCCGGGCGGACGATAGGTCGCGCGGTCCGAGCGCGAGTGGCCCACGAACCGGTAGGTCTTCATCTCCAGCAGAACCGGTCCGCCGCCGTCGCGGGCGGACGCGAGCGCCCGCTCCATCGCGTCGGTCGTCGCGTCGGCGTCCTGGCCGTCGACGATCTCCCACGGGATGCCGTAGGCGTCGCCACGGCGGGCCACGTCGGCGATCGGGGTCATCGCGTCGAACCGGGTGTACTCGGCGTACTGGTTGTTCTCGCACACGAACACCACCGGCAGGCGCCACACCGCGGCCAGGTTCAGCCCCTCGTGGAAGGCGCCGATGTTTGCGGCGCCGTCGCCGAACAGCGCGATGGCGACGTCGTCGCGGCCGAGGACCTGGTTGGCGAGCGCGATGCCGGCCGCCTGCGGGATCTGCGTCCCGATGATCGTGAACGTGTGGTAGAGCCCGACGCTCATGTCGGTGAGGTGGATCGAGCCGCCGATGCCGCCCACCGCGCCGTCGACGCGGCCGAGGATCTCGGCGAGCAGCGCCTCGGGCGTGACGCCCAGCGCGAGCCCGAGCCCGTGCGTGCGGTGGCCCGCGGCGATGACGTCGCTGCGCCGGGCGGCGGCCGCGATGCCGACCGCGACGGCCTCCTGTCCGTCGGCGCAGTGCGTCGTGCCCCAGGCGCGCCCGGCGGCGTGCAGCTCGCGGATCGCGATCTCGACCTGGCGGATCTCGATCATCCGCTCGTAGCGGGCCAGGCGATCGTCGCGCAACGCCTCGCGGCGGGCGACGGGGGTCTCCGCGACGCTCATGCGACCTCCTTCCACCACGGGTCGGGCAGCGTGCCGGCCTCGAGCAGGTCGGTGACCTGCTCGGCGACGTACTCGGCCGACGGCAGGAAGCGCATCTCCAGCGGCCGCGCGAACGGCACGGGGGCGTCGGGGTTGGTGACCCGGTGCACCGGGGCGCGCAGGCGGCCGAACAGCGTCGCCGCGACGTGCGCGGCCACCTCGGTGCCCCAGCCGCCGGTGTGCGGGTTCTCCTCGACGACGACCAGCCGGCCCGTGCGCGCGACCGACTCGACGACCGCGTCGCGGTCCCACGGCAGCAGCGTCTGCAGGTCGATGACCTCCGCGTCGATCGCCGGCGCGAGCCGCTCGGCGGCGTCGAGCGCCACGCCGACCATCTGGCCGAGCGCGACGAGCGTGACGTCGGCGCCGGGCCGCAGCGTGGCCGCCACGCCCAGCGGCGTGATGGCCGCGTCGCCGGTCGTCACGTGCTCGCGCTCCCCGTACAGCGCCTTGGGCTCGAGGAAGACGACCGGGCTCTCGTCGCGGATCGCGCCGCGCAGCAGCCCGTAGGCGCTGCGCGCGCCGGAGGCGACGGCGACCTTCAGGCCCGGCGTGGCCAGGAACCAGGTCTCGCACGTCTGCGAGTGCGTGGCGCCGAAGCCGCGGCCGGCCCCGACGGAGCCGCGGCTGACCATCGGCACGGTGAGCTGGCCGGCGCTGAGATAGTGCAGCTTCGCGGCCTGGGTCACGATCGGGTCGAACGCGACGCCGTAGAACTCGGCGAACATGACCTCGACGACCGGGCGCAGGCCCGCGGCCGCCGCGCCCACGGCGGCGCCGACGATCGCCATCTCGGAGATCGGCGTGTCGCGGACCCGCAGCGGGCCGAACTCGTCCAGCAGCCCGGTGCTCGTCTTGAACACGCCGCCCGCCTGCGCGACGTCCTCGCCGAAACACACGACGGAGGGGTCGGCGCGCATCTCGTCGGCGATCGCCGCGGCGATCGCCTGGTTCATGCGCAGGCGGGTGCCCGCCTGGCCTGGGGGACTCGTGGCGGCGACGGCCGCCCCGTCACTGGTCATGTCCGGCTCCTCGGGTTCGTCGTCATGGGGTGGGGTGGAGGTGGATCACGCGAGGCCTGGTGAAGAGCTCGGCGGCGGCGCGGCCCTGCTCGAACGGGCCGAGCCCGGAGTCCTTGATCCCGCCGAACGGCACGTGCACGGCGACGCCGCCCGTCGCGTTGACGTGGACCATCCCGGCCTCGGCCGCGTCGGCGAAGCGCAGCGCGCGGGCCAGGTCGGCGGTGAACACGGCGGCGTTCAGCCCGTAGCGGGTCGCGTTGGCCACCGCGATCGCCTCGTCGAGGTCGTCGACGGGGATCAGCGTCAGCAGCGGCCCGAAGACCTCCTCGTCGCCGGCCGTCGCGCCGGCGAGCACGGTCGGCTCGACGAAGTGCCCGCGGGCGAGGCCGTTCTCCGCCGGGCGCGACCCGCCTGCGACGACGCTCGCGCCGTGCCGCCGCGCCTCGTCGACGGCGGCGAGCACGCGGTCGGCGGCGGGGGCGCTGACGAGCGGGCCCATCGCGACGCCGGGATCGAGGCCGCTGCCCAGGCGCCAGCCGGCGAGGCCGTCGCGCAGCGCCTCGGCCAGGGGCGCCAGCGCCGGGCGCTCGACGACCGCGCGGCGGATCGCGGTGCAGCGCTGGCCGGTCCCGCCCATCGCGCCCTCCAGGAGCGCGGCCGCGGTCTCGGGCAGCGGCGCGTCGGCGAGGACCACGGCCGCGTTGGCGCCGCCCATCTCGAGCTGCAGGCGCACGCCGCGTCCGGCGACCGCGCGCTCGATCGCGCGGCCGACCGCGGTCGAGCCGGTGAACGAGAGCGCCGCGATCTCGGGGGCGGCGACGAGCGCGGCGCCCACCTCGGCGCCGCCGGTCACGAGGTTCAGCACGCCGGGCGGCAGGCCGGCGCGCTCGGCCGCGCGCACGACGTGGAGCGCGGTCAGCGGCGTCAGCTCGGACGGCTTCCAGACGACCGTGTTGCCGTAGGCGAGCGCCGGCGCGAGCTTCCAGGCCGGCACGAGCAGCGGGAAGTTGAACGGGGTGATGAGCGCCACCGGCCCGACGGGGCGCCGGCGCGTCATCGTGACCGCCCCCGGCCGCGCGGGCGGCAGCACGTCGCCCAGCGGCGCCAGCGCCTCCTGGGCGTAGTAGCGCAGCGACTGGGCCGCGCGGCGCACCTCGCCGCCGGCCTCGGCCAGCGTCTTGCCCTCCTCGCGCACGAGGTCGCGGGCGATGGCGTCGCCGCAGGCCTCGAGCTCGCGCGCGAACGCGTCGAGCAGCCGCGCGCGGTCCGCCCCGGGCGTGGCGCCCCAGCCGGGCGCCGCCTGCGCGGCCGCCGCGCAGGCCGCCGCCACCGTGGCGGCGTCGCCGGCGTCGATCTCCGCGACGAGCTCGTCGACGTCGGCGGGGTTGCGCACCGCCAGGGGGCGGCCGGCGCCGCCCCAGGCGCCGTCCACGTACGTGCCGGGTGTGGTCACGGCCGCCTGCCGAAGGCGTGCTTCATGGCCAGCGCGGCCAGGTCGAACGTCGGCGTCTGCGCGGCCGCCTGCGGGGCGTGCACGGTCTCGGGGCGCACCTGGACGATCGAGACCGGGCCGCCGGGCGCGCGGCCCTCGGCCAGGACCCACTCGACGTCGACGGGGTGGCCGCACGCCGCCTCGATGCGCGCGACGGCGGCCGCGATGGCCGCCGCCTCGACGTCGTCGAGCACGCGGGCGCGCCGGCGCTCGGGCGGCATCTCGGCCTCGACCACGCCGCGACCGGGCTCCAGGCGCGAGACGACGCGCTTGTCGGCCACCTCGTAGGCGAGCACGCGCCCGTCGGTCTTGCCGACCTCGACGTGGTCGGGCGTCACGTGGCCCTGGACGAGCGCCTCGCCCCAGCCGAACGTCGCCTCCACGACCACGCGATCGGCGCGGCCGGTGACCGGGTGGATCGAGAACGCCACCCCGGCCGCGCGGGCCGGCACGAGCTCGACGACGCCGACGGCCATCGGCAGGTCGTCGTGATGCAGGCCCAGGCGGCGGCGGTAGTCGACGGCGCGGGCGCCGAACAGGCTGGCCCAGCAGCAGCGCACGGCGTCGATCACCGCGTCGGCGCCCGCGACGCCGAGCACGGTCTCGTGCTGGCCGGCGAACGACGCCTGCGCGCCGTCCTCGCCGGTGGCGGAGCTGCGCACGGCCACGAGCGGCGCCGGCCGGCCCAGGCGCGCGCCGAGCGCCTCGTAGGCCGCGCCGATCGCGCCGGCCAGGGCGGGGGAGAGCGGCTCGCCGGCGAACCGGGCGGCGATCCGCTCGGCGACGGCGTGCGCCGCGCCGGGCGCCGGGGTGGCGGGCAGCGCCGCCAGATCGGCGTCGATGGCGGCGCCGAGCCCGGTGCGCTCGAGGTGGTCGCGATAGGCGTCGGTGGTGACCGCGAACCCGTCGGGGACGTGGATGCCGTCGCGGGCGAGCTGCGCCAGGTTGGCGATCTTCGGCCCGCACGCGTCCGCGCGCGCGGCGTCGATCTCGTCCAGCGCGAGCACGGCGGGCGCGTCGCTGTGGAGCGCCGCGCTCATCCGGTCGCGAGCGCGGCGCGCTCGAGGATCGTCACCCGGCCGGCGGCGCCGTCCACCTCCAGCAGGTCGCCGGTCGCGATCGCCGCGGTCGCGGCGCCGGTGCCGGTCACGCACGGGAGGCGGTACTCGCGCGAGACGATCGCCGCATGGGTCAGCGATCCGCCCGCGTCGCAGACGCAGGCGGCGATCTTCGCGAACGCCGGCGTCCAGTTCGGGGAGGTCGCCTCGCACACCAGGATCTCGCCCGGCCGGATCGTGTGCAGCTCCTCGGCGGTCAGGAGCACGCGCGCGGGCCCGCGCGCCACGCCGGCCGACGCGGCCATCCCGCGCAGCTCCTCGCCGCCGCCCGCGGCCCGGCCCGCGATCGCGGCCAGGTAGTCGGGCGAGATGCCGAAGATCTCCTTGAGGACCGGGTCGTCGACGTCCTCGGGGATCGTCCCGAGGATCCGCGGCGCCTCGGTGCGGTCGGCCACGCACGCCTCGCGGTACGCGCGGCGCTCGGGCACGAGCGCGGCCACGTCGTCCCAGGAGCGCTCGCCGCGCAGCAGCGCGCGCATCTCGGCCGGGAACAGGTAGAAGGCGTCGGTCGGGTCGGCCGTGAACCGGCGCCCGATCGCGAGCGCCGCCTGCCGCAGGGGGATGTGGCAGCGCAGGTCGATGTAGAAGTTGTGCTCCTCGTTCCACCACGTGAAGTTCGCGTGGCGGCACGCGGCCAGACCGGCGTCGAAGGCCTGCTGCTCCTCGACGGTCAGGCGCTCGCGCGCGGCGGCGATCGCCGCGTCGCGCTCGGCCAGCGCGGCGGCGCGCGCGGCCTCGAAGTCGTGCGCCTCCTCGGCCAGCAGGTGCGTCTTGATCGTGCCCAGCGGCGAGGTCGGGTCCTCGATCCAGGGCACCAGCGCGACGTCGTAGATGCCCTCGGTGCGCCAGCCGTAGACGTCGAGGAACGCGCGCAGCTCGTCGCGGAAGCGGCGCGCGGGCTCGTCGTCGCGCGCGGCCAGCGCCGCTGCCAGCTCGTCGGCCGGGGTGGACGCGAACAGCTCCTCCAGCCCCAGCTCGCGCACGCGCCCGGTGAGACGCCACAGCTCGCGGTCGGTGTCGACGATGCGCGACTCCTCGCCCTGGAAGAAGCGCGCGACGTCGTCGGGGTCGATGCCGAGCTCCCGGCACAGCCCGAGGAAGCCGAGATGGTTGGCGAGCAGGACGTACATCGCCTCGAAGTGGATCTGCCAGGCGCGGCGCACGAGCGTGGCGGCCTCGTCGAAGTACGCGTTCAGGTCCGCGAGGTCGGCGTCGTCGCCGGGCGGCCGGCGCAGCCGGTCGTAGAAGGCCTCCAGCTCCTCGACCGCCTCGGCCCACGCCTGCGGGGCGCGCTCGACCAGGCGCGGCAGCGTCTGCGCCGCCCGGCGGCCGCGCAGCTCCTGCTCCCAGGCCGAGCCCACGGGCACCTCGGACGTGTAGATGTTCGTCCGCCAGATGCGCGCGACGAGGCCCTTGCCCGTCGGCAGCGGGATCGACTCCGCCGCGAGCTGGCTGCCGCAGATCGCGCCCTCCTCGATCACCAGCCACGAGAGCGGCACGAGGCCGATGCCGTGGAAGTCCAGGGCCCACAGCCGCTCGGCGTCCTGCGGCGCGAACACGCCGAGGCGCTCGAACAGCCACGGGGTGTCGCTGTCGGCGGGACCGAAGCCGGGGTACCAGTGCGTCGCGACGTAGTCGTCGACCGGTAGGACCGTCGTCATCTCTCCTCCTGGACTGAACGGCGACCGAGCGTATACAGGATCATATATATGCCTCCGTGCGGGCGTCAAGCATCGCTCATCCGCCGCCCTCGTTGGACACCAGGCCGCCGTCGGGGTGCAGGATCGAGCCGGTCACGTAGGCGCTCTCGTCGGAGCTCAGGAACAGCACGATCGAGGCCACCTCGTCGGGGGTTCCGAGCCGGCGCAGCGGCACGCTCGACGCGCGCCGCTCGTACCACGCCTGCGGGTCCGCGGGGCCGCCGTCGGCCGTGGTCAGCGAGGAGCGGCGGGCCAGCATCGGCGTGTCGATGTAGCCCGGCCCGATGCTGTTGACGCGGATGCCGCTCGGGCCGAGCTCGTCGGCGAGCACCCGCGTCAGCATCCACACCGCCGCCTTGGAGACCGCGTACGCGCCGCCCTTGGGCTTCTTGGCCGCCGCGGACGCCAGCGTGACGAGCGTGCCCGGGCGGCCGGCGGCCACCAGCCGCCGCGCCGCGCCGCGCAGGACGAGGTACGTGCCGGTGAGGTTCACGTCGAGCACGAACCGCAGCGCCTCGGCCGGCAGGTCGTAGAGGACGTTGCCGCTGAACCCGTGCTCGGGGTGGGAGTCGACGCCGGCGGCGGTCACGACCGCGTCGGGCAGCCCGAACCGCTCGGTCGCCAGCGCGAAGGCCGCGTCGACCTGCGCGCCGTCGCGGACGTCGAGCGGCGCGAACGCCGCGCGCCCGCCGGCCGCCGCGATGTCGGCGACGACGCCGTCGGCGAGCTCGCCCTGCGACGGGAGGTCGGTGACGAGCACCGCCGCGCCCTCGGCCGCCAGCCGGCGCGCCGAGGCGGCGCCGATGCCGGTCGCGCCGCCGGTGATGAGCGCCACGCGCCCCTCCATCAGTCCGCCCATCCGCGTCCGTGCTCCTCTCATCGGTGTGTCGTCATCCGCCCGCGGTCGCCGAGGCGTAGCCGCCGTCGACGTGCAGCAGCGAGCCGGTCAGGTACGCGCCGCCCGGCCCGCTGAGCAGCACGGCCGCGTCGGCGACGTCGCCCGGCTGCCCGACGCGGCGCAGCGGGACCAGCTCGCCGGCGCGGCGGTACCAGTCGGCGAGCGCGGCCTCGTCGGCGTCGGGGCCGAGCGTCGCCAGCGCGCGCTCGCGCAGCAGCTTCGTGTCCGTGTAGCCGGGGGCGACCGCGTTGACGCGGATCCCGTGCGGGCCGAGTTCGTCGGCGAGCACGCGGGTGAGCATCCACACGGCCGCCTTGGAGACCGCGTAGACGCCGCCGCTGGGCTTGCGCGCCGAGACCGAGGCGACCGTGAGGATCGTGCCCGCCACGCCGTCGGCGACCATCGACCGCGCCGCCGCCCGCGCGACGAGGAACGTGCCGACGAGGTTCACGTCGAGCACGTAGCGCCAGTGGTCGTCGGCGAGGTCGACCACCGAGGGCCGGCGCTGGTCGGGATGCCAGCCGACGCCGGCCGCGGTCACGACCGCGTCGAGGCCGCCCAGCCGGTCGCGCGCGGCCGCCACGCCGGCCTCCACCGAGTCCGGGTCGGCGACGTCCAGGACGAGGAAGTCGGCCCGGCCGCCCGCGGCGCGGATCTCGTCGGCCACGCGCTCGCCGCGCCCGCGGCCGGTCGCCCGGCCGGTGACCGCCACCGCGGCGCCCTCCGCGGCGAACCGGCGCGCGATCTCGGCCCCGATCCCGTCGGCGGCCCCGGTGATCAGCGCCCGGCGGCCCTCCATGCGCCGGGGCGTCATCGCGCCCCTCCGGCGCCGCCGGCGGCCAGGTACGCGCCGCGCAGGATGTCGGTGCTCTCGCGCAGCGGCTCGCAGGGGCCGTCGTAGACGATCCGGCCGCGCGCCATCACGTACGCGTGGGCGCCGACCTCGAGGATCAGCCCGGCGTACTGCTCGACGACCAGCAGCGCCACGCCCTCGCTCGCGAGCTCGCCCAGGACGGGCATGAGCCGCTGGACGATCGCCGGGGCGAGCCCGAGCGACAGCTCGTCGACCAACAGCGCCTTGGGCCGCATGGCCAGGGCGCGCGCCAGCACGAGCATCTGCTGCTCGCCGCCCGACAGCAGGCCGGCCGGCGTGTCGCGCCGCGGCCGCAGCTCGGGGAACAGCGCGAAACCGGCCTCGACCGCGTCGCGGTCGGCCGCGGCGGCGCGGAGGTTCTCCTCGACGGTGAGCGTGGCGAACGTCGTGCGGCCCTGCTCGACGTGGGCGAGGCCCCGCCGCGCCCGGTCGCGGCGGCCGAGGGAGCCCAGCGGCGCGTCGTCGAGGCGGACGTCGCCGCCGGCGGCCGGGATCACGCCGGAGATCGCCTCCAGCAGCGTCGTCTTCCCCGCGCCGTTGGCCCCGAGCAGCACCGTCACCGCGGCGGGGCGCGCCTCGAGGCTCACGTCGCGCACGATCGTCGAGCCGCCGCGCCGCACGGTCAGGTCGCGCACCGCCAGGCCCGCGCTCATGCCGGCACCGCCTCGCCCAGGTAGGCGGCGACGACGTCGGGCGTGGACAGCACCTCGGCCGGGCTGCCCTCGCCGATCACGCGTCCGAAGTCGAGCACGGTGACGTGCGCGCACGCGCGCTGCACGAGCTCCATGTCGTGGTCGACGACCAGCGCCGCGGCGCCGAAGCGCTCCGGGATCGCGGCCAGCCGCTCGGCCAGGTCGCGCGACTCGGCCTCCGCCAGGCCGGCGGCCGGCTCGTCGACGAGCACCACCCGCGGGCGGCCGCACAGCGCTGCCGCCAGCTCGACCAGCCGGCGGCCGCCGACGTCCACGCGCTCGAGCGGCACGTCGGGCGCCGGGCAGCCGAGGAACGCGAGCGCCTCGGCGATGTCGCGGTCCGCGGTGCCCGCGGGCGCCGCCAGGCGGGCGTACTCGCCGACGCGCAGGGCGCCGATCGTGCGGTCGTGCTGGAACGTGCGGCGCAGCCCGGCGCGGGCGCGCCGGTGCGGGGGCAGGGCGTCGACGGCGCGGCCGTCCAGGCGCACCGTGCCGGCGTACGGCGTGAAGCCGCTCACGGCGTCGATCATCGTCGACTTGCCGGCGCCGTTGGGACCGATGAGGCCGCAGACCGTCGCCTCGGGCACGGTCAGCGCGGCGCCGTCGAGCGCGACGACCGCCCCGAAGCGGACCGTGAGGCCGTCGACCTGCAGCACGGGCGCGCCGCCCGGGCGCCGCCGGTCCGGCGCGCGCGCCGGTGCGGGTGGCGGCGCCGCCGGCGCGGACGCCGCCCGGGCCGCCGCTCGGGCCGCGAGCGCCGAGCGCGCCCGCCCGACGACGCTCGAGCCCATGCTCAGCGCCTGGATCGCGCCGAGCGCGAACAGCACGTCGCCGAGGTCCTGGGGCAGGCCGAGCCGGCGCAGGATCTCGGGGAAGAACGCGACGAGCACCCCGGCCGCCACCGCGCCCACCGGGTACTGCGCGCCGATGAAGATCGCCAGCGCGAACACGCTCAGCGACGCCAGCGGCGAGAACGTCGCGGCGGTGAGCACGCCCGTCTGCCCGGCCGACAGCGCGCCGGCCAGCCCCGCCACCGCGGCCGCCACCGCGAACGCGCCGAGCTTGATGCGCACGACGCTCAGGCCCAGCGCGGCGGTCGCGCGCTCGCTCTGGCGGACGGCCAGCCAGGCGGCGCCGAGACGGCGGCGTCCCGCCCACGCGAGCAGCAGCGCGACGACGACGAACGCGACCCACACGAAGCGGAAGTACGCGGCGTCGGTCTCGGCGAAGCCGGGGCGCTCGACGATCGTGCCGCTGTTGGCGCCTGGGAAGCCCTGGTCGGCCAGGACCGCGGCGACCGCCACCGCGAACGTCAGCGTGACGATCGCCAGGTTCACGCCGCGCAGGCGCAGGGCCGGCAGCCCGACGAGGACGCCGACCGGCACCGCGAGCAGCGTGCCGATGAGCGCCTTGACGACGAACGGCAGGCCGGGCGCGTGCGCCTGGCACCAGGCCACGCCGTAGGCGCCGACGGCGGCGAACGAGAGCTGGCAGAGCGACAGCATCCCGGCGCGGCCGGTGACGACGCCGATGCTGGCGGCGACCAGGCCGAGGATCAGCGCGCTCGTGGCCAGGTAGGTCCAGTAGTCGTCGACGACGAGCGGCAGCAGCGCGACGGCCACGACCGCCGCGGCCGCGGCGAGCGCGGTCAGCGCCGTCCGGCGGTCAGCGCGCGACATCCCACACCTCCCGCCGTTGCGACCACAGCAGGACGACGAGCACGACCGCGAACGGGATCACCTGCCGGTACGCGCTCACGCTGCCGAAGTGGGTGAGCAGCCCCTCGGCCAGGCCGATCGCCAGGCCGCCGGTGAGCGCCACCCACACGTGGCGGAACAGGCCGATCAGCGCCGCGGCCAGCCCGGGGAGGATCAGCAGGCTGAGGCTCGTGAAGTCGCTGGGGCGCGTCGGCGCCACCACGAAGACGCCGAACGTCGCGGCCGCGCCGACGCCCGTCCACACCGCCACGCTCAGCGCCCGCACGCGGATCCCGAGCAGCTCGGCGGTCACCGGCCGCTCGGACAGCGCCCGCACGAGGACGCCGAAGCGCGTGCGCGCCAGCAGCAGCCCGACGCCGGCCGCCAGCGCGACCGTGAACGCGATGACGACGAGCGCGGACGTGGTCACCACCGCGTCGCCGATCCGGAAGGCCGCGCCGGGGAACGGGTCGGGCATCTCGCGCGGCGACCCGCTGAACAGCCGCGAGCCGACGGTCAGCAGGCCGAGCAGCATCGCGATCGCCACGGTCGAGCGCACCTCGATCGGCGCCTGCGCGAACCAGATCGCCATCACCGCGCCCAGCAGGAGCGACAGCCCGGCGCCGATCGCCACGCCGATCGCGGCCGCGGCCGCGATCGGCGTCCCGTCGTGGAACAGCTCGGCCGCGACCAGCGTCCCGAACGTCGCCACCGCCGCCTGCGCGAAGTGGACGACGCCGACCATCCGGTACATAAGCACGGCGCAGACCCCGAGCAGGGCGTAGGCCCCGCCCGAGGTCAGACCCGCGACCGTCGACTGCAGCATCCGCCGTGCCTCAGTCCTGCGGCAGGACGATCCAGTCCGGCGTGACGACCTCCCACGCCCCGTCCTTGAGCTGGACGAACTTGCTCGCCTGGTTGGGGTTGTGCGCGTCGCCCGGCCCGAACGCGTACGGCACGCCCATCATCGGCGTCTCGAACGAGGTCAGGTTCTCCAGCGCCTCGCCGACCGCCTCGCGCGTCGGCTCGCCCTCGATCGTCTCCAGCGCGGCGATGAACGCCTTGGCGGCGATGTAGTCGCCCTGCGCGGTCGACGTGAGCGGGATGTCGTGCTTCTCCATCAGCGCCCGCCACTCCTCGTTGGCGGGGGAGTCGCCGGTGAACGGCTCGAACTCCGAGTTGGCGAACAGGCGGATCGCGCCGCTGTTGATCGCCTTGCTGTTGGCGAGCGCCTCGGCCACCTGCTCGCTGTAGGACGTCGTCAGCGGCAGGAGGTCCATGCCCTCGATGCCCTGCGTGTCGACGGCCTTGACCGCGGCGATCGTCTGGAAGTCGACGTCCTCCAGGACGAGCGCCTGACAGCCCGCCTTGACCGCGCGCAGCAGGAACGGCGTGAGGTCGTCGGTCGCGTTGAGGCCGAAGTCGACCATCGCCGGCTCCAGGCCGCTGAGCTGCGACCAGCGGTCCACGGCGGCCGTCAGCGCGTCGTTCCAGCCGTCGGGCTGGTTGCCGATGACGCAGACCTTGTCGTGCCCGAGCTCCTCGGACGCGTAGTACATCGACACCGTGATGCCGGCGAACGGCCCGGTGTTGACCGGCGCGATGTTCGGCGTGCTGAAGCACTGCGGCGACGTGCCGATGCCGGTCACGTCGCGCGTGCCGGACTGCTGGTAGAACGGCGCGTTGACGGCGCACTCCAGGAGGCTGGCGCCGCTGACCAGGCCGACCACGTCCTGCTGCTGGATCAGCGAACGGGCCGCCTGCGTCGCGACGGCGGGGTCGCCCTTGTCGTCCTCGACGTGGTACTCGATCGGATGCCCGTTGACGCCGCCGGCGGCGTTGACCTCCTCGAAGACGGCGGCGGCCGCCTTCGTCGCGTCCGGGAACGGGAACGGCCCGGTGAGCGACGCCAGCCCGCCGACCTCGATCGGCGCGCCGGACGCCTCGGCCTGCTCGGACGACGCGGTCGCCGCGTCCGCGGTGGCGGCCTGCGACGACGACGGCTCCTCGTCGGCTGAGCCGCACGCGGTGAGCGCCAGTGCCACGGCCGCCATCCCGGCGGCGACCAGCGGGAATGCCCTTCGACCCATGAAGTCCCTCTCCTCGCTCGACGTTGGAGGCACGGTATACAGGATCATGTACGATCGTCAACATGGCGCGATGTGCAGGGGTTTCGCGCACCGTCGGCGGCGGACGGTTCAGGCGGGGCGGGGCGCGGCGGCGCTCAGTGCACCGGCGACGTCGGCCGCGCGGCGCAGGGGATCTCGAAGGTCCAGAAGTCCTGGCCGATCACCGGCACCGAGACGTTGTGGACCGGGGTGGAGCCGATCGCTCCGGCGAACGTGCCGGCGTGCGCGTGGCCGTGGACCACGAGGTCCGGCTCGTGCTGGGCGATCGGAGCGGCCAGGCGATCGGTGCCCAGAAACGTCCAGATCCCCTCCTGCTCGCCGACCAGCGTGTCGCCGATCGGCGCGTAGTGGAGCACGACGCAGCGCACCGGGCAGTGCGCGACCTCGCGCAGGCCCGCGTCGAGCGCCTCCACGTCGGCGCTCGTCTCGCGGTAGACGGCCCGCAGCAGCGGCTCGCCGAAGTCGGGCAGGTGCGAGCCGGGGAAGCCGCCGACGAAGCCCTTCACGCCGACGATCCCGACCTCGACGCCGCCGATCTCGCAGATCGCCCAGTCGCGCTGCAGCAGCGTGACGCCGGCGTCCGCGAGGATCGGGCCCAGCTCGTCGACGCGGTTCGCGTGCCAGTCGTGGTTGCCGAGCACGGCGAAGACCGGGACGTCGAGGTCGCGGCAGGCGTCGGCGAGCACGGTCACCTGCTCGGGCTCGCCGTGGGTCGTCAGATCGCCGGCGAGCAGGACGAGGTCGGCGTTGCCGCGGAGCTGCGCGAACGCCGCGCAGACCTGCTCGTGCTGGGCCTCGCGGCAGTGGATGTCGCCGGCGGCGGCGACGCGCAGCGTGTCGGGGCTCGCCTGGATGCGCCCGGTCTACCCGGGGCCGAGGTGGGTAACCGCCGCCCGTGGACGTCACGTTCGACGCCATCAAGGGCACGATGCGCCGCTGCGCGGCGGTGCTGCGCGACGCCGACGTGCCCTACGCGCTCGGCGGCAGCGTCGCCGCGTGGGCCCGCGGCGGGCCGGAGACCTGCGGCGACCTCGACTTCGTCGTCGCGCCGTCGGCGGCCGAGCGCGCCCAGGCGGCGCTGGCCGACGCGGGCCTGCGCGCCGAGCGCCCGCCCGAGGGCTGGCTGCTGAAGGCCTACGACGGCGACGTGCTCGTCGACCTGATCTTCGAGCTGACCGGCGTCGACGTCGCCGCCGCGCTGGCCCGCGCCGACGTGATGGCGGTCGCCGCGATCGACATGCCCGTGCTCGCGGTCGAGGACCTGCTGACCGCGAAGCTGCTGGCGTTCAACGACCACTACCTGGACTTCGCCGGGCCGCTGCAGATCGTGCGGGCGCTGCGCGAGCAGATCGACTGGGACGCGCTGGCCCGAGCGACCGCGGCCTCGCCGCACGCGCGCGGCTTCCTGGCGCTGGCGCGCGAGCTGGACGTCATGCCGGCGGCGGCCGGCGAGCTCAGACCGGTCGCGCGAGCAGCTCGCTGAGCGCCTCGGGCACCGAGGGCCGCAGCGTCCACACGCGCTCGAGCCCGACCGCCTGCAGGTCGCGGGCGAGGAGGTCCTCGGCGGCGACCGCGACGAGGTCGCAGCACGCCTCCACGAGGTGCGCCTCGAGCTCGCACAGCGCGTAGATCGCCGGCCAGGCGTGCTGGCGCACCGCCGACAGGTCGAGCACGAGCTCGCTGACGCCGTCGTGCGTGGCGCGCAGCACCGCCTGGGCGTAGCTGCGGGCCGTCGGCTCGTCGAAGCGCGCGCCCGCGCTGACGACCGCGAGCCGGTCGCCGAGGCGGCGCACCGGGAACGACCCGCTGCGGCTGGCGGTCCCGGGAACGGCTGCGGTGAAGTCGAGGGCGCCCATCGGGGGCCCTGCTACCCCGTCTCGCGGGTTCTGAACGCCCGGTCAGCCCGCGGCCGGCGGCGGAGGCGGCGCGAGGTCGTCGGAGACCTCGAGCGACAGCAGCTCGCCGCCCTCGTGGTCCACCTGGAGCGTGGTGTGGTCGATGCCGAAGCGATCGTGGAGCATCGCCTCCAGCTCGCGCCGCGCCCCGTGGCAGTCCGCGCCGGCGTCGACGAGCACGTGCGCCGACAGCGCCGGGAAGCCGGAGGTGACCTCCCACACGTGCAGGTCGTGGACCTCGACCACGGTGGGCACGGCGACCATCGCGCGGCCGATCTCCTCGGGGTCGGTGCCGGGCGGCGCGGCCTCCAGGAACACGCGGCCGGAGTCGCGCAGGAGCCCGTATGCGCTGTGCAGCATGAGCCCGGCGACCACGAGCGACGCGATCGCGTCGGCGCGGGCGAACCCGGTGAGCACGATCACGCCGCCGGCGACCGCGGTCCCGATGAACGCGTACAGGTCGGTGAGGATGTGCTGGAAGGCGCCCTCGACGTTCAGGCTCTGGCGGTTGGCGCGCGCCAGCACCAGCGTCGCGCAGACGTTCACGACGATGCCGGCCAGGGCCACGATCAGCACCAGCGCGCCCTCGACCTCGGGCGGCGAGACCAGGCGGCGGATGCCCTCGACCCAGATCACGAGCGCGAGGATCAGCAGCGTGAGGCCGTTGACCTGGGCGCTGAGGATCTCGACGCGCTTGAGGCCGAACGTCAGCGGGCCGCGGGCCGGGCGCTGCGCCAGGCGCAGCGCGACGAGCGCGAGCGCGATCGCGGCGGCGTCGGTGAGCATGTGCGCGGCGTCCGACAGCAGCGCCAGCGAGCCGGCGATGACGCCGACGACGACCTCGACGACCAGGAAGCCGACGATCAGCGCGAGCGCGATCGCGAGCTTGCCGGTGTCGGCGTCGGCGCTGACGCCGTGGCTGTGGCCGGCGTGGCCGTGCGCGCCGTGCGCGTGCCCGTGGTCGTCCGCGGCGCTCACGCGCGCATCCTAGGCGTCGTCGTCGAGCCGGAAGCGCAGCCGCAGCTCGCCGCCGCCCTCGGGGGCGTCGCGGACCTCGAAGGCGTCGGTGGTGCGGGCGATGATGCCCAGGCCGAGGCCGACGCCGGGGCTGTCGCCGCGCGGGCGCACACCGCAGCCCTCGTCGGCGATCGAGACCTCCAGCGCGTCCCCGTCGACCCACGCGCGCACGTGCATCGGGCCGGTCGCGTCGGCCGGCTGATCGCGGTAGGCGTGGACGACGACGTTCGTGCACGCCTCGCTGACGGCGAGCGCGACGTCGCGCAGGACGCCCTCGGACGCGCCGCGCGCGGACGCGAACGCCACGACCTCATGGCGGGCGACGGCCACCGCCGACACCTCGGAGGCGAACGTCCGCTCCAGCCGCGCGCCGACGCGCCGCGCGGCGAGGATCGCGACGTCGTCGCCGCCCTCGCGGGAGACCAGGCCGTCCACGAGCCGGTCGACGACGACCCGGGCCGCGTCGCCCGGCCGCGCCAGCTCGCACAGGCGGCGCATGCCCGGCTCCAGGCCCGCGGCGCGATCCTCGACGAGCCCGTCGGTGAACGCGATGAGCGACGCGTCGGCGGCGAGGTGCACCGCGAGGTCGCGGCGCGGCTCGGACGCCATCCCGACCGGCGGGTCGGGGGGAACCTCGAGCGGGCGCGCGCCGTCGTCGTCGACCAGGACGGGCGGCAGGTGCCCGGCGCTGGCGAGCCGGACGTCGCCGGCCTCGGGGTCGACGAACGCGACGAGCACGGTCGTGAACTCGACCGGCTCCTGCAGGGCGACGAAGCGGTCCAGGCGGCTGAGCGCCTCCGACGGGGCGGACGCCTCGAGCGCGTACGCGCGCAGGGCGGTGCGGATCGTGCCCATCCTCGCGGCGGCTCGCAGGCCGCGGCCGACGACGTCGCCGACCACCAGGGCGACGCGCCCGTCGGCGAGCGTGAACAGGTCGTACCAGTCGCCTCCGACCTCGGTGCCGTGCTGGCCGGGGAGGTAGCGCGCGGCGACGTCGAGCCCGGCGACGACCGGGAGGGCGGCGGGCAGCAGGCTGCGCTGGAGCGACAGCGCGGCCTCGCGGGCGGCCTCGTACAGCTCGCTCTGGCGGATCGCGCGGGCGCAGCGGTCGGCGACGAGCTCGAGCAGCAGCAGGTCGTCCTCGGCGTATGTGCGCTCGCGGCTGGCGACGACCAGGACCCCGAGCGTCTCCCCGGCGACGCGCAGCGGGGCGCCGGCGCCGGCGCGGCCCGGCTGGCGCAGGTCCGACAGCGCGGCGTCGGCGAGCTGGTCGTCGGAGACGATGCGCGGCGCGTCGCCCAGCACGACCTGGCCGGCGACGCCCGTCCCGACGGGGATGCGCAGCGTGCGGGCGATCTCCTCGGGCAGGCCCAGCGAGGCGCGCGTGATCAGCGTCGCGCGGCGCTCGTCGTAGAGCATGACCTTGGCGATGTCGGCATCCAGCAGCGCCGCCACGCGCCCCAGCAGCTCCTGCAGCAGCGCCTCGAGCTCGAGGTGGTCGAGCGCGGCGTCCGTGACGACCTGCACGCCGTTGAGGCGGCGGGTGAGCCGCTCGCGCTCGCTGTCGCGCTCGTGGCGCTCGGTCACGTCCAGCGTCACGCCGGCCACGGCGCGCGGGCGGCCGTCGTCGTGGCGGAGCACGCGACCGCGCGCGTACAGCCACCGCGGCGGGGTGCCGCGGCTGCGGAACTCGAACTCGTAGCCGGAGCGCGAGGCGATGCCGTTCCTCACGATCTCGTCGACGCGGGCGCGGTCGTCCTCGTGCACCCACGTGTCCAGCCAGTCGGCGTACGACAGCGGGGTGGCGCCGCGGCCGCGGCCGTGCAGCTCGCCCTGGTTGGGCGACCAGCGCACCGTGTCGGACTCAAGGTCCCACACCCACGCTCCGGTGGCCGTGCCCTCCAGGGCGGTCTGGAGCGTCTCGAGCGCCAGCTCGGGCGGGACTCCCAGCTCCATGCTCTCGACCCCGCGGCGCTCCGTCATGCCCGGATCAGCGGCGTTGCGAGCGCGACTCGCGGCCGCGCCGGCCGCGCAGCAGGTAGCCGCCTGCGAGGCCGAGGATGAAGCTCACCGCGATCACCACGATCAGCGGCGTGGCCGTCTCGGTGACGATCCAGTTGACGCGGACGTCGTCGAGGTTCACCAGCGCGAACACGACGATCAGCACGCCGACCAGGAGGGCGGCGATGCGTCGGTTGCGCTCGCGACGGGCGGCGGGATCGGCGGTCTTGACGTCGGGCTCGTTGCTCACGGTCATGAAGTCAACCACGTGCGGCGGCGCGGGAGAACCGGATGCGTCGCGAGGCGCACGGCTCGCCCGTCCCGATCGTGCCGCGCAGGCGCAGCGCGCCGGTGACCGCGCCGCCCGCGCGCCAGCGCGCTCGCACGGCCAGCCGCTCGGCCGCCGGACCCGCCGCGAAGGCGACCCGGCCCGTGCGCGCGATCGGCGCGTCGACGGTCACGACGACCCGCACGGGCCCGAGGTCGCCGAAGCCGCGGCACGGGTAGCGCGCGATCGTCGCGGCGGCGCGGACCACGCGTCCGTCGCGGACCACGAGCGTGATCGTGCGCCGCTCGGTGGTGCGCGCCGCGTAGGCGCCGTCGGCGACGGGGACCGGCGGGGCGTCGGCGATCACGTCGGGCGCCCGTCCGCGTCGCACGGCGCCCGCCGGGCGGCGTCGCCGTCGGCGGAGATCAGCCCGAGCGTGCGATCCATCGCGGTGGGGCGCACGGCGCCCCCGGTGTCCTGGTAGGGCGCGTCGAAGAACGCGACGAGCACGAGGCCGGACACGATGACGGTCGTCACGCCGATCGGCAGCGCCGCCTGGGCGAACGTCCGCTCGGCGGGGTCGGCGAACAGCCACACGAACACGGTCACGAGCAGGCCGCCGGCGAGCAGGAAGATCCACACGAGGGTGGGGATGAACGGCCGCGACTCGTCCAGGCGCCCCTGGCGCCCGTCCTGGCGCTCCTGCATCGTCGCCAGCCAGGCGCCGTACCCGGCGTCCACCTTGGGGTCCGACGAGGCCGGCGCCCGCTGGAAGGTCCGGTCCAGTCGCCGCACCCAGTCCTGCACGACGGGGCTGTCGTGGCCGTCGCGCATCGCCGGCCATTCGAGCGCGATGACCGACCGGGCGTAGCAGACGAGCTCCGCCTTGAGCGCGTCGCGCTCGGTCGCCGGCAGGATCTCGGCGGTGTAGAACAGCGAGATCGTCGCCTCCGCCTCCGAGGACGAGCTCGTGCGTGCGCGGTCGAAGCTCTGGAACGCGAGCACGAACACGAACGCGAGGATCACCGCGAACGACGTGCCGGCCACCGAGTAGACCCAGCCGGCCTGCTGCATGTCCTGGTAGTAGCCGCCGTCGGGCGCCCGTCGCCGGACGACGAGCATGACCGCCACCGCCACCAGGTTGGCCACGACGACGAGGGCGATCCCGAGCCAGGTCGACATCGCCGCCGGACGCTATCCGGTGCGGCGGCGCGCTACCGCAGGCCGAGAACGCCGGGGTTCATCACGCCCGCCGGGTCCAGGCGCTGCTTGAGCGCCTGCAGCGAGGCGACCCCGAGCGGCCCGATCTCCCCGCTCAGCCACGGGGCGTGGTCGCGGCCCACCGCGTGGTGGTGGGTGATCGTCGCGCCGTGGGCGAGCATCGCGTCCAGGGCGGCGCCCTTCGCGGCGCGCCACTGGTCGGCCTCGCCGCCGCGGACCTGGGCGGCCAGGACGGTGAAGTACAGCGAGGCGCCGGTGGGGTAGACGTGCGAGACGTGGCAGAGGACGAGCGGCGGCGTCCCCGCCGCGCGCAGCGCGCGGTCCAGCGCGCCGGCGACGGCCGTGTGGACCTCGGCCAGGCGCGACCACGGCGCGGCGGTCTCCAGGGTCTCGACGAGGACGCCGCGGTCCAGCAGCACGTCGCGCAGGTACGGCGCCGCGTAGCGCGAGGCCGCCCACTGGTCGCCGCCGTCGCCGGGGACGGGGCGGCCGCCGTGGTCGCGGGCGATCGCCGCGGCGGTCTCGTGGCGCGCGGCGACGCGCTCGGGATCGCCCTCCCAGCCCAGGATCGCGGCGACCCCGTCGCCCTCGACGGCGGCCGTGTGCGCGGCCACGACGCGGTTGAGCGCGACCTCGGCCTCGTCGGAGAGGCGGGTGACGTCGGGCGCGACGCCGGCCTGCTCGAGCGCGCGCAGCGCCCCGACGCCGTCGGCGAACGACGGGAACGTCCACGCCTCGTAGCGCCGCTCGGCCGGCACGGGGCGGACGCGAAGCGTGACCGCGGTGATGACGCCGAGCGCGCCCTCGGAGCCGATCAGCAGCTCGCGCAGGTCGGGGCCGGCCGCGGTGGCGGGGACGTCGCGGGTGACGAGCTCGCCGGCCGGCGTGGCGCAGCGCAGCGCGACGACGGCGTCGGCGATCGCGCCGTAGCCGGTCGACGCCTGCCCGGCCGACCGGGTGGCGACCCAGCCGCCGAGCGTGCTGAACTCGAAGGACTGCGGGTGGTGGCCGAGCGTGAGGCCGTGCTCGCCCAGGCGGCGCTCGAGCTCGGGCCCGAGGATGCCGGCCTCGGCGGTGGCGGTGAGGCTGACCGGGTCGACGCTCAGGAGGCGGTCGAGGCGGGCGAGGTCGAGCGCGACGACGGGGCGCTCGCGGTCGGCGGGCGGGGTGACGCCGCCGACGACGCTGGTGCCGCCGCCGAAGGGGACGACGTCGATGCCGCGCTCGGCGCAGACGGCCAGGACCGCGGCGACCTCGCCGGCGTCGGCCGGGTAGACGACCGCGTCGGGCGCGCTCCCGGCGTCGCCGGCGCGCAGCGCGAGCAGGTCGAGGTAGCTGCGCCCGGCCGCGTGCGTGACGCGCGTGAGCCGGTCGTCGCGGACGTGGTCGGCGCCGACGACCGCCGCCAGCGGGGCGGGGTCGAGGCGGGAGGCGGGCAGGCGCACGTCCTCGAGCGCGACCGGCGGGGTGTGGACGTCGGGCACGCCGAGCCGGGCGAGCAGCGGCTCGGCCGCATCGGGCAGCTCGACGGACGGCGTCTCGGGCGGGCCCCAGCCGAACCAGCGCAGCCGGGGGGCGAGGGGGTCGCGGGTCGCGGCGGTCATGCGGGCTGGCGCTCCCCGTCGAGCAGCGCCTCGGCGGCCGGGCGCGCGGCCTCGCGGCGGGCGGGCACCAGGCCGAGGCGGGTGCGGCGGTCGAGCAGGTCGTCGACGGTGAGCGCGAGCTCGTGGCGCACGGCGAAGGCGAGCTCCGCGCCGGTGACGGCGACGCCGTCGGCGAGCGGCTCGGCGAGCGCGGGCCTTTCGGCGGCGAGCGCGAGCACGGCGGTCGCGTCGGCGCCGTAGCGGCGGGCCAGGCGCGCGGGCACGTCGGCCGCGCGGGCCTCGAGCGGCTGCGCGCCGACGAGCGGCAGGCGCGCCGTCCGCGAGGGCGCGGCCTGCACGCCGGGGCGCGCGGCGAGCACGTCGATCGTGTCCTGCGCCATCCGCCGGTAGGTGGTGAGCTTGCCGCCGGTGACGGTGATCACGCGCGTGTCGGGGTCGTCGATGACGGCGTGGCGGCGCGAGAGGTCGGCGGTCTGGTCGCTGCCCTCGTCGGGCTCGAGCAGGGGCCGCAGGCCGGCGTAGCGACCGACGACATCGTCGGAGGTGAGCGGCCGCTCCAGGGCGCAGGAGAGCGTGTGCAGCAGGCCGGTCTCCTCCTCGGGCGTGACGGCCGGCTCGTCGGGGATCTCGCCGAACACGGGCACGTCGGTGATCCCGATGAGGACGAGGCCGTCGGGGCGGGGGAGGGCGAAGGCGAAGCGCGAGCGGGAGCCCTCGAGCGGCACGTTGACGGCGGCGGTCGGCCGGCCGAGGCGCTCGGCGGGGACGATCAGGTGCGAGCCGCGGCTGGGCCGCAGGCGGACGGAGGGCGCGAGCGTGCCGGCCCACACGCCGGTGGCGTTGACGACGTGGCGGGCGCGGATGCGCAGCTCGGCGCCGTCGCCGGGGCCGGCGAGCTCGTCGCGGGCCAGCGCGCCGTCGCCGTCGAGCTCGAGCGCGCGGACGTAGGTGAGGATGCGGGCGCCGTGGGCGGCCGCGGTGCGGGCGACGGCCACGACGAGCGCGGCGTCGTCCTCGAGCTGCCCGTCCCAGCTCATGAGCGCGCCGCGCAGCCCGGCGGGGGAGAGCGCGGGGGCGAGGCGGCGGGCCTCGGGCGCGTCGATGCGGCGGGCGTTGGGGAGCCGGCGGCGCGACGTGCCGGCCAGGCGGCGCATCGCGTCGCCGGCGCGCAGGACGGCCATGAAGCCGGCCGCGACCGGTCCCGGATGGCGCGGCGTGAGCGGCAGGAGGAACGGCAGCGCGGAGATCAGGTGCGGGGCGGTGCGCAGGAGGATCGCGCGCTCGCGCGCCGACTCCCAGGCGACGTCGGGCTGCCCCTGGGCCAGGTAGCGCAGGCCGCCGTGGACGAGCTTGCTGCTCCACCGGCTCGTGCCCTGCGCGAGGTCGCCGCGCTCGATCAGCGCGACGCTGAGCCCGCGCGAGGCGGCCTCGAGCGCGACGCCGGCGCCGGTGATGCCACCGCCGACGACGAGCACGTCGACGACCTCGCCCGCGGCGAGCGCGTCGAGCTCGGCGCGCCGGCGGGCGGCGTTGAGCGAGGAGGAGGACCCGAGACGATGTGACATCCCGCGCCGAAGTGTAACAGGACGGTTGTCGGTGTGGTCTCGCTATGCGAGCGCGAGACGACAACGGCGTCAGGGGCGCAGGAACGCGTCGAGCATGTCGCGCAGGTCCTCGCGGTGGGCGCGCTCCTCCTCGGGCGCGTCCGCGTGCGCGGCGAGCACGTAGCCGCGCATCGCCAGCTCCATCGCCGACGCCAGGCGGCGCGGGTCGGCCTGGCGCACCGAGCCCTCGCGCATCGCCTCGGCCAGGCGCGTCTCGAGGTCGTCGAGGACGAGGCGCTGGAACGCCCCGACGCGCTCGGTCACGTACGGCAGCAGCAGCTCGGGGTCGACGTCGAGCAGGCGGACGAACAGCGGGTGCGCCGCCAGCAGCTCGGCGCCGTGGACGGCGGTCTCGACGATCCGCGTGCGGCCGTCCGGCGCGCCGGCTGCCTCGCGCGCCGCCTCCGCGATGAGCTGGCCGAACTCGCGCGTCATCAGCGCCTGCAGCACCGTGCGCACGTCCGGATAGCGCCGG
>DATMSA010000042.1:0-19299 GCA_035565675.1 Capillimicrobium sp. | reverse complement strand
TGGACGCGCCGCGCCGCGGGCATGGAGCCGCCTCCCTCGCGGGTTCGACTCCACGTCGGGGTCCCGTCCCGGGCCGCCGGGGACCCACACGGCCCGGCGCCCTTCGCTCTCTCCATCCCCCATGCGCCGCGGTCGACGCGCTCGGAACGGTACGCGGCGAAACGTCAGGCGGTCAACGGGGGTCGGTGACGATCATGCGCTCCGAGCGCACTTTTCCCACCAGCCCTCGACCAACGGTCGAGGGCTGCCGCGACCGCCGCGGTCAGGGCGACGGCAGCGGTCCGTGCTCGGCCTCGAAGGCGGCCTTCACGGATGCGAACGCGTCGAGCGCGCGGTCCAGCACGGCGTGGTCGTGGGTCGCCATCACGCTGGTCCGCAGCAGCGCCCCGCCGGGCGGGACGGCGGGGTGGATCGCCACGTTGACGAACACGCCGGCGTCGTAGAGCGCGCGCCACAGCAGCGCCGCCTTCCAGTCGTCCTCGACGAGCACGGGGATGACCGGCGTGCCGATCGCGTGGTCGACGGTCTTGAAGCCGCGCTCGCGCAGCCCCGCCCGCAGGTACGCGGCGTTGGCGAGCACGCGGGCCATCAGCTCGGGGCCCTCGGGCGAGCGGATGATCCGCAGGGCGGCCAGCGCGGCCCCGACCGCGGCGGGCACGCCGGCGGCCGTGAAGATGAACGCGCGGCTGCTGATGCGGATGAAGTCGATGACCTCGGCGGAGCCGACGACGAACCCGCCGCAGCTCGCCAGCGACTTGCTGAACGTGCCCATGCGCAGGTCGACACGGTCCTCGACGCCCAGGAGCTCGCTGGCCCCGGCCCCGCGGGCGCCGAGCACGCCGGCGCCGTGGGCCTCGTCGACCATCAGCCGCGCGCCGTAGCGCCGGCACAGGTCGGTGATCTCGACGAGCGGGGCGACGTCGCCCTCCATCGAGTACACGCCGTCGACGACGACGAGGACGCCGCCGCCGTCCTCCTGGGCCCGCTCGAGCTGCCGCTCCAGCTTGTCGAGCTTGTTGTGGCGGAACGGGCGCATCTTCGCCCGCGACTGCAGCACGCCGTCGAGGATCGACGCGTGGTCGCCGGAGTCGACGATGACCGTGTCGGACTGGTCGAGGATCGTCCCGATCGTGCCCAGGTTCGCCTGGTGGCCGGTCGTGAAGACGATGCAGTCCTCGGTGCCCATCCAGTCGGCGAGCTCCTCCTCGAGCTGGAGGTGCAGCCGCGTGGTGCCGTTGAGGAAGCGCGAGCCGGTGAGGCCGGTGCCGTAGGCCTCCAGCGCGTCGCGGGCGCCCTGCATCACCCGCGGGTCGCCGGTCAGGCCGAGGTAGTTGTTGGACCCGAGCATGACCCGCTCGGCGCCCTCCATCTCCGTGACCGGCCCGGCCGGGCCGGTCAGCGGGCGGAAGTAGGGGACGAGATCGGCCTCACGCGCGGCGCGCAGCTGCTCGGCGCGCTCGTGCCCGCGGACCTTGGCGAAGACGTCTACGGTGGTGGGCATATGAGCCTTGAGATCCGGGCGGTGGCGTCGCACCGCGAGATTCGGGAGTTCATCGAGCTCCCGTTCCGGCTGCACTCTACCTCCCCGCAGTGGGTGCCCCCGCTGCGGCTCGAGCGCCGCTTCTTCCTGTCGCGCAAGCACAACGCGTTCTTCACGCACGGCGACGCGCGGCTGTTCCTGGCGTGGCGCGACGGCCGCGCCGTGGGGCGCATCAGCGCCCAGGTCAACCTCGCCTACGACGGCCAGCACCCCGACGAGTCCACGGGCATGTTCGGCTTCCTGGAGGTCGAGGACGACCCCGACGCGCTGCGCGGCCTGCTGGAGGCCGCCGCCGGGTGGCTGCGGGCGCGCGGGCGCACCCGGATGCTGGGGCCGATGGACTTCACGATGAACGACGAGAGCGGCATCCTCATCGAGGGCTTCGACCGCGAGCCGATGGTCCGCCAGCCGTGGCACCCGCCGTACTACCAGCGGCTCGTCGAGGACGCGGGGCTGGCGAAGGCGATGGACCTCTACATGTGGGAGCTGTCGATCGCCGACCGCAGCTCGGTGCGCCCGATCCTCTTCCGCCTGGCCGAGGAGGCCGAGACCAAGCACGGCGTCACGCTGCGCAAGATGACCCGCCGGTCGCTGCGGCGCGACCTCGACGCGTTCGGCGACATCTACAACGCCGCGTGGGCCGAGAACTGGGACTTCGTGCCGTTCACGAAGGCCGACCTCGACGCGTACGCGCAGGAGCTGCAGCTCGTGTTCGACAGCGACTGGTTCATGGTCGCCGAGAAGGACGGCGAGCCGATCGCGGTGAACATCACGATCCCCGACATCAACCAGGTCCTCAAGCGCATGAACGGGCGGCTGCTGCCGCTCGGCTGGTGGCACTACCTGCGCCGCCGCCGGATCATGGACCGGGTGCGGGTCGGGTTCCTCGGCGTCAAGCCCGAGTTCCAGCACACCGGCGTCGCCGCGCAGATGTACATCGAGCAGTTCAACCTGGCCGAGCGCACCCCGTACACGTGGGGCGAGATGGGCTGGATCCTCGAGACCAACCACGCGATGAACCGGGGCATGGAGGCGATGGGCGGGCGGATCGTGAAGCGCTACCGGGTGTACGAGCGCCCGGTCTGAGCCGCCGCCGGAGACCGCCTGACGGACTGCTATGGTCGCCGCCCATGGCCGATGAGCGCATGCCCGTGGAGGCCGAGCCCGAGATCGTCGACGGCGTCATCGTGCGCGACTCGGCGGCGCTCGAGCGCCGGCCCGCCACGCCGGTGGCCGTCCAGGCCGCGGCGGTGGCCGGCGCCTCGCTGGTCGCCGGCGCCACGGCGGTGATGCTGGCCAAGGGCGTCGCCCGCGCGGCCCGCGCGCCGCGCCGGCGCTCGAGCCTGCGCCTCGGCGGGCGCCGCAAGGGCACCCGCCTCGACGTCGTCGCGACGCGGACGTTCCTCGTGGACGTCCACCTGGTCGACCGCAGGTGACCGTCGAGGTGCGCGTGGAGGTGCGGCCGCCGTGGCCGTTCCGCCTCCAGCGCCACGGCGGCAAGGACGGCGTCCTGCGCTGCCGCGACGGCGTGCTGCACCGCCTGCTGCACGTCGACGGCGAGCCGGTCGTCGTGCGCGTCGCCCAGCCCGCGCGCGACCGCGTCGTGTTCGGCGCCGCCGCCGAGCGCCGCGACGCCGCGGAGTACGCGATCGAGCGCATGCGCTTCGCCGTCGGCGTCGACGACGACCTGCGCGCCTTCCACGACCGCTTCCGCTTCGACCCGCTCATCGGCCGCGCCGTCCGCACGCTGCCGCACCTGCGCGTCCGCCGCCGCCCCGAGCCGTTCGAGGCGCTCGCGTGGGCGATCTGCGAGCAGCTCATCGAGTTCGAGCGCGCCTGCGAGATCGAGCGGCGCATCGTCCGGCACGCCGGACGCAGGGATCCGCGGACCGGCCTGTGGGACGTGCCGAGCGCCGCCGAGGTGGCGGCGATGGGCGCGGCGCGGCTGGAGTCCTTCGACCTCAGCCCGGCGCGGGCGATCGCCCTGACCCGGGCCGCCCGCGAGGTGGCCTGCGGGCGCGTCGACCTGCACGACCCCGATCACGAGCGCGGCTGGGCGCGCCTGCGCGCGATCCGCGGCATCGGCGCCTGGACGCTGGAGTTCCTCGCCCTGCACGGCCAGGGCCGCTTCGACCAGCTCCCGGCCGGCGACCTCGCCTACCGCAAGCTCGTCGGGCGGCTGCGCGCCGGCGGCCGGCCGTCGGCGCGCGCCGAGGAGGACGAGGTGCGCGCGTTCTTCGCCCCCTACGGCGAGTGGGCCGGCCTGGCGGGCGCGTACGCGCTCGCCGGGGCCAGCCGCTTCCAGCGCGCCCTCGCCGCCTAGCCCGGCTAGTTGCCGGCCGCCGGGTCGTCGGCCGGCTCCAGGCCCGCGCCGGGCAGGAACTCGTTCGTCAGCGACCGCGGCAGCGGCGGCGACTTCAGCAGGTCGCTCTCGACCATCCACCCGCCGTAGCGGCCCCACGCCTGCTGGTCCTGCCAGCCGAACGGCTGGTCGGGGTCCTCGGGGAAGAACGCCGGCAGCGTCTCGCGCACCTCGGCGAGCGTGTCGGCGCGGTCGAGGTCCGGGTTGGCGGCCAGCAGCGGCCCGATGCCGGTCTGCGGGTCGTCGCGCAGCGCCTCGTGGCCCTCGGCGACCGCGCGCAGGAACGCGCGCACGTACGGGCCGCGGTTGCGGGCGGTGTCGGCGCGCACGACGAAGATCAGCTCGTCGTAGGTCGGCACGCCGGCCTCGTCGACGGGGATGATCACCGGGTCGCGCTTGGCCCGCTGCAGCTCGACGCCCTCGACGTTCCAGAACGCGCCGAGCGTCGCGTCGACGCGGCCCGACAGCATCGCCGGGACGAGGTTGAAGCCGACGTTGACCTCGCGCACCGACGACGGGTCGATGCCGTTCTCGGTGAGGATCGTCTTCAGGTAGGCCGACTGGTAGGGGATGCCGGCGGTCCCGACGGTCTTGCCCTCCAGGTCGGCGACCGAGCGGACCTTGCCCTTGGGCAGCGCCATGATCGAGGTCAGCGGCCGCTGCACGAGC
This sequence comes from Capillimicrobium sp., assembly GCA_035565675.1. Taxonomy (GTDB): domain Bacteria; phylum Actinomycetota; class Thermoleophilia; order Solirubrobacterales; family Solirubrobacteraceae; genus Capillimicrobium. The sequence continues at coordinate 14,728 of DATMSA010000042.1, read as the reverse complement.
GCGCCGACCGACACGAGGTCGGCGCCCTGGTCGCGGGCGAGCAGCAGCTCGGGCTCGTAGGAGATCGCCACGTCGACCTTCCCGGCCGCCAGGAGCTTCAGCGGCGCCGCGGGATCCGAGGGGGTGACGAGCTCGACGTCCATCCCCGCGCGCTCGAACGCGCCCGTGCCCATCGCCGCGTAGATGCCGGCGTGGTCGGCGTTGGGGTAGTAGTCGAGCATCAGCCGCACCTGCTCGGTCGGCGGCGCGCTCGTCACGTCCTCCTTCTCGCCGCAGGCGGCGAGCGCGGCGGCGCTCAGCGCCGACAGTGCGACGGCGATGATCCGGCGGGTCACGATGTCCTTTCGTTCGTGGTCCAGGGCAGCAGGCGTCGCTGCGCGACGTCCAGCGCGTAGAAGAGGGCGACGGCGAACCCGGCCAGCACGACGACGGCCGCCCAGGCGCGGGCCGTCTCGAGCTGCGGGATCGCCTGCAGGATCAGGTGGCCGAGCCCCTCGCTGGAGCCCGAGTACTCGGCGAACACGGCGCCGATGACGGCGACCGCGACGGCGATCTTCGCGCCGCTGAGCGCGGCGGGCAGGGCCGCGGGGGCCTCGGCGAAGCGGAACGCCGACCAGCGCGACGCGTCGAGCGTGCGCAGCAGGCGGATCGTGTCGCGGTCGACGCGGCCGAGCGCGTCGAGCGTCGTGACGACGATCGGGAAGAAGCAGATCAGCGCGATGATCGCGACCTTCGGCGCCATCCCGAAGCCCAGCCACACGATCAGCAGCGGCGCGACGATCACGATCGGCACCGCCTGGGAGGCGACGAGCAGCGGATAGGTGGCGCGGCGCAGCGGCCGCCAGAAGTGCAGGGCGGTCGCGCACGCGAAGCCGACGACGAGCGCGGCGACGATGCCGAACGCGACCTCCTGGGCGGTGACGAGGAAGTTGCTCCACAGCAGCGAGCGGTCCTCCCACAGCGCGGTGGCGATCTCGCTGGGGGAGGGCAGGATGAGGTCGTCGACCGGCCCCTCCGAGGCGTAGAGCTGCCAGGCGCCCAGCAGGACGGCGACGAGGAGCAGCGCGATCACGCGGCGCCCTCCCCGCCGAGCGCCTCCAGCGCCCGGGCGCGCAGCGCGACGACGGCCGGGTCGGTGGCGACCCGCGGGCGCGGCACGTCGACGGGCAGGTCGGCCACGACCCGCCCGGGGCGCGGCGACATCACGACCACCCGGTCGCCGAGCAGCACCGCCTCCTCGACGTCGTGGGTGACGAGCAGCACCGTCCGCGGCTCGCGCGCGAGCGCGTCCGCCAGCCATCGCTGCATGTCGGCGCGGGCGATCGCGTCGAGCGCGGCGAACGGCTCGTCGAGGCACAGCACCGGCTTGCCGGCCAGCAGCGTGCGCAGGAACGCGACCCGCTGGCGCATGCCTCCCGACAGCTCGCCCGGGCGGGCCTTCTCGAACCCGGCCAGCCCGAACTCGGCCAGGACCGGAGCGGCGGCGGCGCGCGCCTCGCGGCGGCCGGCGCCCTTGAGGCGCAGCGGCAGCGCGGCGTTGTCGAGCGCCGACGCCCACGGCAGCAGCAGGTCGCGCTGGGGCATGAGCGCGGCGGGGTCGGCGGCGACGGTGCCGGCGTCGGCGTCCTCCAGGCCGCAGACGAGCGCCAGCAGCGTCGACTTGCCGCAGCCGCTGGGGCCGACGACGGCGACGACCTCGCCCGGGGCGACGGTCAGCGACAGGTCCGCGACCGCGGTCACCGCGCCGTAGCGACGGGTCACGGAATCGACGCGGATGCCCTGGCGCTCGGCGGCCGGCGCGCTCGCCGACACGGGTGACGATGTGCTCTGCATGCCTCCCTTCGCGGGGATTGCCCCACAGGTTCGAAGGGTCAGCACCGGATCGGGTGCTATCTCAGCCGGCCGCCTGCCAGCCCCCCTGGCGGTTCGATTCGCGCAGGAAACCCTAGCTCACGCAGGCAGCGGCGTGTCCCGCCGCTCCGCGACGACCGCCGCGAACGCCCGCACCACGGACGGGTCGAACTGCGTCCCCGTGCACCGCTCGATCTCCTCCAGCGCCTCCTCGGCGCTCCGCGCGGGGCGGTACGGGCGGTCGGTGGTCATCGCGTCCCAGGCGTCGCACAGCGACACGATGCGGGCGCCGAGCGGGATCTCCTCGCCGGCCAGCCCGTCCGGGTAGCCGCCGCCGTCCCAGCGCTCGTGGCTGGCGCGCACGATCGGCGCGACCGGCACCAGCGGGGGCGCGGCCAGCAGGATGCGCTCGCCGACGATCGTGTGGCGGTGCATGAACGCCCACTCGTCGGGCGCCAGCGGCGCCGGCTTGTCGAGGATCGCGTCGGGGATCGCGAGCTTGCCGACGTCGTGCAGCACGGCGGCGGCGCGCACGTGCTCGACCTCGTCGGGGGCGAGCATCATCTGGCGCGCGACGCGCACGGCGAGGTCGGCGACGTCGTCGACGTGGCCGGACAGGTCCGGGTTGCGCTCCTCGACCGCGCGCAGGAGCACGTCGCGGGTCTGGGCGATCGCCGACGCGCGCCCGCCGCGCTTGGCGGCGTACATGCGCTGGTCGGCGAGCGTCAGCGCGTGCCCGGTCGTGCGGACCTCGTCGGGCACCTGCACGACGCCGCGCGACGCGCGGACCTCGAAGCCCTCGCCGCGCTCGCGCAGGGCGGCGTCGGCGGCCGCGAGCACCGCGTCGGCGCCGTCGGCGGGGGTGAGGACGCAGAACTCGTCGCCGCCGATGCGGTACGCGCGGCCGGGCGGCGGGACCGCGGCGTCCAGGCGCTCGGCGAGCCGGCACAGCAGCACGTCGCCCGCGGGGTGGCCGAAGCGGTCGTTGTAGACCTTGAAGCCGTCGAGGTCGTACAGCGCGAGCGTCATCGGCCAGCGCCGCTCGCGCGACCACTCGAGCGCGCGCACGAGCTCGCGCCGGTTGGCCAGCCCGGTGAGCGCGTCGGTGCGCGCGTCGTGCTCGGACGCGGCCAGCATCCGCCGGTTCAGGGCGGACACGAGCGCCAGGCGGGCGAGCAGGCCGACCGCCGCGGCGGCGGCCAGCAGCACGCTCACCGCCGGCAGCCCGACGAAGTGGTCGAACACGAGGACGCCGACGGTGACGCCGCCCGCGACGGCGGCGGCGAGGATGCCGAGGCCGTCGTGCTCGCGGCGGCGGGCGATGGCCCGCGGCACCCAGGCGGCGGCGGCGAGCAGCAGCAGCGCCAGCGGCCACGTGACGTCGAGCAGGCCGTCGATGGCGTAGGTGTCGTCGGCCACCTGGACGAGGTAGACGGTGTCGGCGATCGCGGACACGACGAGCCCGAGGGCGATGATCAGCCAGGTGGCGCTGGCGGCCCGGCCGAACGCGCCGATCAGCGCGGCGACGAGGCCCAGCAGCAGCACGTCGCCGATCGGGTAGGCGAGGTTCGTGGCCACGACGAGCGCCCCGCCGCTCGTGCTCCCCGCCAGCGCCGGGTCGATGGCCGCGGTCGCGACCGCCCCGGTGGCGAGCGCGGCGATCGCGCCGTCGAGCCACTGCAGGCCGGTGACGCGCCCGCCGCGGCGGCCGCGGACCAGCAGCACGACGGCGACGTAGGCGCACACGAAGAACGCGAGGTAGAGCGCGTCGGCCACCGACGGGTACGGGATCTCGGCGGCCGGGAGGGGCTCGAACACGAGCACCCAGTACAGGTCGCCGGCGGCGTACGCGGCGAGCGCCGCGGTCATCCACCACCAGGCGGCGCGCTCGACGGGGACGGCCAGCGCCCGCCAGGCGCAGGCGGCGACCGCGCCGATCTCGATCGCGTTGTAGAGGTAGCCGGTCCAGGCCGGCCACGCGCCCGGGTCGGTGGCGTTGCGCAGGGCGAGGGCGAGCACCGCCACGGCGAGCGCGGCGAGCAGCAGGTGCGGTCCACGCCGGGCGACGGTCATGGGCCCTACATCGTCGGCCGCGTCCCGGGAGTTGAGCTATTCGTAGACCACGACGGAGGGGGGCGGGCGCAGCCGCAGCACCTGGCGCGGCGTGAGCAGGTCGGTGTCCTCCTCGTAGAACAGCTTGAAGCCGTCGTAGAGGCGCTCCGCGGCGGCCGCGAGCTCGTGGTACTTGGCCCGCTTGACGGCGCGGCCGCCGAACCCGTCGACGTTGATCGCCAGCGCCAGGTTGCGGCGCTGCTTGAGCGCGGTGACGTCGTCGATCATGCCCTCGGTGAAGCGGTGGATCAGCAGCAGCTTCTGCGGCAGGCGGTGGCGCTGGGCCAGCCGGTCCAGCCAGAACGAGACCGCGTTGACCTCGCGCGCGCTGACCGAGCCGATCACCTGCCCGGGGACCTCGTGCGCGCCGACGCGCCACTCGGGGTCGAGCGCCAGCGACACGTCCGGCTGGCGCAGCCACCGCCGCAGCCGGCGCGCCTCCTGCAGGAAGTCGGAGCGGCCGGGCTGCACGTCGAGGATCAGCAGCGCCTTCATGCGCCGCGCGGCGCGCAGGTAGCGGCGGATGACCTTCGGGTCCTGGCGGGTGCGGTACATGCCGTCGGTGCCGGGGTGGCCGGCGGCGATGACCGCGATGAGCTCCATCGCGGGCAGCACCGGCGTGCCGGGGCGCTCGTAGCGGCGGGCGACGCGCGCGAGGCGGCGCCCGGCCCGGTCGGGGCTGCCGATGCCCAGGATGCCGAGCTGGGGGTCCTGCGGGGCGCCGTAGAACGCGACGACGCGGTGGCCGGGGAGGATCGTGCGCCCGCCGCGCGGGAGCTCCGGGGGCGGCGGCGCGTCGGCGCCCGCCGGGGCGGTGCTCGCCGGCTCGTCGTCACCGCCGCCGCAGTCGCTCACGAGCAGCGCCAGGGCCACTCCGAGCACCGCGATCGCGCCCAGCGCGTACGCGCGCCGGCGCCAGTAGAGGGTGCGCACGCGCGGAACGCTACCCGTCCGCGCGCGTACGAAGCGCGCTCAGACGCCCGTCATCGGCTTCGTCAGGGCCTTGACGAAGTCCTCGAGCTGCTGGGTCGTCCAGCACTCGAACGCCTGGCAGTACTGCTCGTAGGCGGCGATCACCGAGTCGCCGTAGTTCCAGTACAGGCGCGGCTCCGGGTTGAGCCAGAACGTGCGGCCGGCCAGCGACGCGATCTGGCCGAACACCTCGGCGCGGGGGTCGCGGCCGTTCGTGCGCGCGTCGCCGAGGACGATCACGGTCGCGCGCGGGTGCAGCTCGTCGGCGACCGCGTCGCGGAACTCGTTCCACACGCGGCCGTAGTCGGTGTAGCCGGAGATGTCGGCCACGCCGGCGTCGCGGGAGATCGCGTCGGACACGGCGGCGAAGTCGCGCTCGCGCTCGAAGACGTCGGTCACCTCGCTGATGCGCTCGATGAACACGAACGAGCGCATCTTGCGGAACGTGTCGTGGAGGGCGTGCAGCACCGACAGGAAGAACACCGAGGCGCTCGTGACGCTCGTGGAGACGTCGCAGAGGACGAAGATCTCGGGGCGCCGCGGCCGCCGCGGGCGGAAGCGCAGCTCGACGGGCACGCCGCCGGTCTGCAGCGAGGCGCGCATCGTGCGGCGCACGTCGACGTGCGCGTGGCGCTTGCGCCCGCGCGCCTCCATGCCCTGGGTCGCCAGGCGCCGGCGGAGCTGGGCGACGACGCGGTGCACGGCGGCCAGGTCCTGCAGCGGGCCGGACGGCAGCGCGCGGTCGAGCTCGTTCAGCGGCCGCGAGGCCGGGAGCTGCTCGGTGCGCTCGATCTGGCCGCGCTCCAGCTCGCGGCGCAGGAGCTGCTCGAAGCGGCGCAGCTCGTCGCGCGGCAGGCCGTCGTGGCGGGGGTCCTCGGGCGGCAGGTCGGGCTGGGGCTCGCTGCGCAGCCCGAGCTGGCGGCGGATGCGCTGCACGTCGACGCCGATGACGCCCGAGCCCGTGCCCTGGCGGCCGAACGCGGCGATCGCCAGGCGGGCGAGGTCGCGCATCGCGCTCTCGGCGCCGTCGCGGATCGCCTCGGCGATCTGCTGGCGCAGGGCGTCGAGGTCGATGTCGCCGGCCTGCTGGCCCTCGCCGTCGCTGTCTCCGCCGACCTGGCCGCCGGCGGCGCCCTCCTTGATGCCGGCGCGGACGGCGGCCGCCTCGGTGGCGCGGAAGAAGAAGCGCTCGAACACGAGCTCGAAGACGCGCCGGTCGTCGGGCGACTTGGCCAGCGTGGCGGCGAGCGCCTCGCGGAAGTCCTCGGGCTGCGACCACGGCACCTCCTCGAGCGCCGCGAACGCGTCGAGCAGCTCGGACGTGCCGACGGCGACGCCCTCCTCGCGCAGCGCCTCGCCCAGCTCGATCAGGCGAGCGGAGATGCCGGGCGGGCCGGGGTCAGGCAGCCTTGGAGCCAACGCCGCTGGGCGGGCCGGGGCCGAGCCGCACGCCGACGCGCTCGGCGACGATGTCGAGGTCGGTGCGGTGCTTGACGATCACCGACATGGTCTCCTTGAAGAGGTCCGCGTCGATGTCGTCGGCGCCGAGCAGCAGCAGCGCGCGCGCCCAGTCGATCGACTCCGCGATCGACGGCGGCTTCTTGAGGTCGAGCTCGCGGACCATGTGCACGACCTCGACGAGCTTGCGCGCCACCTGCTCGGACAGCTCGGGCGTGTGCAGGCGCACGATCGCCAGCTCCTGCTCGACGGGCGGGTAGTCGAGCCACAGGTACAGGCAGCGCCGCTTGAGCGCCTCGGTCAGCTCGCGCGAGTTGTTGGACGTCAGCAGGACGACCGGCGTCGTCTTCGCCGCCACCGGGCCGAGCTCGGGGATCGAGATCTGGAAGTCGCTGAGGACCTCCAGCAGCATCGCCTCGAACTCCTGGTCGGTCTTGTCGATCTCGTCGATCAGCAGCACGACCGGCTCGGGCGAGGCGATCGCGGTCATCAGCGGGCGCTCGAGCAGGAACTCCTCGCCGAAGATGTCGTCCTGGACGCGGTCCCAGCCGGTGTCGGCGGCCTCGGCCTGGATGCGCAGGAGCTGCTTGCGGTAGTTCCACTCGTACAGCGCCTTGGCCTCGTCGAGCCCCTCGTAGCACTGCAGGCGCACGAGCGTGCGGTCGAGATAGCGGGCCAGCGCCTTGGCCAGCTCGGTCTTGCCGACGCCGGCCGGGCCCTCCACGAGCACGGGCTTGCCGAGCCGGGTGGCCAGGTAGGAGACGAGCGCGGTCGACTCGCCGGGGAGGTAGCCGACCGACTGCAGCCCTTCGCGGACCTGGTCGACGGAGGTCGGGGTGGCGGCCATGGAAGGAGCAGATGGTAGAACGCGCCGGCCATGCCGGCTGCCGCGAGCGACATCCCCGCCCTCCCGTTCCTCGCGGTGATGGCGCTCGGCGTGCTCGTGGCGATCGCCGGCCACGTGGTCCGCGCCCGCTGGCTGGTGATCCTCGGGCTCGTCCTGCTGTTCGGCGCGACCGCCGCGATCCTGGTCGCCGGGTTCGTCGACTACCAGGGCGGCGGGACCGACCCGCGCGAGCCCCACGACCCGCGCGAGCCGACGTTCTGACGCGCCCCGCCCCGCGTTGCTTGTCGGGTTGGTTGCCGTGGCGGGAACCAAGGTGACAAGCAACGCGGCGGGCGGGGCGGGCGGTCAGCAGCGGGCGCCCGTGTACCGGCAGCTCACGATCGCCGGGGTCTCCGGGGGCCAGCCGCCCTCGATCGCCCAGGCGAGGCGGACGAGCTGGGCGTGCGTCCAGGCCAGCGGGGTCGCCGCGAACGTGCCGGTCCCCGCCTCGTGGCGGGTGCCGTCGACCGGCGGGGACTGGTCCCACACCTGCTCGGGCAGCATGAGGCCGCCGTTGGCGGTCGCGGCGATCGCGGCCAGGTGCTCGCGCGCGTCGCGGCCGGCCATCACCTCGACCTCGCCGCGCTCGCCGGTCAGCAGCGGCCACAGGCGCCCGAACGTGCGGTGCGTGTCGGGCGTCCCGATGAACCACGGCTCGCCCGTGGGCGTCTCGCCGTACCCGTCGTGGGTGAAGCGGTGCCAGAAGACGCCCTTCGGCGTGCGCACCGACAGCGTCCGGTCGACGACCTCCAGCGTGGAGCGGACGTTCGGGTCGTCGGGACGGCGCAGGCCCAGGCGCACGAGCTCCAGGAAGCTCGGGTCGACGACCTCGCGCTGGTCGAGCTCGGACGGGCCGCTGTCGCCGATGCCGTAGGTCGTCCCCACGTCGGGCCGCCCGTCCTTGGTCACGCGCAGGTAGTAGGGCTCGTCGGAGAGCGGCCCGTCGCGCGACAGCGTCCAGTCCTCGACGCCCGCCTCGAAGCGGTCGGCCGCGGCCTCCCACCGCGCGGCCGACTCGGTGTCGCCGACCCGGCGGGCCAGCTCCGCCGCGCACACCAGCCCCGCCACCTCGGCGGCGATCGTCGCGGGGGAGAAGCCGCTCTGGTTCTCCCAGCGCTCCTGCTGCGAGCGCGGCCCGCGGCGCGCGATCACGTTCGCGGCGGGCCGGACGTGGCGGCGGTAGGTGCGCGCGTCGTCGCGGCCGAGCTGCCAGGCCAGGATCAGCGGGAACGCGACCTGGTCCATCTGCAGCTTGCGCCAGTGCGGCGTCCCGTCCACGCGCGAGTTCTGCGGGAAGCTGCCGTCGGGCCGCTGCTGGCGCTCGAACAGGTACGTCAGCATCCGCTCGGCCGACCCGCGGTCCCCGGCCGCCAGCAGCGCGGTCGCGACGTGGTACAGGTCGCGCGACCAGACGAGGTGGTAGGGCCCGGACGGGCGCTCGGTCCGCCCGTCGCCCCACGCCCACGGCATCGACGGCGACGCGATCGACGCGCCCGGGAAGCGCTTGTCCTCGCTGGCGCGCAGGACCAGCAGCGACGCCAGGTACGCCGAGCGCACCTGCGCGGCGGCCGCCGGCGGGTCCTTCAGCCCCTCGACGTAGCGGTGCCAGCCGGCCCGGTAACGGGCGGCGACCGCGCGGAAGCCGGCCCGCAGCGAGCGCTCCGCCCGCCGCGCCGCCACCCGCGGCGTGCGCCCGAACGCGAGCGCGAACGTCGCGTGCCGCCGTCCGCGCACGCCCGTCACGCGGGTCGACGCGGCCTGCTCGACGTCGCCGCGGCCCGCGGTGTCGACCGCCGGCCGGCGCAGCCCCGGCGCCGAGCGCAGCGCGCTCGCGAAGCGGCCGTCGCGCGCGACGAGGGCGCGCCCGATCCGCCCGCCGCGGTCGCCGTGCGGCCCGTTGCCCAGCGACGGGTCCAGGCGCACGCCGAGCGGCCGCGCGCGCCCGTCCAGCGACTCGTAGCGCACGTCGAGCAGCACGACCGGGCGCGCCGGGTCGGTGACCCACGTCTTCGTCAGCCGCCAGTCGCCGTCCTGGTCGTCGACGACCTGGCGGAAGATCAGCGCGCGCACGTCCGGCAGCGAGGTGGTCGTCTTGCCGGCGCTCTCGCGCTCCCGGCCGACCGTCAGCTCCAGCGAGCGCACCGACGGCGTGTCGAGGTCGGGCCAGAAGACCTCGCTGGCGATCCCCTGGCGCAGCGTCAGCCACACCGGGCTGGAGCGGTCGATCGCGGTCGCGAAGCCCTCCTTGTCGGCGGGCAGCCAGCCGCGCTCGGCTCCGGCGGCCGGCGCTCCGGCCAGCCCCGCGATCGCGCACATCCCCACGACGGCGACCCACCGCATCGCCCGCGGTTACCCCCGGCGGGGGCGGCTCAGACCCGCTCAGCGCTCGGGCAGGCGGTGCGTCTCGGCCTCGTCGAACGAGAGCTGGCCCGGCATCGGCGGGTCGTCGCCGCTCGGCGGCCGCCGCCGGCGCGGCGCGGGGGCCGGCTCGGTCGGCGCCTCCGACGGACGCGGCGCGATCTCGGTCGAGGGCTCCGGCTCCGGCGCCGGCCGGTCTGCCGTCGGCGGCGGCGTCGTGCGCCGCGGGCGCTCCGCGCGCCGCCGCGTGCGCGGCGGCAGGTCGAACGGCTCCTCGTCGCCGGCCGCCGGCAGCGGCGGCTCGGGCCGGTGCGCGGCGCGGATCCGGTAGCCCGCGTACACGAGGAACGCGGCCGCGAGGAACGCGATGAACACGCCCCACTGGATGCCGATCGTCGCGCTCTCGCCGGTCACGTCCGGGTGGTCGAGCACCCGGTAGAAGATCAGCAGCGCCGCCCAGCCGCCGGCGATCATCACGATCAGCCCGTCACCGCCCGGCAGGTGGAACGCCCGCTCCTCGCCGCGCGCGAACAGGAGCCCGAGCACGCCGATCGCGACGAGCACGACCGACGCCATCACGAAGTCGGCCGAGCCGAACCCGCTGAGCTTGTCCTCCACGAACCCGCGGCTGCGCGTGTCGTAGAACGACTTCTCGTACCAGGGCAGGAACAGCGTGGCCAGCAGCAGGAGCGCCGCGACCGCGGCGAGGCGCTGCTCGCCGGCCAGGTTGGCCCAGACGTGCCTAACCCGGTCCACCGGCCTCCAGCGCCGCCAGGCGCCGGTCGATCAGCTCCACCACGCGCGGGTCCACGCCGCCGCCGGCCGCGACCTCGCGCGCCTCCTCCAGCGCCGCGCGGGCCCGCCGGGCGCGGTCGTCGGGATCGAGGGTGGGTGGGGTCGAATTCTTGAGCACGTTGTCGGCGCGCAGCAGCAGGGTGCGCACGCGATCGGCCGGGTCGCGCGTGGTGCTCATCGTGGCTGCATCCTGTCAGGCGATCGGGATGTCCTCGGCGGTGCGCGGCGGGGCGCCGCCCTCCGCCGCGACCTCGCGCTCGATGCGCGCCACGAGCCAGTCCAGCAGCGCCCGCAGGACGAGCAGGAGCTGGCGGATCAGATCGGCGATCTGCTCGCGCAGGTCGGGCGGCACGAGCTCGCGCAGCGCGGCCAGCAGCGACGCGAGCGCCTGCGCCTCCTCGGCGAACGCCCCGCGGCTCTCGCGGGGGACGTCCCATCCGCGCAGCGGCACGCCGGACCCCATCAGCCGCTCGGCGGCCTCCTGGGTGGCGCGCACCTGCGCGCGCAGCTCCTCGAGGGGGTCAGGCTCGGCCATCGGGATCGTCGAAGCGCAGCTCCAGCGCCCCGTCGGTGAACGAGGCGCCAGCCGCACGATAGCCCGCCAGCGCGGGCGGGAGGACCACCGTGCGCTTGTGGCCGTCGACCCGCACGACCACCTCCGCGCCGATCTTGCGCAGCGCGATGTCGCCCTTGTCGGCGAACGGCAGGTCGAGGCGCAGGACGGCCCCGTCGGCGTCGACGCGCAGCTCCTGGGCGAGGCGCTCGTGCAGGACGCCGGCCGGCTCGACCCCGTCGAAGACGGCGGCGGCGAGCTCGTCGAGGCGCTCGGGCCCGACGACCTCGCCGGCGAAGTACGGCGCGGTCAGGACCGGGACCGGGGCGAAGCCGGAGCGCACGTCGTCCAGCGCATCGAGCTGGCGCCGGCGCCACGGCTCGAAGTAGTCGCCGACGCCCTCCGGGAACACGCGGTTGACGACGACGGCGTCGGTGAGGAACCCGTACAGGTTCAGGTAGGTGAACGTGCGCCGCGCCTCGTCGATGACCATCCGGTCGGGCGTCGTCACGAGCCGGATCGACACGTTCGCGCGGTCGCGGAGGATCTCGTTCATCGCGATGAGGTTCTCCACGAGGCGGCTGACCTCGTCGAGCACGTCGTCGCCGGGCAGGCGCAGGTCGAGCACCGCGCGGGCGATCGGCCGGGCCGCGTCCATCAGCCGCGACTGCTGTGGGAAGACCTTCGCCAGCCACCAGCGCAGGACGTCGGGGAACGACAGCAGCCGCAGCGTCTCGCCGGTCGGCGCGCAGTCGACGATGATCGCGTCCCATTCGCCGCTCTCGTGATGGCGCTTGATCTGCAGGAGGCTGAACAGCTCGTCCATCCCGGGCGGGACGCTCAGCTCCTCGGCGGAGATGCGGTCGGCGCCGCGCTCGGCCAGCAGCTCGCCCGCCCACGCCTGCACCGACGACCAGTGGCGCTCCATCTCGTCCTGGGCGGCCACCTGCTGGCCCCACAGCCGCTCGCCGATCTGCGTCGGGTCGGGGCCCAGCTCGCGCTCGAGCGCGTCGGCCAGCGAGTGCGCCGGGTCGGTGGACAGCACGACCGTGCGCAGGCCGGCGGCAGCGCAGCGGCGCGCGGTCGCGGCGGCGACCGAGGTCTTGCCGACGCCGCCCTTCCCGGTGTAGAGGATCGTGCGCGGGCTCTCCACCGCGCGGGAGCCTACTTCCGCTTCAGCACGATCGTCTTGCTGACCTCGGCCGTGTTGCCCGCGAGGTCCTTGGCCTTCAGCGTCACCGTCACCGGCCCCGGCTTGCGGCGCCCCGCCCACGTGAGCGTGCGGTCCCCGTAGGCGAGCGTCGCCGACGTGATCGGCGTGTCGTTCACGTACAGGCTGACCGTCGACTTCTTCGACAGCGAGAAGCGGATCGGCACCGGCTTGCGGGTGCGCGCGGTCGAGGTGCGGATGCGGATCGACGGCGGGTCGGTCTCGTCCTGGGCGAATCGCGTCGCGGTGGCGCAGTAGGCCTCGGTCTGGGTGCGCTCGCACAGGTTCTCCAGGAACTCGCGCACGAGCTGGTGGTAGCTCAGCGACGACTCGTTGGTCCCCTCGTACAGCGACCACGCGCCGGTGTCGTAGTCGGGCAGCTCCTTCTGGGCGGCACGGTCGCCGGCCGCGAACAGCTCCAGGCCGACCGGGTCCTGGGAGATCTCGGCGTAGTCCCACAGCCCGTTCAGCGACTGGATGAAGCCGTTGAGGACGAGCAGGCGCGGGTTGGTGGAGTAGATGAGGTAGTGGGCGCCGCCGCCGCGCTTCAGCGCCACGCCCTCGGGCGGGGGCGTCTGGAAGATGCCGAGCGCCTGCTTGGCCGCCTCGAGCAGCTCGGGCCGCTCGAGCTTCTGGGAGGCCCGCGACAGCGCCTGGATGCCGGTGCCCTGCGACAGCGCGCTCACCCACACGGGCGGGGCGCCGCTGAACGCGAAGAAGCTCTCCCAGGCGATCCCGCCGGCGCGCGGGGAGGCGAGGGCGAGGACCTCGTCCAGCAGCTCGCCGAGCGCGGTCGCGGAGGCGCGCCGGTTCGACCGCCAGTACGCGTTGGCGGCGCCGAACGTGCCCAGCCACTGCGGCTGGATGCCCGCGCCCGGATAGTACTGCCACACGATCCGGCTGTCGCGGAACTCGACCCGCGCGCCGTAGGACAGCGCCCGTCCCGTGTTCCAGTACTCGGTGTTGCGGCGCAGGATCTCGGTGAGGACCGGGACGCGGCCGGGGGTCACCTGGTTGCGGGCGGCGAGGCCGTCCAGCAGGTCGCGCACGTCGCTGAGGTTCGACTTGCTCGTGCCGGTGGGGAGCTTGCGCAGCAGCGACCTCGCCTCGGCGGCCGCGTCGCGGGCGGCCTGGTGCACGAGCGGGTCCAGGCGCCCCTCGCGGCCGAGGCGGTCGACCACCCGCGCGAACGTCTGCTTGCGGGCCGCGGCGCGGGCGCGGGCGGGCGTCGCGGACCGGCGCGCGGCGGGCTGCGCGGACGGCGGCGGCAGCGGGTCGGCGGCCGGCAGATAGGGGTCGTCGCGCAGCACGACGTCGCCGTCGGGCTCGACGACGTGGACCGGCGCGGCGGCCGCCGGAGCGGCGACGACCAGCGCCATCAGAGCGAGGAGAACTGCGGTGCGAGGCACCATCACGATGCTAGGTTCAACCGCCGATGCGCCCGCAAGTTGCGTTGCGCGCCGTCCTCGCCGTGGTCCTCGCCGGCGCCCTCGCGCTCGCCGGCTGCGGTGGCGACGACGCGTCCGACAAGTCCGCGTCGGAGCTGATCGAGGCGACGTTCTCCTCCGACCAGCCCGTCGAGAGCGGCCGCCTGCAGATCGGCGTCCGCGCCGACCTCGCCGAGAGCGGCTCGCTGGAGGGCACGCTGACCGCCCGCTTCGCCCAGGGCGGCGAGGGCCAGCTCCCCAAGCTCGACGGCCAGCTCTCGCTCGTCACCGACGGCGGGTCCCTGGAGGCGGGCGCGATCTCGACCGGCGACAAGGGCTTCCTCGTCGTCTACGGCCAGGCCTACGAGGTGCCCGAGGCCGACTGGCGCAGCATCACGAAGGCCTACACGGCGTCCGAGCGCGAGACCGACCGCCGCCGCCGCGCGCAGCCGACCCTCGACTCGCTGGGCATCGACCCCCGCCGCTGGCTCGTCGACCCGCGCAAGGACGGCGAGAGCGAGGTCGAGGGCGTCGAGACGATCCACCTGACCGCCGGCGTCGACGTGCCGCGGATGGTCGCCGACGTGGCCAAGCTCGCGGAGGGCAACGACCTGTCCGAGCGGCTGGGCGCCGGCGACATCGAGCAGCTCGAGAAGTCGGTGCGCTCCGCGCGCGTCGAGGTCGACACCGGCAAGGAGGACGAGCGGCTGCGCCGGCTCGTCGTGCGCCTCGAGCTCGCGGCCGGCACGCTCGAGCTGAGCCTCCAGTACAGCGAGCTCGACGAGCCGCAGGAGATCGGCGCGCCGGAGGGCGCCCGTCCGCTGTCGGAGCTGACCGAGACGCTCGAGCGCGCCGCCGGCGCCGCCGCCGAGGAGGACCCGTACACGAAGTGCCTCCAGGAGGCCGGCGCGGACCTCGAGAAGGTCCAGGAGTGCGCCAAGCACCTGTAGCGGCGCGCCGCTAGGTGTAGGCAGCAGCAGTCTTGTTTCTCTCGGCCAGACGCTGGAAGGGCGTCTGGCCGTTGAGTGACCGGTGCGGGCGTCGTGTGTTGTAGCGCTCTAGGAAGGCGGGCAGCGCCGCGGTCCTGGCGCGGCTGGTCGGGTAGG
>DATMSA010000041.1:0-9601 GCA_035565675.1 Capillimicrobium sp. | reverse complement strand
TGGCGACGCCGGTGATGACCGGCTTCTTGCCCGCGATCGTCGAGTAGAACGACTCGATGCCGATCGCGACGCCGCCCATGACGATGACCTTCACGTCAGGGTTGTTGACCAGCTTCTGGGCGCAGGTCGTGCCCTCTTCCTCCGCGTCGCGGATGAAGCACTTCTCGAGCTTGACCGGATGGCCGTTGATCCCGCCGAGCTTCTCGTTGAGGACCTTCACGGCCAGCTCGGCGCCCTGCGTGGCCGCCGCGCCGATCTCCTCCTGACCGCCCTCCTGGTTCACCCAGCCGATCGTGACGGGCGGCAGGCTCTCGTCAGCCGGACCGGCGGTGCCGCCGACGTAGGCGACGTAGTCGGTGACCGACTCCTCGCCGAGACCGCCGCTGCCCTCCTCGTCGGAGGGGGCGGCCGCCTGCGTGTCAGCGGCCGCCGTCTCGGCCGGGGCGGTCGCCGCCGCCGTGCCCGAGTCGTCGTCGCTGTCGCCGCACGCGGCCAGTACGAGAGCAGCCGCGCCGATGCACAGCATCGCCAGCAATGCCCTCCGAGCCTTCTGGAGCACCTCTCCTCCTCCTCCTTGTTTCCTCGCGTCCTCGGCTCCCCGGCGAGTCCGCGCCGGGCAGACGCTGAACCGATTCAACCTCATCGTCGCCGTTTTCGTCAACAATCTGGTGAACGGCATCTTTGCGCGACGCCAGGAAAACGACGAGGATGGGGTCATGGGGAGTGAAGTGGAAGCGAACGGCGACGCGGGCTACCTGCTGCTGCGCGACGCGATCGTGAAGGGGGACCTCGCGCCCAACCAGCGCCTGCTGGAGGCCGAGATGAGCAGCCTGTACCGCCTGCCCCGCGCCGCGGTCCGCACGGCGCTGGTGCGGCTGGAGCAGGAGGGGCTCGTGGAGCGCGAGCCCTACCGCGGGGCGCGCGTGCGCCTCATCACCGAGCACGAGGCCGTCGAGATCCTGCAGGCGCGCGCCGCCCTCGAGGGCCTCGCCGCGCGCCATGCGGCGCGCCACTGCACGCCGGCCGACGCCGAGGAGCTGTGGGACGTCGTCGCGCGCCAGCGCGCCGCGCTCGACCAGGGCGACCTCGTGGGTGCGTCCGACGTCAACGCGGAGCTGCACGCGCGGATCGTCGAGCTGTCGCAGCACACGACCGCGCAGCGCCTCGTGCGGACGCTGAGCTCCCAGATGGTGCGCTTCCAGTTCCGCACGATCCTGATCCCGGGGCGCCCCGCGCAGTCGCACGAGGAGCACCGGGCGATCGTGACCGCGGTCGCCGCCGGCGACCAGACCGGCGCCGAGACCGCGATGCGCCGGCACCTGGACGCGGTGGCCCAGGCGCTGGCCGACAGCCCGGCGGCCGGCCGCGTGCAGCGCGCGGGCTGAGCGGCCGGCCGGCACGGGACGCGTCAGGCGGCTGCGGCGCTCCCCCACAGCTCGGCCGTCGCCAGGCGCGCGCCCTCGGCGAGCGAGCGCAGCTTCGCCCACTGGATCTCCTCGTGCACGCGACGCACGAACTGGCCCTGCGCGAACCCGCAGTCGGTCCCGGCGAGCACGTTCTCGCGCCCGACGACGCCGGCCAGGCGCACGAGGCGCTGGGCCACGACCTCGGGGTGCTCGACCACGTTGGTGTGGTGGGTCACGACGCCCGGGATGAGCTTCTTGCCCTCGGGCAGCTCGACCGTCTCGAAGACCTTCCACTCGTGCTCGTGGCGCGGGTTGGCCTGCTCCATCGCGTACTGGCCGGCGTTGACCTGGAGGACCAGGTCGATGACGTCCTTCAGCTCGGGGTCGAAGGCGTGCGGGCCGTGCCAGGAGCCCCAGCAGACGTGGTAGCGGACGCGGTCCTCGGGGATGCCGCGCAGCGCGTGGTTGAGCGCGTCGACGCGGAGCTGCGCCCAGCGGCGGTAGTCGTCCCACGACCCGCCGGTGGCCAGGATCGAGTCGGCCTCGTGCATGAGGACCGCGTCGTCGACCTGCAGCATCAGCCCGGAGTCGACGATCGCCTTGTACTCCTCGTGCAGCGCGTCGGCGAGCCCGTAGACGAACGCCTCGTCGCTCTCGTAGTGCTCGTTCTGCAGCCAGTAGGCGCTGGCCGGGGCGACGACCGGCAGGAAGCCGTCGACGACGTCGACCTCCTTCAGCGCCGCCTTCAGGTTGGCGATGTCGCGCTGCACCGCGGCGGGGTCGTAGACGATCGGGCCGGTGCACACCCACATCGGGCCGACGTCGGACGGCTCGTCGTCGGTGCCCATGCTCTCGCGGTTCTCGTGCTCGAACTGGGCGTCGAGCTCGGCGTAGAAGCCCGGGAACGCGTTGCGGTCCTGGCTGGGCGGCAGGATGCTCGTGCCCTCCAGCGGCACCATCCGCAGCTCCAGGCCGCTGACCCGCTCGTACAGGTAGGTGATCCAGCTCGCCTTGCCGAACTCGCCGTCGGAGACGACGTCGATGCCCACCTCGGCCTGCTTGCGCACGACGTCGACCGTCGCCTTGGCGAGCGCCTGCTCGTAGGCCGCCTCGTCGTAGGCCTCGCCGCGCTCCTTGGCGGCGTTGTACTGCAGCAGCTCCGGCGGGCGGATCAGGCTGCCGACGTGCGTCGCGAGAATGGCCAACGTCTCCTCCTCCTTCGGTCCGTGTGCATCGGCGCCCCTGCACGGCGGCTCTCCCACCGGCGCGCCACGGGCGTCAACAAGCTTGTCAACAATCGCTCCGGGGCGTCTCCCACCTCCACCGGGATCTCCCCGCCGAGGCGGAACGGGGGCGTGAGCTGCAGGCCGTCGCCGCTCCAGAACCGGCCCGGGTCGTACCAGCTCGGGGGCCGGTCGGCCGGCAGCAGGCCCATGTGCTGGTAGGTCTGGGCGACCAGCTCGGCGCAGTACATCGTCTCCAGCGACGGCTGCGCGCGGCGGCGCACGCGGCCGCCGGCCCAGCGCCGCAGCAGCCCCGGGGTCGTCGGGAACGGGCGGCCGTCGAGGCGCTGGATGATCTCCAGCAGGCGGTCCTCGTGCTCGCGGGTCAGCGGCCCCTCGAGCTGGCGCACCCAGGCGCGCTGGCCGTAGCGGTCGTGCCACGTGCGCACCGCGTCGGCGAGCAGGTGGAGCTGCACGCCGCGCTGGCGCTTCCCGCTCCACACGTCGGGCAGCGAGCGGCCCAGCTCGGCGTGCCACAGCAGCGGCGGCAGGTCGTCGAGCGCGACCGCCATCCCCACGTGGTTGACCGGGGCGTTGGTGACCGTGCGGATCGCGACGTCGGCGAGCGAGCGGCCGCGGAACAGCCACACGTCGCCGGTCGCGGCGGAGGCGACGGCCTCGTCGAGCGTGAGCGGTGCGGCCGGCATCGGCGCCGTACCCTAGGCGCCATGCGCGTCCCCTGGAAGCTCGTGGGCCTGGCCGGCGTCGCCGGCGTGGCCGCCACCGGCGCCGTCGTCGCCCGCCGGCGCCGCGCCCAGCGCGACTACACGCCCGACGAGCTGCGCGAGCGCCTTCACCGGCGGCTCGACGAGGCGGGCGGATCGCCCTCCGCATCGGACGGCGGCGCGTCCGGCGGCGGCTCCGCGTCCGACCCCGCCTGAGCGGCGCGGGCCGGGTCCTCGAAGACCACCGAGATGTGCTGCTCGTCGATCATCTCGCCGGCCTTCGCGATCGCGGTCAGCGTCTCGCGGTCGGCCTCGAGGATCGGCGCGAACAGGCTGCGCGGCCACAGCCGCCGGCTGATGACCGTGTTGACCTCGGCGGCCAGCACCACGACGCGCGCGCCGAGGTACAGCCAGGCGATGAGGCCCAGCACGGTCGCGAACGTGCCGTAGGTCGTCGTCGCGCCCGCGACGACGTGGTTGACGTACAGGCCGCCGAGCGCCTGCAGCGCCGTCCAGCCGACGGCGGCCGCGCACGCGCCCGGCCACAGCTCCCCGGTGCGCACGCTCGGGTGCAGCAGCAGCCGGAAGGCGACGTTGAACAGCACGAAGTTCAGGACGAGCGAGACGCCGAGGCCGCCGGTGGCCGTCCACGGGCCGCCGAGCCCGCCGCCGACGAGGCCGGACGCGGCGGTCGTGAGGACCTGGATGGCGCCGAGCAGCAGCAGGACGGCGAGCCCGCGCACGCGCGACATCACGAGGTCGGGGCGCTTGCGGCGCGGCACCGCGTAGACCTGGTTGAGCGCCCGCTGGATGGCCACCGTCACGCCGAGGCCGGCGAACACGGCGCCGACGAGGCCGATCGCCAGCGCGAGGCCGTTGCCCGACAGCGAGCCGGTGCGGAGCTGGTCGCCGATCACCGGGATCTGCGCCAGCGTCGTGTCGATGATCTCGTTGCGCAGCTCCGGGTCGTTGTCGAGGACGAACCCGAGGATGGACGTGAACGCCAGCAGCAGCGGGAAGAACGACACGAACGCGTAGTAGGCGATCAGGGCGGCAGCCGGACCGGCCTCGTCGTCGCCGAACTTGCGCACGACCGCGATCGGGATCGCGAGCACCGGGTGGCGCTGCTGGAAGCGGTCGAAGGCGCGCAGGGGGCGCAGGAGGTCCACGCCCGCAGCGTTGCGGTCGGTGCGGCGGAAGGCAAGCGCCGTGCGTCCCGGCCGCGACCTGGGGGTAGGTCGTCGCCGTGACCGCCGCCGTCTCGCTGTTCGAGGCCGACCCGGAGCTGCTGGCCGCGGTCCCGGTCCGCGACCGCCCGCTCGCGTGCCGCGGCGCGCTCCTCGCGGTCCAGCGGCTGCCGCCCGGCGGGTGGGAGCCGGCGGCGCTGGGCGCGCCGCCGTGGGGCCTGCTCGTGCTCGAGGGCCTGCTCGCGCGCGAGGTCGACGTGGCGACGGTCGGAGCCGCCGAGCTGCTCGGCCCCGGCGACGTGCTGCTGCCCGGCGGGACCGCCGCGGGCGAGGCGCTGCCGGGCGCGACGCGCTGGACGGTGCTGCAGGCGGGGCGCGTCGCGATGCTCGACGACCGGCTGGCCCCGATCGTCCAGCGCTGGCCGCACCTGAGCGCGCTGCTCGTCCAGCGCGCCGCCCGGCGCGCCGACCGCCTCGCGCTCGCGCGCGCGATCAGCCACCTCACGCGCGTGGACGCGCGCGTGCTCGCGACGCTGTGGCAGCTCGCCGAGCGGTGGGGGCGCGTCACGCCCGGCGGCGTGGTGCTGTCGACGCGGCTGACACATCGCACGATCGCGGGGCTCATCGGCGCGCGGCGGCCGTCGGTGACGAGCGCGATGACCGACCTCACCAAGCGGGGCCTGATCGAGCGCCGGGGCGACGGCGCCTGGGTCCTGCGCGGGCCGCCGCCCGCGGATCTGGACGCCGTCACGGCCGGCCCTCCCCCACCCGTCCAGCGCCGGCCCGGGCCGGGCGTCGCGGCGCCATCCTGTTAGGGTCCCCTAAGCCAAATCGCCTTGACAAGGAGTCGCAGTTGCAACCGACGTCCCTTCTTCGCCGTGCCCGGTCGGCGCGGCTCGCGCTCTGCGCCACGGCCGTCGCGGCCGCGGCCGCGGGCACGGCGCCCACGGCGCTCGCCGCTCCCGCCGATGTGACCGGCGGCAGCCTGGAGTGGTCGCAGGCCAACGTGTACGAGTCCGGCACGCCCGCCCGCACATGGCTCGGCTACGTCACCACGCTCGCCAACGGCACCGCCACCGCGACCGCGCCCGCCACCGGCACCGAGGTCACCCCGTCCAGCCTGAAGGGCGCGACCGCGCTCTACACGTTCGCGTACCCGGCGAACGACGGCAGCTACGACCGCGCCGCGCGCACCGGCACGGTCCGCACGCAGGGCACGGTCACGTTCACGTCGAGCCTGCACCGGTTCACGATCACCGTGACCGACCCCGTCGTCACGCTGAACGGCGCCACCGGCACGCTGGCGGCCACGGGCCAGGGCGGCGCGAGCGGGCAGACGCCGTACACGGCGGACCCGCTGTTCAACCTCGACCTCTCCGGCGCGACGGTCACCGAGCCGTCCCCGGGCACGCAGCGGATCGAGGGCATCGTCCCGTCGCTCGCCGCGGCTGGCACGGCCTTCCCGGCCAACTACGCGGTGGGGTCGGGCCCGGACCGCACGCCGAACACGTTCGGCAGCTTCTCGCTGACGGTCTCGACGCCGATCGAGGGCAAGATCCGCACCCAGCGCAAGCGCCGGGTCGTCGTGGTCAGCTCCGACCTGTCGTCGCTGTCGGCGCGCGGCACGCGCGTCACGCTGTCGACCGCGTCGAACCGCAAGCGGATCGCGCGCGGGAAGATCACCGGGCAGCGCCTCACGCTGCGCCTCGCCAAGGGCCGCACGCTGAAGCCCGGCGGCTACCGCATCTGGGGCGCGGGCGACCAGCCCATCACCATCGCCATCAGCCGCTGATCGACCGGCCGGGCGGCGGGCCCTCCGCCGCCCGGTCGCGTCAGCTCACGAGCTGGAGCGCGGCGGTGCGCTCGCTCGTCCACTCGCGCCCGACGTCCTCGAGGATGTCGAGCATCGCGCCGGCCGCCGGGCCGCGCGTGTCGCCGCTCATCGTCGCCGCGACCACGCGGCGGTGCGGCGCGCAGTCCAGCTCGCGCACGACGATGTCGTCGCGCTTGGAGACCAGGCCCAGGTCGGGGATCAGGGCGACGCCGACGCCGGCGGCGATGAACCCCTGGATCGCCTGGTAGTCGTCGGACTGGAAGGCGATCCGCGGCTCGAAGCCGGCCGCGAGGCAGTGACGCAGCATGATCGCCGTGTCCGGGCACTTCGACGCGCTCATGCCGAGGATCCAGCTCTCGCCCGAGAGGTCCTCGAGCTCCAGGCGCGGCCGGGCGGCCAGCGGGTGGTCCTGGGGCAGCGCGACGAACATCGGGTCGTCGAGGATGTGGCGCATCTCGAGGTCGTCGGACTCGATCGGCGCGAACGTCGCGTCGACGGTGACGGCGACGTCGGCGTCGCCGGCCTTCAGCGCCTCCAGGCCCTCCTGCGGCTCCAGCGGCTCGAGCGTCAGGTCGACGCCGGGATGGCGGTCGCGGAAGCGGGCGACGGCGATCGGCAGCACCGACGCCGCGGCCGTGGGGAACGCGACGAGCCGCAGCGTGCCGCCGCGCAGGCCGGCGATCGCCTCGAGGTCGCGCTCGGCCGCGGCGAGGCGCGCGATGATCGCGTCGGCGTGGACGACGAGCGCGCGGCCCGCCTCGGTCAGCCGCACCCCCCGCGCGTTGCGCTCCACGAGGAGCGTGCCGGCCTCGCGCTCCAGCGCGGCGATCTGCTGCGACACCGCCGACTGCGTGTACGAGAGCGACTCGGCCGCGGCGGAGAAGGACCCCTTGAGGTGCACCTCGCGCAGGACGCGCAGGCGCTTGACGTCGAGCATAAGGCGATCTTATCGGGGACAGCGCGAATTGTCATTTGTGCTGATGGGGTCACGCTGGGAACCTGTGAAGCGTCTTCCAGGTGACCCAGAACGCCCCAGGAGGTGCACCCATGGAAGCCCGCGCCCCTCACTCCCCCACCGCCCACATGACCGCCATCCACATCCGCCCCGCCCGTCCGGACGACGAGCTCGCCCTCATCCGCCTCGCCGCCCTGGACAGCGCCCCCGCCCCCCGCGGCCAGGTCCTGGTCGCCATCACCGACGGCGAGATCGTCGCCGCGCTGGACCTCGACTCCGGCCGCGCGATCGCCGACCCCTTCCGCCCCACGGCGGACCTCGTCGAGCTCCTGCGCACGCGCGCCCAGACCCTGGGCGATCGCGGGAGCGACGACCGGCGCCGGCGGCTCTCCCTCCGCCGCCCGACGCCACCGATCGCGCTCGCGCGGTGACCTCCAGCACCGCGTGAACTGCGCCTCCGGCGATGGGCGCGTGCCCCATCGCCGGAGGCCGGCGACACCGGCCCAGGGGGCCGGGTCGCCTGGCGAGTGTTCGCCCAGGGGGCGAAACTCGCGACGCGCGCCGCCCCCTCGCCCGAACCGACGTGTGGCACATGGCGTCCGCTATGCGGCTGCCATGTGCCACACGTCTGGCGGGCGGGCCGGGATGGCGCGCCTACGCCACGACCGACGCGGCCTCGGTGCGCCCGGTGCGCTCCTCGCCGAGGACGTCGATGAGCGCGTTCACCACCGCCGGGTCGAACTGCGTCCCCGCGTGGCGGCGCAGCTCGGCGATCGCGGCGTCCGGCGCCATCGCCTCGCGGTACGGGCGGTCGCTCGTCATCGCGTGGTAGGCGTCGCAGACGAGCACGATGCGGCTCGCGAGCGGGATCGCCTCGCCGGCCAACCCGTCCGGGTAGCCGCCGCCGTCCCAGCGCTCGTGCTCGTGGCGCACCGCGCGGGCGATCGACTCGAGGCCGGGGACGGCGCTGAGGATGCGCTCGCCGATCACCGGGTGCTCGCGCATGACCTCCCACTCGCGGTCGTCGAGCGGGCCGTCCTTGTGGAGGATCTCGTTCGGGGTCCCGATCTTGCCGATGTCGTGCAGCAGCGCGACCGCGTCGACCTCGCGGCGCTCCTCGGGCCCGAGCCCCAGCGCGACCGCGACCCGCGAGACGAGCGCGGTCGTCTCCTCGGTGTGGCGGCCCGTGTAGCCGTCGCGCGCCGCCAGCGCGGCGGTGAGCGCCAGGAGGCTGGCGTGGTGCTGGGCCGCCCGCTCGGCCTGCGTGCGCAGCGCGAGCGCGGTGAGCCGCCGGTTGTCGCGCGCGACCAGCGCCGCGCGCACGTAACGGGCGACCGCGACGACGACGAGCGCGGCCACGACCGCCGGGGCGATGCCGCCGCGCGCGATCGCCGCGGCGATCATCACCGCCACGAACCCGGCCGTCGCGACGAACGACACGGCGGCGGAGTCGGCCTCGCCGTCGCGCAGCGTCCGGGACGGCTCGCCGCGGTAGCGCAGCCGCATCCACATCGCCGCGAGCGCGTTGACGCCCGTCACGACGTACACGACCTTCCACGACTCCGCCGGCGACCACGCGCCGGCGCGGCGCAGGACGAAGAACGACACGACGATCGGGATCGCGTAGCCGGCGGCCAGCAGCCACACGTCCGGCCGCGCCCGGCGCGACACCGACGTGACGACGAGCAGGATCATGCCGCCGGCCGCCACCGCGCCGACCGCGCGCAGGACGAGCGCGACGTGCTCGCCGGTGCCCACCGCGTCGAACGCCGCCCGCGTCGGCAGCGCGAACGCGAGCAGCGTCCCGGCGACGAGCGCGCCGAACACGGCGGCGTCGAGGATGCGGAAGCGATCGCGCAGCCAGCCGTCGCCGGCGATCAGCAGCACGCCGACGGCGGCGAGCGTGAACGCGCCGACGCCCACGTACGGCGCCAGGGCGACGAGCGGGCTGGCGAGGAACAGCGCCCAGCCGAGCCGCTCGCGGCCGCGCGTGCGGACGACGAGGACCGCGGCGGCAACGGCCATCGCGGCGAAGGTGGCCAGCAGCATCCCGCGGCGCACGGCGTCGCCGGGCGCGACGAGCGGCAGCGCGAACCAGGCGGCGAAGATCGCGGCCAGCGCCGCAGCCTCGCCGAGCAGCGTGGCGCGCACCGGCCACGGCGGGGCGGGCCGCGTCGCGGCGGCCGACGCGACCTCGACCGGGACGGCCGCCTCGGCGGCGGCCAGGCGCGCGGCGCGCACGTCGGCGAGGCTGCGCTGCGCGGCGGCCAG
>DATMSA010000040.1:0-37452 GCA_035565675.1 Capillimicrobium sp. | reverse complement strand
TCGAGAGCGGCACCGGCATCACCGGCATGCGCGAGCGGGCGATGCTCGTCGACGGGCGCCTCGCCCTGCGCTCGGTGCCGGGCGAGGGGACCGAGGTGGAGCTGCGAGTTCCGGGAGGAAGCGCCTGATGGGAGTGCCGTTGAAGACCCGCATCCTGCTCGCCGACGACCATGCGGTCGTCCGCGGCGGGCTGCGGATGGTGCTCGACGCCGAGCCCGACCTGGAGGTCGTGTGCGAGGCGTCCGACGGCGCCGAGGCGCTCCAGCTCGGGCTGCGCGAGGACATCGACCTGGCCGTGCTCGACGTGTCGATGCCGAAGATGACCGGCCTGCAGGCGGCGCGCGAGCTGTCGCGCCGGCGCCCCGAGCTGAAGATCCTGATGCTGTCGATGCACGACAACGAGCAGTACTTCTTCGAGGCGCTGAAGTCGGGCGCGTCGGGCTACGTGCTGAAGTCGGCGGCCAACGCGGAGTTCGTCGAGGCGTGCCGGGCGACGATGCGCGGCGAGCCGTTCCTGTACCCGTCGGCCGCCGCCGCGCTGATCCGCGACTACCTCGAGCGGGCGCGGCAGGGCGAGGCGACGCCGACCGACCCGCTCACGCCGCGCGAGCTCGACGTGCTGAAGCTGATCGCCGAGGGCCACACGAGCGAGGAGATCGCCGAGGTCCTCTACATCAGCAAGAAGACCGTCGACCGCCACCGCGCGAACATCCTCGAGAAGCTCGGGATGCGCAACCGGGTCGAGCTCACCCGGTACGCGATCCGCCGCGGCCTCGTGGAGCCTTGAACCGACCCCAGGATGGGGAACGAACCCCATGGCGCGGGCAGGCGCGAGGCGCGACCATCGCGAGCATGGCGCTCGTCCTCATTCGCTGCACCACGCACCGAGACATGTCGCGGGCGGTGTTCGAGGAATGGCTGTCGCGCCGGCGCGAGGACCTGACGGCCGCCGGCTCCGGCGTCCGCCACCTCGACGCGGCGCCGCTCGGCGCCGCCACCTGGGTCCTCGAGCTGCACGGGGCGCCCGGCCGCGACGACGACCTCGTCGACGCGGCCCGCAACCTCCTCGGCGACCTGGCGCTGCTGGGGATGCGCCCGCAGCCGTTCGCGCCGGCGCCGTCGATCTCAGCCGGCGACGTCGCCGACGACGGGCTCGACGGGCTCGACCGCCGCGATCCGCAGCCGGCGGGAGCGACCGCCGGGCAGATCGACGGTGACCTCTTCGCCGGCGGCGCGGCCGAGGATCGCCTGGCCGACCGGTGAGGCGGCCGACACGACGCCGGCCCCCGCTCCGTCGTGCCACGCGACCATCTCGTGGGTGCTCGTGCGACCCGACGCGACGTCCTCGAGCGTGACGCGCGACCCGAGGGCCACGACATCCTCGCCCGCGGGATCGTGGTCGACCACGGTCGCCTGGTGCAGCAGCGACTCCAGCCCCGCGATGCGGGCACGGACGACCAGCTCGTCCTCGCCGATCGCCAGGCGGGCGTCCTCGTCGGTGTCGGACGCCGCCTCGCGGCGGCGCTCGGTGAACTCGCGCTCCATGAGCCCGCGCAGGCGCGCGACCTCCGCGGCCAGCAGCTCGGCGGCGGTGCTGGTCAGGACCGGCCCCGGGCGCGCGAAGGCATCGGATGGGGCGGTTGCGGAATCGGTCGATGGCTCGCGACGGTCACCGTCGCGGCGGGGCACGGAGATCATGTCTCGATGGTCGGTCATCGCCGGCTCCCGGGCCATGGGTCCTGATGACCATTGTGCGTCGCGCCGCCCCGCTCACTGCGCGCGGGCGAGCGCCACGGCCGCACCCGCGGCCAGCAGCGCCCAGCCGGCGCCCGTGTGGCCGGCGCTGATCAGCCAGGCGCCCGCCACCGCGGCCACGAGGATCGCCGCCCAGGCGGCGCGATCGCCGCGGCGGCGCTGAGAGCGGGGATCGGGGCGGTGACGGGTCATGGCCACAGTCTGGGCCCCGCGCGCGCGGGACACCATGGGGTCCGATGCCGATCTTGGCGGGGGGCAGGACCCCATCGCGGGACCCGGGCGCCTGCAGGCACCCGCGGGCCGTGCCCGCGCACCGTAGGATGCGCGCCGTGAGCCACCTTCTGCGCGAGCACGCCCCGATCACCTCGGCCGCCTGGGAGCAGATCGACGAGGAGGCCCGCGAGCGGCTGCGCCCCGCGCTCGCCGCGCGCAGGCTCGTCGACTTCGACGGCCCGTTCGGCTGGGAGCGCTCGGCGACCAACCTCGGGCGCGTCGCGCCGCTCGGCGGCGAGCCCGTCGCCGGCGTGCGGGCGCGTCAGCGGCGCGTGCTGCCGTTCGTCGAGCTGCGCGCTCCGTTCTCGCTGTCGCGCGCCGAGCTGGAGGACCTCGACCGCGGCGCCGCCGACGTCGACTTCGACGCGCTCGACGCCGCCGCCCAGCGGATCGCGATCGCCGAGAACCTCGCCGTGTTCCACGGGCTGGCCTCGGCCGGGATCGGGGGCGTCTGCGACAGCTCGACGCATCCGGCGATCTCGCTCGGCGGCGATGGCTTCGAGCGCTACCCGGCCCACGTCGCGCGGGCCGTCGAGATGCTGCTGTCGGCCGGGATCGAGGGGCCCTACGGGATCGCGCTCGGCCCCGAGGCGTGGACCGGCGTCATCCAGACGTCCGAGCGAGGCGGCTACCCGCTGCTCGACCACCTCAAGAAGATCGTCGACGGCCCGCTCGTGTGGGCGCCCGGCCTGACGGGCGCCGTCGTGGTCAGCCAGCGCGGCGGTGACTTCCTGTTCGAGTCCGGCCAGGATCTGTCGGTCGGCTACGACAGCCACGACGGCGAGGCCGTCAACCTGTATCTCGAGGAGAGCTTCTCGTTCCGGGTCGCGACCCCCGAGGCGGCGGTCGCGCTGCGTCCCGACTGAGCTACCCGGAGAGCGAGCCCTCGCGCGCCTGCGCGGCCGCCGCGACCGCGCGCTCGACCGCGTTGACGTCGCGGACCGCGCCGGTGTCGGCCGACGTCGCCATCGCCGCGTACGCGCGCAGCGCGGGGGAGACGACCCGGTCGCGCGCGGCGGGCACGTAGCCGCCCTCGGCCTCGAGGCGCTCGCGCCGCTCGGCCAGCTCCTCCTCGGGCACGTCGAGCGTGATGCGCCGGTTGGGGATGTCGATGTCGATCGGGTCGCCGTCCTCGACGAGCGCGATCGCGCCGCCGGCCGCCGCCTCGGGCGACACGTGCCCGATCGACAGGCCCGAGGTGCCGCCGGAGAAGCGCCCGTCGGTGATGAGCGCGCACGCCTTCCCCAGGCCGCGGCCCTTCAGGTACGAGGTGGGGTAGAGCATCTCCTGCATGCCGGGGCCGCCGCGTGGGCCCTCGTAGCGGATGACGACGACGTCGCCCTCCTTGACGCGCCCGGACAGGATCGCGTCGACCGCGTCCTCCTGGGACTCGAGCACGACGGCGGGCCCGCGGAACGTGAGGATCGACTCGTCGACGCCCGCGGTCTTGACGACGCAGCCGCGCACGGCGAGGTTGCCGTACAGGATCGCCAGGCCGCCGTCGGTCGAGTGGGCGTGGGCGACGTCGCGGATGCAGCCGTCGGCGGCGTCGAGGTCCAGCGACTCCCACCGCTCCGACTGCGAGAACGCCTCGGCCGAGCGCCGGCAGCCGGGCGCGGCGTGGAACAGCTCCAGCGCGCGCTCCGACGGCCTGGGGCCGCGGACGTCCCACTCGCCAAGCCACGCCTCGACGGTCGGGGCGTGGACGGTGGTCACGTCCTCGTTGAGCAGGCCGCCGCGCCACAGCTCGCCGAGGATCGCGGGGATGCCGCCGGCGCGATGGACGTCCTCCATCAGGTAGGTGCCGTTCGGGGCGACCTTGCACAGGCACGGCACGCGCCGCGAGACCGCGTCGATGTCGGCCATCGTGAACTCGATCTCGGCCTCCTGCGCGGCGGCGAGGATGTGCAGCACGGTGTTCGTCGAGCCGCCCATGGCGACGTCGAGCGCCATCGCGTTCTCGAACGCGGCTCGCGTCGCGATCGAGCGCGGCAGCACCGACGCGTCGTCCCCGTCGTACCAGCGGTGGGCGATCTCGACGACCGTGCGGCCCGCCGCCTCGTAGAGCTCCTTGCGCGCGGTGTGCGTGGCCAGGACGGAGCCGTTGCCGGGCAGGGCCAGGCCGAGCGCCTCCGTCAGGCAGTTCATCGAGTTGGCGGTGAACATGCCCGAGCACGAGCCGCAGGTGGGGCAGGCGTGCTCCTCGATGATCGCGATGTCCTCGTCGGAGACCTCGTCGGCGACGGCGTCGGCGATCGCGGTGATGAGGTTGATGCGCTTGCGCACGGTGCCGTCGACGAGCACCGCCGTGCCGCCCTCCATCGGCCCGCCGGAGACGAACACGGTCGGGATGTTCAGCCGCAGCGCGGCGTTGAGCATCCCCGGCGTGATCTTGTCGCAGTTGGAGATGCACACGAGCGCGTCGGCGCAGTGCGCGTTGGCCATGTACTCGACGCTGTCGGCGATGAGGTCGCGCGACGGCAGCGAGTAGAGCATCCCGCCGTGGCCCATGGCGATGCCGTCGTCGACGGCGATCGTGTTGAACTCGCGCGGGATGCCGCCCGCCTCCTTGATCGCCTCGGCGACGATCTCGCCGACCGGCTTGAGGTGGGTGTGGCCGGGCACGAACTGCGTGTACGAGTTCGCGACGGCGACGATCGGCTTGCCGAAGTCCTCACGCTCCACGCCGGCCGCGCGCAGGAGGGCGCGGGCGCCGGCCATGTTGCGTCCATGGGTGACGGTGCGGGATCGCAGGGCGGGCATGGCGCGGTAGAGTACCGGAATGGCCATTCCGGGTCCATGGGCGACGTTGACGCCCGACGAGAAGCGCTCGCGCGTCCTCCACGTCGCCGACGAGCTGTTCGCCCGCGACGGCGTCGACGTGCCGATGCCGGTGCTCGCCGACCGCGTCGGCGTCGGCGTCGGCAGCATCTACCGCCAGGTCGGCAGCAAGGACGACCTGATCGCGTACCTGGTCATCGAGCGGGCCGGCGCGCTGCGCGAGCGCTTCCTGGCCACGCTCGACGAGCCCGATCCGTGGGCGGCGCTGGTCGAGGCGACGCACGCGACCGTCGACGACTGCATCGGGGACGCCCTCTCGCAGACCGCGTGGGACGAGGCCGCGTCGGTCTCGGAGGAGGTCCGCGCCGCGCGCATGGGCGCGACCGAGGCGCTGGCGCAGATGGTCGAGCGGGCGCGGGCCGCCGGCGCGCTGCGCGACGACGCCGACCACGAGGACCTGCGGCTCGTGTTCTGCGCGCTGCGCGAGCTCGCCGGCATCGGGCCGCGCGCCGCGCACCGGCTCGCCGAGCTCGTGCTGCGGGGGATGCAGGCGTGAGCGCCGGCCTGCGGGAGCGCCTGCGCGCCGCCCTGCTGTCC
Organism: Capillimicrobium sp.; assembly: GCA_035565675.1. GTDB lineage: Bacteria > Actinomycetota > Thermoleophilia > Solirubrobacterales > Solirubrobacteraceae > Capillimicrobium. The sequence continues at coordinate 32,046 of DATMSA010000040.1, read as the reverse complement.
GCGCGCAAGGCCCGCGACGCGACCGCGGTCTCCGCGCTGCGCACCGCGCTGGCCGCGATCGACAACGCCGAGGCGGTGGCGCCGCCGGCCCAGGCCGCCGGGGTCGAGGCCCAGAGCGAGCACATCGCCGGCACCGCCGGGCCGCTCGGATCCGGGGAGGCCGCGCGGGCCGAGCTGACCGAGGACGCGATGCGCGCGATCGTCGCCGCCGAGGTCGACGAGCGCCGCGCCGCCGCGGCCGCCTACGAGGCGCGCGGCGAGACCGCGCGCGCCGCCGAGCTGCGCGCCGAGGCCGACGTGCTCGCCGCTCAGCTCGGCTGAGCGGCCGGCAGCCCGAACGCCGGGAACAGCTCCGGCGAGGCGAAGACGGCGACCTGCGTCAGGTGCGTGGCGTCGAACGCGTACACCTCCAGCGCCGTCGCCTCGAAGCGCCCGGCCTCCGGCGACCAGACGTACCACCCGAGCGCCGGCTGGCCGTTGGCGCGCGCCTCCGCGCAGCGCAGCGGCGGCGTGGCGAACGCGTCGGCGATGAGCGCGGCGACCGCCTCGCGGCCCGCGAACCAGTTGGGGAAGGGCGGCATGAGGAACGTCGCGTCCGCCGCCAGCAGCGCCACGATCGCGTCGATGTCGCGGCGCTCCCACGCGTCGACGTAGGCGTCGACGCGGCGGCGCAGCTCGTCGTCGCCGATCGCGCGCAGCGTCGCCTGCTGGCTGCGCTCGGGCAGGCGCTCCGCCACGGTCGCGCGCGCCCGCTGCAGCGCGCTGTTGGCCGAGGCCTCGGACGTGTCGAGCGCCGCGGCGGTCTCGCGCGCGGAGAACCCGAGGACGTCGCGCAGCAGCAGCACGGCGCGCTGGTTGGGCGGCAGGCGCTGGAGCGCGACGACGAACGCGAGCTCGACCGCCTCGCGCTCCTCGTAGCGCGCGTCGGGCGCGGGGCGGCCGTCGCCGAGGCCGGCGATCCCGTCGGGGAACGGCTCCAGCCACGGGACGTCGTCGGCGGGCACGCCCGGGCCCGCGGCCGGCGAGGCGGGCGGCGCGGCGTCGGGCGGCATCACGCGCCGCGGCCGCCGGCGCAGCTGGTCGAGGCACACGTTCGTGGCGATCCGGTACAGCCACGGGCGCAGGCTGCGCGCGGCGTCGAACCCGCCGAGGCCGCGCCACGCCCGCAGCAGCGTGTCCTGGAGCGCGTCCTCGGCGTCGTGCAGCGAGCCGAGCATCCGGTAGCAGTGCGCGAGCAGCCGGCCGCGGAGGGGCGCGACCAGTTCGTCGAAGGCGCGCTCGTCGCCGGCGCGCGCCCGAGCGATGAGTTTCGCCGCCGGCGCCGGTACTGGCTCTCGACGACCGGTGTCCACCCCGGCATCGAACCACACGACCACAGGAGCGCCCCATGAGATCCCTTGTCGCGCGCGTGCACGTCACGCTGGACGGCGTGATGCAGGCCCCGGGCGGGCCGGAGGAGGACCCGACCGGCGGGTTCGACCTCGGCGGCTGGGCCGTCGGCTACTTCGACGACGAGCTGCACCGCCACGTCGAGGCGGCGATGGAGGAGCCCTTCGACCTCGTCCTCGGCCGCAGGACCTACGAGATCCTCGCCGCGCACTGGCCCTACGACACCGGCCCGGTCGCCGATCGCATGAACGCCGCGGCCAAGCACGTGGCGTCGCGCACGCTGGACCGCGTCGACTGGGCCAACTCGCACCTGATCCGCGGCGACGTGGCGACGGCCGTCGCCGCGCTCAAGGCGCAGGACGGCCCGGAGCTGCAGGTCCACGGCTGCGCCGACCTGCTCCAGACGCTGATCGGCGCCGGGCTCGTGGACGAGTACCGGCTGCTGATCGCCCCGGTCGTGGCCGGCTCGGGCAAGCGGCTGTTCGGCGCCGGCGCCCGGCCCGCGGGCGTGCGGCTGCTGGGCGCGGCCACCACGCCGAGCGGCGTGATCCTCGCCTCCTATGCGGCCGACGGCGACATCCGCCGCGGGTCGTTCGCGTTCGAGGAGCCGACCGAGGAGGAGCGGCGCCGCCGGGCGGCGCTCGAGGGCTGACGCCCGCCGCTACGCCTCCGCGCGCCCGGCCGCGCCGGCGCCCGCGTCGGTGGGCGCGCTGGCCAGCGCGCGGGCGGCGTCGGCGGCGGCTCCGCGCAGCGGCTCCAGCAGCAGGAGCAGGCTGTCCTGGTCGAAGCGGCTCGTCGGCAGCGACACGGTGAGCGCGCCCGCGGCCAGGCCGCCGGGGTGCGGGATCGCGACGGCCAGCCCGGCGACTTCGGGGTCGCTCTCGCGGATGTTCGTCGCGTACCCGGCGGCGCGCACGGCGGCCAGCTCGCGCTCCAGCTCGGCGCGCGTCGCGATCGTCTCGGGCGTCAGGCGCGCGAGGCGCCCGGACGGGTAGCGGCGGCGCAGCTCCGGCTCGGGGAGCGTGGCCAGCAGCGCCTTGCCGCCGGAGATCGCGTGGGCGGGGCGGCGGTGGCCGATGCGCAGCGTCGTCTTCACCGAGCGCGTGCTCTCGACCCCGTCGAGGAACACCGCGTCGGTGCCGTCGAGGACGACGAAGTGCGCGGTCTCGTCGACCTCGCGCGCCAGCGCCTCCAGGAACGGGCGCACGATCCGGCGCGCGTCGATGCGGCTCACCGCCGCCAGGCCGATGTCGACCAGCGCCGGGCCCGGCCGGTAGGCCCGGGTCCGCGGGTCCTGCGTCGCGAACCCGCGGTACTGGAGCATCGCCATCAGCCGCGACGCGGTGGACGGCGAGACGCCCAGCGCGCGGGACGCGTCGGAGATGCGGATCTCGTCCTGTTCGCGGAAGAGCAGCAGCAGCGTCAGCGCGTTGTCGACGGAGCTGAGCAGATGGGTAGGCCTGGAGGGCACGTGGGCGCGAGTCTATCGCCACCTGCTTGCGCTATACGCAAGAGTGTGCTGCTATATGCAACGGCCGATCGGAGCGGCCGGTCGGCGTCCACAGCCAACAGGGGTGGTGGGGACATTGCCGGGCAGGGGGAGAGCAGCAACCGCGATCGGCGCGGGTGGTCTGTCGCGCCGTCAGCTCTTGCAGAGCGCAGGGGTGATCGCCGGCGGCGCGATGCTGGCGCCGGTGTTCGCCGGGTGCGGGTCCGACGACGATTCGTCGACCTCGACGGCGGCCAGCGGCAGCCTCGAGACGACGCAGCTCAAGGCGGGCATCATCAAGTTCGCCGACACGATCCCGTTCTGGGTGGCCGAGCAGCAGGGCCTGTTCCGGGACGCCGGCTTCGACTCCGTCCAGGGCGTCGAGATGGTCGGCGGCACCGCGATCCAGCCGGCGATCCAGTCGGGCCAGCTCCAGCTCGGCTGGGCCAGCGTGCCCTCGGTCATCGCGGCCAAGGCCCAGAACTTCGACTTCCGCTTCTTCGCGGGCGGCTCGGGGCTCGGGCCCGACAGCTACGCCAACCAGTCGATGCTGGTGCGCGAGGACTCGCCGCTGCAGTCGATCGAGGACCTGCCGGGCCACAAGGTGGGCGTCAACACGCTCGGCAACATCGCCGAGCTGGAGGTGCGCTGGTCGCTCGACGCCGCCGGCCTCGACCCCGACAGCGTCGAGCTCGTCGAGCTCAACGCGATCGGGCCCGACCAGCTCCCGCCGCTGATCCAGGGGCGCATCGACGCGCTCCAGGTCAACGAGCCGACGGTGACCGCCGCGCTGCGCGACGGCGGCGTGCGGGCGATCAGCGACTGGTCGTTCATGGACCCCGACTTCGTCTTCGTGGCCGGCTGGGTGTCCACCGGCGAGTGGCTGGACGCCAACGCCAACGCCGCCGCCGCGTTCGCGAGCGCGATGGAGGCGGCCGCGCAGTGGATCGAGGCCAACGAGGGGGCCGCCAACGCGCTCATCAGCGAGAAGACCGGCGTGCCCGAGGACCTCGTGAAGGCGATGGTGGCCAGCGAGATCCGCATCCCGGTGACCGAGGCCGACCTGCAGCCGCTCGCGGAGGCGTGCCACCGCTACGGGCTGTCGGAGGCGGAGGTCCCGGCGGCCGACATCGTCTGGCAGCCGCCGGCGGCCTGACGGCGTGGCGCCGGGGAGCTCACCGATGGCCGATCGGGCCGCCTCGGGCTGGGCCGGGGCGTTCGCGCGCCGCGCGCCCGCGCGCGCCCGCCGCCCGCTGGGGCCGGCGACGAGCACGCGCGTCGTCCGCACGCTGAAGGGGCTGGCCGGCATCGCGATCGCGATCGCGATCTGGGAGCTGATCCGGGCGCTCGGCGTGGTGCCGAGCGCCTACGTCCCGGGCGTCGGCTCGATCCTGAGCGCCGGGGTCGAGGACTTCGGCAGCCAGCTCGCGCCGGCGATCGGCGAGACGCTGAAGGCGTGGGCGGTCGGCCTGGCGATCACGGTGCCCGCCGGGCTCGTGCTGGGCGTCGCCGTCGGGCTGTCGCGGTGGGCCGACGCGGCGCTGCGCGTCACCGTCGAGTTCCTGCGGCCGGTCCCGTCGGTGGCGCTGATCCCGATCGCCGTCCTCGTCTTCGGCGTGAGCCTGCGCATGCAGCTCCTGCTGATCGTCTACGCCTGCCTGTGGCCGGTGTTCTTCAACGTCCGCTTCGCGGTGCAGGGCGTCGACCCGCTGCTGCTCGACACCGCGCGCGTCGCCGGCCTGTCGCGCCTGGCCACGATCCGCCGCGTCGTCCTGCCGTCGACGCTGCCGGCGCTGTTCACCGGGCTGCGGATCGCCTCGTCGATCGCGCTCGTGCTCGCGGTCAGCGCCGAGCTGATCACCGGCGCCCCCGGCCTCGGAAAGCTGATCGTCGACGCGCAGGGCGCCATGCAGATCCCGCTCAGCTACGCCGCCGTGTTCGTCACCGGCATCGTCGGGTTCCTGCTGAACGCGGCGTTCACCGCGCTCGACCGGCGGGCGCTGCCATGGACCGTCGCCGCACGGGGGGAGCGGGCATGAGCGCCGTGCGCCTGCGCGGCGGAAAGGTCGCCCCGGCCCTGCTGGGATGGGTGGTCGCCGCGCTCCTGCTGCTGCTGTGGCAGCTCTACGCGGAGTCGGCCCAGGAGCTGTACCTGCCGACGTTCACGGACTCGGCCGGCGCGGCCTGGGACCTGCTCACCGGCGCCACGCTCACCAGCGACGTGCTGCCGTCGGTCGGGCGGTTCGCGCTCGGCTACGTCGTCGGTTGCGCGGTCGGTGTCGCGGTGGGGACGCCGCTGGGCTACCTGCGCCCGCTGGAGCCGTGGGTGCGCCCGGTGCTCGAGTTCCTGCGCGCGCTGCCGGCGACCGCGATCCTGCCGCTCGCGCTGCTGGTGCTCGGCGCCAACGGCGGGATGCGGGTCGCGGTCATCGCGTTCGGCGCCTGCTGGCCGGTGCTGTTGAACGCGCTCGACGGCGCCCGCCACGTCGACCCGGTGCTCGTCGAGACCGGGCGCGTCAGCGGACTGGGCCGCTTCGCGATCCTGCGGCGCATCGTCCTGCCGGCGAGCCTGCCGCAGATCTTCGCCGGCCTGCGCATCGCGCTCGGGATCGCGCTGATCGTGATGGTCCTGTCGGAGATGTACGGCGCGTCGTCGGGCCTGGGCTTCGAGATCCTCAACGCGCAGCGGCGCTTCATGGTCCCCGAGACCTACGGCGGCGTGCTCGTGCTGGGGCTCGTCGGCTGGTCGGTCAGCGTCCTGTTCACGCGCGTGGAGCGGCGCGCGCTGGCCTGGCACATCGGACGGACCGGAGGGAGGAGCGGTGCCTGACGAGATCATCCGCGTCGAGGGGCTGCGCAAGGCGTTCGCGGTCCGCGACGGCGAGACGCTCGCGATCGACGACCTCACGATCGGGCTGCGCCAGGGCGAGTTCCTCAGCGTCGTCGGGCCGTCGGGGTGCGGCAAGACCACGCTGCTGCGCTGCATCGCCGGGCTGCTCGAGCGCGACGGCGGCGACGTCCGCTACCGCGGCGAGCGCGTGCGCGGCGTGCTGCCGGGCCTGCAGCTCGTCTTCCAGGAGTTCAACCGCAGCCTGTTCCCGTGGCTGACGGTCGAGCGCAACGTGCGCTTCCCGCTGCACGGCCTGTCGCGCGCCGAGGCGGCCGAGCGGGCCCGCCACGCGCTCGCGCTCGTGCACCTGGAGACGTTCGCCGGCCACTACCCGTGGCAGCTCTCGGGCGGCATGCAGCAGCGCGTGGCGCTCGCGCGCGCGATCGCCGCGCGGGCCGAGCTCGTGCTGATGGACGAGCCGTTCGCCTCCGTCGACGCGCAGACGCGCATCGCGCTCGAGCGCGTGCTGCTCGACGTGTGGCGCGAGCTCGGCCTGTCGATCCTGTTCGTCACCCACGATATCGAGGAGGCGATCCTGCTGTCGGACCGCGTCCTCGTGCTGTCGCAGCGCCCGTCGCGGGTGATCGCCGAGCTCGACGTCGACCTGCCGCGGCCCCGCGACCAGCTCAAGACGAAGGAGCTGCCGCGCTTCCAGGACCTGCGCGAGGAGATCTTCGCGCTGCTGGGCCTGGACCGCGACGAGCTGCTGGCGACGGGCTCGCCGGCGACGACCTGACCGGACCCACCATCGAGAGGGGAGTGCCCATGCGCATCGACGTGTTCACCCACATCCTCACGCCGCGGTACCTGGCGCGCGTGTTCGAGATCCTGGACCGGCGGGGCGACACCGTCTCGTCCGAGTACCGGGCGATGTCGAGCCTCGACCCCAGCCTCACCGACCTCGAGGCGCGCTTCCGGCTGATCGACGAGGTCGCCGGCGGCGACGACTACCGCCAGGTGCTGGTCATGGGGCACACGCAGGCCGAGCACGGCGAGCCCGACGAGGCGGCCGCGCTGGCGGCGATCGGCAACGAGGAGCTCGCGGCGACCGCCGCCGACCACCCCGACCGCTTCGTCGGGTGGGTCGCGCAGGTCGCCCTCCAGGACGGCGAGCGGGGGCTGAAGGCGCTGGAGGAGCAGATCGAGGGCCGCGGCGCGCTGGGCGCCCAGGTGTTCACGCACATCCAGGGCCGCTGCCTGGACCACCCCGACTACGAGCCGTTCTTCGAGCTGATGGCGCGGCTGGACCGGCCGATCTGGATCCATCCCAACCGCACGATCGAGTGGTCGGACTTCCCGCTCACCGAGGACGGGTCGCGCTACCACCTGTACTCGTACGCGGGCTGGCCGACCGACACGACGGTGACGATGTACCGGCTGATGGCGGCCGGCTACCTGGAGCGCTGGCCGCACCTGCGGATCATCACGCACCACAGCGGCGGCACCGTGCCGATGATCGCCGGGCGCCTGAAGCGGCCGATGGACTGGCATCACCAGGAGCCGAGGATCCCGCTGACCCGGGAGCCGCTCGACTACCTGCGCCGCTTCTACGCCGACACCGCGAACTTCGGCAACCCGATCGCCCTGCGCGCCGCGCTGGACTTCTTCGGCGAGGACAACGTGCTGTTCGGCTCGGACTTCGGGTACTCGCCGACGTTCCTGCCGCAGACGCTGGAGGACATCGAGGCGGTCGTCGAGGACGAGCGCGTCAAGCGCAAGGTCTACGAGGACAACGCCCGCCGCGTGCTGCGGCTGGCCGAGTCGCGGTTCGAGAAGGCGGCGGCCGCCGCGCGGTGATCGCCGGGGCCGACCGCCAGGCGTCCGCCGACGCGGTGCTGGCCCCGTTCGCCCGGCGCTTCGCAGGCGGGGAGCTTCGACGCCCTGGCGTTCGACGAGCTGTGGGAGCGCGTGCCGGCGTGACCGAAGATGCGTACTTGACCCCATAGCCGCACGGGCGCCGCTGGGGCACGATGAGCCTGCGGCGTCCGATCGGCAACGCGATGGTCGAGGCGCGCCAGTCCCTGCCCGCGCCTCGGGCGGACATGAGGGCCGGTCGGAGTCTCCCGGCGGCCGGGGCAGCCGCCGGGAGACCCACGCCGCAGCGACGCTCGCGCTCAGGCGCGCTCGTCGCGCACGCTGCGCAGCACGGCCGTGGCGCCGGCGCGCAGCTCCTCACGCGTCAGCCGGTCCTCGGGCAGCGCCGCGGCGAGCGCGGCGACCGCCCGGTCCAGCTCCTCCTGCCGGCGCCGGCGCGCCGCCAGGCGCGAGCGCTCGAGCACGAGCTCGTTGAGCACGACGTCGTCGCGCCAGTTGGTCGCGGTGGCCTCCTTGCGCGCCATGGTCAGCGCCGCCTGCGGGGGGCGGGGGCGAAGCGGCCGTCGACGACGTCCAGCAGGACGCCGACCGTGGCGACCGTGATGCCGGCGGCGATCAGGATCGCGCCCGGCAGGATGTGGGCGGCCGCTCCGTGGCCTCGCAGTACAACGAGCAGGCCGAGGCCGGTGAGGGCGATCGCGGTGAGGCCGCGGGTGATGGCGAGCAGCTCTCGCATCGAGTACCTCCTCGCGGTCGAGACGATGCAGCGCGCGCGAGGCCGACCGCGCCGCCTCGCCGCGGAATAGGTCATGGTCTCCCGCCGGCGGCGGGATTCCCATGGGCCCTGGTGACCATTACGCCTGCGCCAGGCGCTCCGCGCGGCGGTCGGCCTGCTCAGCGTTGTCCATGGCGCGCATGAACAGGGCCACGAGCGCGATGCCCATCACGAGGGACTGCTCCAGCGCCATCAGCAGGCCGGCGGCGCGCTGGTCCTCCAGGTGGGTGAGGCCCCAGAACTCGGGCAGCCGCGCGTAGCTCTCGTAGATCAGCTCGGGCGCGAAGCCGAGCGCGATCGCGACGAGGCCGGCGCCGACCTTCGTCGCCGCCATGTAGGCGACCGGGCCGAGGATGCCCATCCGCAGGCGCTGGCGGGCGGGGGAGATGAGGTGCCACCAGTAGAGGGCGCCCGCGCCGGCGAGCGCCATGTGCGCCAGCACGTGGGCGAGGTCGGAGCGCAGCGTGAGGTCGTAGACGGGCGGGGCGTGGTAGGCGACCATCGCGGCGACGTAGGCGATCGCGCCCATCGCCGGGTGGGCGAGCGGGCCGGCCGCCCGCTCGACCGGCACGAGCACGCGGGTGACGGGCCGCAGCAGGATCTTGGTGGTGCCGGCCAGCAGCAGGATCGGCGCCAGGTCCAGGAGGAACAGGTGCTGGACCATGTGCAGGGTCGCGAGCTGCTCGGCCATGCGGTCCAGCGGCGAGACGAGCGCGACGACGAGGGAGCCCACGCCGGCGGCGAAGGCCAGGAGCCGCCACCAGGAGGCGGCGGCGGGGCCGTGGCGGTCGCGCACCCGGCGCCAGCGCACGACGTAGGCGCCGAGCAGCAGCGAGAGGGAGAGGAGGAGCCCGGGATCCGGGCTCCACGAGGTGTCGAGGACGGCGCCCGTCACGCCGCCCACGGCCGCCGCCACGCACGCGCGACGACGTCCGCGTTGGCGCGGCGGGCGCGGGGGCGCCGGCGCTGGCGCCGGGCGACGAGCTGGGCGGCCGCGCGCGCCGAGGGCCAGGGGGCGACGCGGGGGCCGGGCGCGGCCGGCGGGACGGGCGGGACGAGACGGAGGTCGCGGGCCGGCTGCGGCCGGTCGCGCGCGGGGGGAATGGGATGGATGTCGAGCATGCCTCGACCATCGCGCACGCGCGCGCTCGCCACCATGGAGCTCAACGTGCATCCTGGCCCGGGGCCGGTGTGCAATCCGGGTCAGATCAGGCCGTGGGCGAGCATCGCGTCGGCCACGCGCACGAAGCCGGCGATGTTCGCGCCGGCCACGTAGTCGCCGGGCGCGCCGTACTCCTCCGCGGTCGCGTACACCGAGCGGTGCAGCTCGTGCATGATCTCGCGCAGCCGCTGCTCGCTGTACTCGAACGTCCACGAGTCGCGCGACGCGTTCTGCTGCATCTCCAGCGCGCTGGTCGCCACCCCGCCGGCGTTGGCGGCCTTGCCGGGCCCGAACATCACGCCGGCGTCGCGGAACGCCCGCACCGCGTCGGGCGTGCACGGCATGTTGGCGCCCTCGGCGACGGCGATGACGCCGTTGGCGATCAGCCGCCGCGCGTCGCGCCCGGTCAGCTCGTTCTGGGTCGCGCACGGCAGCGCGACCTGGCCGGGCACGTCCCACACCTGCTGGTCGGGCACGAAGCGCGCCTTGCCGCCGCGGCGCTCGGCGTAGTCGGACACACGCGCGCGGTCGACCTCCTTGACCTCCTTGAGCAGCTCGACGTCGATCCCGTCGGGATCGTGCACGTAGCCGCCGGAGTCGGAGATCGTGATCGCGCGCCCGCCGAGCGCCTGCACCTTCTCGACCGCGTAGATCGCCACGTTGCCCGAGCCGGAGACGAGCACGTCGCAGCCCTCGAGCGAGCGGCCGTCGACGGCGAGCATCTCCTGGGCGAAGTACGCGCAGCCGTAGCCGGTCGCCTCCTTGCGCACGCGCGCGCCGCCCCAGGCAAGCCCCTTACCGGTCAGCACGCCCGACTCGTAGCGGTTGGTGATCCGCTTGTACTGGCCGAACAGGTAGCCGAGCTCGCGGGCGCCGACGCCGATGTCGCCGGCGGGCACGTCGGTGTGCTCGCCCAGGAAGCGGTGCAGCTCGGTCATGAACGACTGGCAGAAGCGCATGACCTCGGCGTCCGAGCGTCCGCGCGGGTCGAAGTCGGAGCCGCCCTTGCCGCCGCCGATCGGCATGCCGGTCACCGCGTTCTTGAAGACCTGCTCGAACCCGAGGAACTTGACGATCCCGAGGTTCACGGACGGGTGGAAGCGCAGCCCGCCCTTGTAGGGGCCGAGCGCGCTGTTGTACTCGACGCGGAACCCGCGGTTGACGTGCACCTCGCCGCGGTCGTCGGACCACGGCACCCGGAAGATGATCTGGCGCTCCGGCTCGCAGAGGCGCTCCAGCAGCTTCGCCTCGCCGTACTCGGGGTTCTTGGCGACCACCGGCCCGAGCGTCTCCAGCACCTCGCGCACCGCCTGGTGGAACTCCTGCTCACCGGGGTTGCGGCGGAGCACCGTCTCGTAGACGGGAAGCACCTTCTCGTCGAGCGCGCGCGTCATGGGGAGGCCTCGAACAGCCACTACCCCGGAAACGGTGACGGGTGCGTCAGGGTGCGGACATGGGGTCCGATGTGCATCCCGCGGCGGCGGTCAGCCGCCGAGGCCGTCGACGCAGAGGTAGGTGATCTCGAGGTAGTCGTCGAGGCCGTGGCGCGAGCCCTCGCGGCCCAGTCCCGACTGCTTGACGCCGCCGAACGGGGCGCCCTCGTAGGAGATGATCCCGGTGTTGACGCCGACGACGCCGAACTCCAGCGCCTCGCCGACGCGCCAGGTGCGCCCGAGGTCGCGCGTGTAGAAGTAGGCGGCCAGGCCGGACTCCGTGGCGTTGGCCAGCGCGACGGCCTCTTCCTCGGTCTCGAACCGGAAGACCGGCGCGACCGGGCCGAAGGTCTCCTCGACCGCGATGCGCATCCGCGGCGTCGCGCCGGTCAGCACGGTCGGCTCGAAGAACGTGCCGCCGCGCTCGTGCGGGCGCCCGCCGGTCGCGACGCTCGCGCCCTGCCCGACCGCGTCCTCGATGTGGTCGACGACCTTGGCCAGCGCGCGCTCGTCGATCAGCGGCCCCTGCTCGACGCCCTCCTCGAAGCCGTGGCCGACGCGCAGCGCGGCGGTGGCGGCGGCGAACCGCTCGACGAACGCGTCGTGGATGCCGTCCTGGACGAGCACGCGGTTCGCGCACACGCAGGTCTGGCCGGCGTTGCGGAACTTGGAGGCGATCGCCCCCTCGACGGCGGCGTCGAGGTCGGCGTCGTCGAACACGATGAACGGCGCGTTGCCGCCCAGCTCCAGCGACACGCGCTTGACGGTCTCCGACGCCTGGCGCATCAGCAGGCGCCCCACCGGCGTCGACCCGGTGAAGGTGATCTTGCGCACCAGCGGGGAGGTGGCCAGCTCGTGGCCCACCTCCTCGGCGGGGCCGCACACGACGCTGAGGACGCCGGCGGGGATGCCGGCGCGCAGCGCCAGCTCGCCCATCGCCAGCGCGGACAGCGGCGTGGCGGGCGCGGGCTTGACGACCATCGTGCAGCCGGCGGCCAGCGCAGGGGCGGCCTTGCGGGCGATCATCGCCATCGGGAAGTTCCACGGGGTGATCGCCGCGCACACGCCGATGGGCTTGCGCAGCGTCAGCAGCCGGCGGTGCTCGGCGGGCGACGGGATCACCTCGCCGTAGGCGCGCTTGGCCTCCTCGGCGAACCACTCGATGAACGTGGCGCCATAGAGGATCTCGCCGCGCGCCTCGGCGAGCGGCTTGCCCTGCTCGGCGGTGAGGATCACCGCGAGGTCGTCGACGTGGGCGACGATCAGGTCGTGCCACGCCCGCAGGAGCTGCGCGCGCGTCTTGGCGGGCGTGCGACCCCAGGCGTCCTGCGCGGCGTCGGCGCCCTCGATCGCCCGGCGCGCGTCGGCGCGCGTCCCGCGCGCGACGGACGCGATCCGCTCGCCCGTCGCGGGGTCGAGCACCGGATCGCGCTCGCCGCCCTCGCCGTCGACCCACTCGCCGGCCACCAGGAGCTGCTCGCGCAGCAGCGAGCGGTCCGTCAGGGGGAGCTCGAAGGCGGTCGGCATTGCGGGTTCTCCTGGAGGGGGTGGACAGGTGGCTGCGGGTTTGCCAAGGTTCGCATATCGTGCAAGTGACCGCAATACGAGCAGGACGATGACGACCACCACCTCACTGGACGCGCTCGGCGACATCGATCGCCGGCATGTCTTCCACCCGTTCAGCGTCCTCGGCGAGCACGAGGCCAAGGGTCCGCGGCGGGTCATCGTCGCCGGCCAGGGCTCGACGCTCACCGACGACCAGGGCCGGACGTATCTCGACGCGATGGCGGGGCTGTGGTGCGTCAACGTCGGCTACGGGCGCGTCGAGCTGGCTGACGCGATGCGAGCGCAGGCGCTGAAGCTGCCCTACTACCACTCGTTCACGTCGATGGCGACCGACACGCCGGCGCTGCTGGCCGAGCGGATCATGGACGTGGCGCCCGCCGGGATGTCCAAGGTGCTGTACGGCAACAGCGGCTCGGACGCCAACGACACGCAGGTCAAGCTCGTGCGGATGTACAACAACCTGCTCGGGCGGCCCGCCAAGAAGAAGATCATCTCGCGCGCCCGCGGGTACCACGGCGTCTCGCTCGCGTCCGGCAGCCTCAGCGGCATGCCCGGCATGCACCGCAACTTCGACCTGCCGCTCGACGGCGTCCTCCACACGACGGCGCCGCACCGGTTGTGGGAGGCGCGGCCCGGCGAGGCCGACGCCGCGTTCAGCGCGCGGCTGGCCGCCGAGCTCGACGCCCTGATCGTCGCCGAGGGGCCCGACACCGTCGCGGCGTTCATCGCCGAGCCGATCCAGGCCGCCGGCGGCGTCATCGTCCCGCCCGACGGGTACTGGGCCGCCATCCAGGAGGTGCTGCGCCGCCACGACGTCCTGCTCATCGCCGACGAGGTCGTCACCGGCTTCGGGCGGCTGGGCACGTGGTTCGGCAGCGAGCGCCTCGGCATCGAGCCGGACCTGATGACGGTCGCCAAGGGCATCACGTCGGCCTACGTGCCGCTGTCGGCGTGCCTGGTCTCCGAGAAGGTGTGGCGCGTGCTCGCCGACCGCAACGGGGACGCGACGTTCAGCCACGGCTACACGTACACGTCGCACCCGATCGCCTGCGCGACGGCGATGGCCAACCTCGACGTCATCGAGCGAGACGGCCTGCTGGAGCGGGTCGAGGTCCTCGGCACGCGGCTCCAGCAGCGGCTGCGCGAGGCGTTCGACGGCCACCCGCTCGTCGGCGAGGTCCGCGGCCTCGGGCTCGTCGGCGCCGTCGAGTTCGTCGCCGCCCAGGACCCGCCCGCCCGCTTCGACCCGGTCGGCTCGATCGCCGCGCGGGTCACCGCCGAGGCGCTCGAGCGCGGCGTCATCACGCGCGCGCTGCCCGAGGGCGACACGATCTCGTTCTCGCCGCCGTTCGTGGTGACCGAGGAGGAGATCGACCGGATGGTCGCCGTGGCCCGCGAGGCCGCCGACGTCGTCGCCGCGGAGGTGGCGTAGCCGCCGCGATGGCCGTGGGCGCTCCACGTCGCCGGCTGGGGCTCGTCGTGAACCCGATCGCCGGCATGGGCGGCCGGGTGGCCCTGAAGGGCACCGACGGCCCGGCCGCCGTGCGCGCCGCGCGCCGGCTCGGCGCGCAGGAGGTCGCCCCCGAGCGGGCACGCCGGGCGCTCGAGCGCCTCGCCGCCACCGGGCCCGCCGTGCACGTCGTCGCCGCGCCCGGCGTGATGGGCGCCGACCTGGCCCGCGCCGCCGGCCTCGAGGTGGAGAGCACCGGCGCGCTGCCGCCGGAGCGCGAGACCTGCCCGGCCGACACGCGCAACGCGGTCGCCGAGATGCGCGAGCGCGGCGTCGACCTGCTGCTGTTCGCCGGGGGCGACGGCACCGCCCGCGACATCCTCGACACGATCGGTGCCGACCTGCCGCTGCTCGGCGTGCCCACCGGCGTGAAGATGCACTCCGGCGTGTTCGCCGCCTCGCCCGTCGCGGCCGGCGCCGCCGCGGCGGCCTACCTGCGCTCGCCCGATCCCGACGGGCTGGCCGACGCGGAGATCGCCGACGTCGACGAGGAGGCTGCGCGCGAGGACCGCGTCGCGACCCGCCTGTACGGCGCGGTCCGCGTGCCCCGCCAGCCCGCGTTCGTGGTCGGGCCCAAGGCGGCCAGCGGCGCCGACGCCGGCGTCGAGGCGCTCGCCGCGGAGATCGCGCGGACGCTGCCGCCGGGGCGCCTGACGCTGCTCGGGCCGGGGACGACGACCGCGGCGATCCTCGGACATCTGGGGCTGCGCGGCACGCTGCTCGGCGTCGACGCGGTGCGCGACGGCGAGCTCGTGGGGCGCGACCTCGACGAGGCCGGCCTGCTCGCGCTCCTGGACGGCGAGGACGAGCAGCCGGCGCCGGTCCTGATCGTCGGCGTGGTCGGCGGGCAGGGCGCTCTCTTCGGGCGGGGCAACCAGCAGCTGAGCCCCGCCGTCCTGCGGCGGATCGGGCGCGACCGCATCCAGGTCGTCGCCGCCGCTGACAAGCTGCACCGGCTGGACCCGCCGCGGCTGCGCGTGGACACCGGCGACGAGGCGCTCGACGCCGAGCTGTCGGGCTACGTCCGCGTCCACGTCGCGCCGGGGCGGACGATCGTGATGAAGGTCTCGACGTGAGGAGGACGCGCGCATGACGCCGCCAGGGCCGACCGCCCACCCGTACATGGCCAACTCGGCGCCCGAGCTGCGGCAGGAGCTGCTCGACGCCGTCGGCGTCGACGACGTCGAGGCCCTGTTCGTGCAGATCCCGCAGGACCACCTCGTGCGCGAGCCGATCGACCTGCCGCCGGCGCTGCGCTCGGAGGCCGCCCTGAGCCGGCACCTGCGGTCGCTGCTGTCGCGCAACGTCGACTGCGAGCAGAACCTGTCGTTCCTGGGCGGCGGCGTGTGGCAGCACCACGTGCCGGCGATCTGCGACGAGATCGCCCAGCGCACCGAGTTCGTCACGTCCGAGTGGGGGACGCCCGCCTCCGACCACGGGCGCAACCAGGCCTGGTTCGAGTTCGCCAGCCAGCTCGGCGAGCTGCTCGACCTCGACTTCGTCGGCCTGCCCGTCTACAGCTGGGGCTGCGCCGCCGGTCACGCGATCCGGATGGCCTGCCGCATCACCGGCCGCCGCGAGGTGCTCGTCCCGGCCGACCTGAACCGCGAGCGCCTGGCGGTGATCCGCACGTACTGCGAGCCGCCGGAGATGCCCAGCCACATCGCGATCGTCGAGGTCGCCACCGACCCCCGGACCGGGCGCCTCGACGTCGCCGACCTCGAGGCGAAGCTGTCGGAGCGCACGGCGGCCGTCTACGTCGAGACGCCGAGCTCGCTGGGCGTCATCGAGACGGAGGTCGAGCGGATCGCCGCCGCCGCGCGCGGCGCCGGCGCCGAGACGATCCTCGGCGTCGACCCGATCTCGCTCGGCGTGCTGGCCCCGCCCGGCCAGGTCGGCGCCGACATCGCCGTCGGCTCCACGCAGCCGCTGGGCGTGCACATGAACGCGGGCGGCGGCGTCGGCGGCTTCATCGCCACCCGCGACGAGGAGCGCTACGCGCGCCAGTACCCGACGCTGCAGGTGTCGATCGCCCCGACCGCGAAGCCGGGCGAGCACGGCTTCACGATGACGCTGTTCGAGCAGTCGTCCTACGGGCGGCGCGAGGACGGCAACGACTGGACCGGCAACTCGGTGTACCTGTGGGCGGTCGTCAACGCCGTCTACATGGCGGCGATGGGGCCACAGGGGTTCGTCGAGCTCGGCGAGCTGATCCTCCAGCGCAGCCACTACGCGGCCGCGCGGATCGCCGAGCTGCCGAACGTGTCGGTGCGCTGGGGCGGCTTCTTCAAGGAGCTCGTCGTCGACTTCGGCGAGACCGGCAAGACCGTCGCCGACATCAACACGGCGCTGCTCGAGCGCGGCATCTTCGGCGGCGGCGACCTGTCGGCCGGACATCCGCACCTCGGCCAGTGCGCCCTGTACTGCGTGACCGAGGTGCACGCGCAGGAGGACATCGACCGCCTCGTCGAGGCGCTTGCGGAGGTGACCCGATGACCCGGCTGCCCGACTATCACGCCGCCCGCTGGGACGAGCCCGTCGTCCTGGAGATGGGCCGCCCCGGGCGCCGCGCCGTCGCGATCGAGGAGGCCGAGCCGGAGGTCGCCGCCAAGGTCGGCTCCGGCGCCGACCTCGTCCCCGAGGGCGTGCGCCGCGAGTCCCCGCCCGCGCTGCCCGAGCTGTCGGAGTTCGAGGTCCAGCGCCACTACCTGCACCTGTCGCAGATGACGCTCGGGATGATGGGCGTGAACCTCTTCGGCACGTGCACGATGAAGTACAACCCGCGGCTCAACGAGCACGTCGCCGCGCGCCCGTGGCTGGCCGAGATCCACCCGGAGCAGCCGGACGAGTCGATCCAGGGCCTCCTCAGGATCCTCCACGACTTCGATCTCATGCTGCGGGAGCTGTCGGGCATGGCGCGCTTCGTGTTCCAGCCCGGCGGCGGCGCCGACGCCGCCTACACGCACGCGTGCATCACCCGTGCCTACCACGCCGCCCGCGGCGAGCTCGAGCAGCGCGACGAGATCATCACGACGATCCAGGCGCACCCGTGCAACGCCGCGACCGCCGCGGCGGCCGGGTTCAAGGTCGTCACGCTGCCGATCGAGGAGGACGGCTACGCGTCGGTCGAGGCGCTGGAGGCCGCGGTGTCGGACCGCACGGCCGCGCTGATGATCAACAACCCCGACGACATGGGGATCTACAACCCGCACATCCGCCGCTGGACGGACATCGTCCACGAGGCGGGCGGGCTGGCGTTCTACGACAACGCCAACTTCAACGGCGTCATGACGCGCCTGCGCGCGCGCGAGCTCGGGTTCGACGCGTGCATGTACATGCTGCACAAGACCTTCGGCGTGCCCAAGGGCGGCGGCGGCCCGGCGGTCGGCGCGTACGGGTGCAGCGAGGAGCTCGTCGAGTTCCTGCCGCGGCCGCTCGTCCACCGCGAGGGCGACCGCTACACGATCGAGCACGACGCGCCGAGGTCGATCGGCCGTGTGCGCGAGTACTGGGGCAACGCCCAGCAGGTCGTCAAGGCGTACTCGTGGACGCGCGCGATGGGCGCCGACGGGCTGCGCGAGGCCGCCGACCTGTCGGTGATCGCGCTCAACTACATGGACCGGCGCCTGATGCGCATCCGCGGCGTGTCGCGGTCGAACCCGGGCATCGACGCGCCGCGACTGGAGATGTGCCGCTACTCGCTCGAGGAGCTCACGCGCGACACCGGCGTGACCGTGCTCGACGTGCAGAACCGGATGGTCGACTTCGGCGTCGACGCGTTCTGGCTCAGCCACGAGCCGTGGGTCGTGCCGGAGCCGTTCACGCCCGAGCCCGGCGAGCTGTGGTCCAAGGAGGACGTCGACCTGTGGATCGACGTCCTGGAGCACATCGTCGAGGAGGCCTACACGAACCCGGAGATCGTCAAGACCGCGCCGCACCGCCAGGCGCTGCGCCAGGTCGACGGGTCGGCCGTCAACGACCCCGACCGGTGGGCGACCACGTGGCGGGCGTACAAGCGCAAGACCGCGGCGATGGCGAGCGCGTGACCGCCCCCGTCGCCATCGTCGGCGCCGGGTCGATCGGCGTGAGCTGGGCCATCGTGTTCGCGCGCGCCGGGCGAGTCGTGCGGCTGCAGGACCCCGACCCCGAGCGGCGCGCGGCCGCGCCCGGCGAGATCGCCGCGCGCCTGGCGCAGCTGGACGCCGCCGGGCTGCTCGGCGAGGCGCCCGAGGCGATCGCCGGCCGGGTGACGGTCGGCGACGACCTGGCGGCCGCGGTCGCGCGGGCCGCGCACGTGCAGGAGTGCGCCCCGGAGCGGGTGGAGCTCAAGCGCGAGGTCTTCGCGCGGCTCGACGCGCTGGCGGCGCCCGACGCAGTCCTCGCGAGCTCGTCGTCGGCGATCGTCGCGTCGACGGTCGCCGAGGACCTGCCGGGGCGCACGCGCTGCCTCGTCGTCCATCCCGGCAACCCGCCGCACCTGATCCCGGTCGTCGAGGTCGTCCCGGCGCCGTTCACCGACCCGGCGGTCGTCGACCGGACGGTGGCGCTGCTCTCGGAGGCGGGGCAGTCGCCCGTGGTCGTGCGCCGGGAGATCGAGGGGTTCGTGTTCAACCGGCTGCAGGGCGCGCTGCTGCGCGAGGCCTACTGCCTGGTGCGCGACGGGGTGGCGTCGGTGGACGACGTCGACCGCGTCGTGCGCGACGGGCTGGGGCGGCGCTGGGCGTTCGTGGGCCCGTTCGAGACCGCGGACCTCAACACGCGCGGGGGCATCGCCTCGCACGCCGAGAAGCTCGGGCCGGCGTACGCGCGCATGGGCGCCGAGCGCGGCCAGGACGACCCGTGGACGCCGGACCTGGTCGCCGAGGTGACCGCCCAGCGGCGGGCGCTGCTGGCGCTCGAGGACTGGGACGCGCGCGTCGCGTGGCGCGACGAGGCGCTGATCGCGCTGGAGCGCGCGCGTCGCGAGCTCGCGGGAGGGGGGAACTGACGTGGCCCGGCATGGAGGTCCGCGCTCAGCGGTAGCATCGCGGCCGATGTCGGCCATCGTCGTTTCCGAATCGAGCGAGCCGAAGGTGGAGGAGGAGCGTCCGCGCGAGTTCATCCAGTCGCTGGAGCGCGGCCTGGCGATCATCCGCGCCTTCGGTCCGCACGCGCCCGAGCAGACCGTCACCGAGCTGGCCGCCACGACGGAGCTGACGCGCGCCACCGCGCGCCGGTTCCTCATCACGCTCATGGAGCTCGGGTACGTCGAGAGCGACGGACGCGTGTTCCGCCTCACGCCGAAGGTCCTGGAGCTCGGGTACTCGTTCCTGTCCGGCCTGGGCTTCCCCGACGTGGCGCTGCCGCACCTGGAGCGGCTCGTGGCCGAGGTCGACGAGTCCAGCGAGGCGTCGGTGCTCGACGGGCCGGACATCGTCTACGTCGCGCGTGTGCCGTCGACGGCCGTCATGTCGGTCGTCGTCAACGTGGGCGCGCGGATGCCCGCCCACGCGACGGCGATGGGGAAGGTGCTGCTCGCCGGCCTGAGCGACGAGGAGCTCGACACGTACCTGGCGACCGCGCAGCTGCGCAGCTTCCTGCCGCGGACGGTGACGGACCCGGCGGTGCTGCGCGAGCAGCTCGAGCAGGTGCGCGCCGACGGCTACGCGATCGTCGACCAGGAGCTCGAGGAGGGCCTGGTCGCGGTGGCGGCGCCGGTGCGCGGGCGCGACGGCCGCGTCGTCGGGGCGATCAACCTCTCCACTCACGTGCTGCGCCGGTCGGTCGAATCCGTGCGCCAGGAGCTCGTCGGACCGCTGCTGGCCACGGCCGGGCGGATCCAGAGCGACCTCGCCGGCGTCGCGTAGCGCGGCGGAGCGCGGTCGTGCGGATCGCCGCGGTCGACGTCTTCGCGGTCGACCTGACGCCGGTGGCCGGGGACTTCCGGCTGTCGCGCGGGCGGACGATGGGCGCCTCGCCGTCGTGGGTGGTGCGGGTCACCGCCGACGATGGCCGCCGCGGCTGGGGCGAGGCGTGCCCGCTGACGTCGGCCTACCTGCCGACGTTCACCGGGGCGGTCGGCGCGGCGCTGGCCGAGCTGGCGCCGGCCCTGCTGGGCGCCGACCCGCGCAACCTCGGCGACGTCGAGGCGCGGATGGACGCGACGCTGATGGGCCAGGAGGCGGCGCGCAGCCCGCTGGACGTCGCGTGCTGGGACCTGCTCGGCCAGGCGGCCGGGCTGCCGGTCGCCACGCTGCTGGGCGGCCGGCTGAGCGACGCCCTGCCGCTGTACGCGGCGATCCCCATGGGGTCGGCGTCGGAGACCGCGGAGCGGGTGGAGCGGGCGCTGGCCTCCGGGGTGCGGCGCTTCCAGCTCAAGGTCGGCGGCGATCCCCGGGTCGACGCCGCCACCGTCGCGAGCGTGGTCGAGCAGGTGGGGGAGGGCGCGGTCGTGGTCGCCGACGCCAACGGCGGCTGGTCGCTGGCCGACGCGCTGGTGGCGGCCCGCACGCTCGAGGACCTGCCGGTCTTCCTCGAGCAGCCCTGCCGGCGCTTCGAGGACGTGCTCCACGTGCGCGCGGCGACGACGCTGCCGCTGATCCTCGACGAGTCGGTCACCGATGCCGACTCGCTCGTGGCGGCCGTGCGCCGGGCGGGCGCGTCGGGCGTGAACCTGAAGATCGGCAAGGTCGGCGGGCTGACGCCGGCGCGTCGCCTGCGCGACCTGGCGGTGTCCCTCGGCGCCTCGGTGACGATCGAGGACACCTGGGGCGGCGACGTGGCCGCCGCCGCGATCGCCCACCTCGCCGCGAGCACTCCGCCCGCGTCGCTGTTCTCGGTCTCGCTCGTGAACGGCGCGGTCGTGGAGCACATCGCCGGCGGCGTGCCCGTCGACGCCGCCCCCGACGGCCCCGGGCTCGGCCTCGCGGTCGACGAGGCGCTCCTCGGCGACCCCGTGATGTCGTTTCGCGCCTGACGCGCGCCCGCCTCCGCCGCCGCGCGGACACGTGTGGCACCTGGCGTCCGCATAGCGGCTGCCATGTGCCACACGTCGCCCCGCCGGGAGGGGAGGGAGGAGCGGCGGGGCGACGCAGGCAGTGGTGGGGGAGCTAGTAGCGGGCCTCGGTGAGGCAGACGTACGTGTCGTCGGGCTCCCGGAAGTACGCGTAGCGCCAGGTGGCGCCGCCGCCGAGGTCGACGGTCGCGGGCTCGCCGCGCAGCGCGATCCCGGCGGCCGAGAGCTGGGCGAGCGCGACGTCGAGGTTGCGCACGCCGATGCCGAAGTCGAAGGGGCCGACGTGGCCCCACTCGCCGCTCGCGTCCGGGCCCATCGGGATCTGCTGCACCGGCTCCATGCCGGCCCCGAACGGGTTGGTCAGCAGCGTCATCTTCATCCGCGGCGCCTGGCCGGACCGGAACCAGGGGCTCATCGGCTCGAACACGCCGTCGGAGTCGAACAGCATCCCGCCGAAGTCGAGATCCCGGTAGAAGGCGCGGGTGCGCTCGATGTCGGCGACGCCGAACGCGACGTGGTTGACGCCCTGGGGCCCGTCGTCCTGCGGCCACCCCGCCTCGAGGTCCAGCCACTCGATCAGCTCGATCTTCGTGCCGTCCGGATCGGCCACGTACGAGAGCGCGCACATCGTCCCGTACGGATCCAGCGGCGACGAGTTGGGCTCCATCAGCCCGGTGTGGCCGGCGGCGACCAGGCGCTCGTACAGCCCGGCCTGGTCCTTGACATGCATGCACACCTCGCACACGCCCGGCTCGCCCCACGCCATCGTCTCCGGCATCGGGGGCGGCGGCGCGTCGATCGTCTGCACGAGCTTCACGGCGCCGGGCCCGAGGGGCGTCGGCACGGCCGGGCGGAGCATGACCACGCGGGCCTCGACGCTCGGGCGCCCGGCGACCTCGGCGAGGCCGGGCAGCAGGCCCCGGTGGTCGAACGCGACGTCGGTGAAGCCCAGCTCCCGCCAGAAGGCGAGCGATCGCTCCATGTCCGTGACGCCGACCCCGATGTGGTCGACTCCCAGCGTTCTCACGCGTGCCATCGTCGTCTGCTGCTCCGTCGTCGGATTGCCCAGCTAGGATGCTCGCATATCGGGCGATCACTCGCAATACGAGCACATCGCCCCTGTCCGTCCTGTTCCACGAGAGGACCGCACATTGCGCATCGGAGCCAAGCTGCCCAACAGCGGAGCGCTGCCCCTCGAGATCGGCGTTCCGGCCATGGCGAGCGCCCTCGAGGAGGCCGGCTTCGACTCGCTGTGGGTCAGCGACCACATCGTGCTCCCGCGCGAGATCCGCTCCCGCTATCCGTTCGCCGAGGACGGGCGCGCGACCTGGCCGACCGACACGCCCTACCTCGACGCCCTGATCGCGCTCGCGCTCGCCGCGGCGGCCACCGAGCGGGTCCGCCTGGGAACGGCCGTCCTCGTCCTTCCGATGCGCAACCCGGTCGAGCTGGCCAAGCAGGCGGCGTCGATCGACGTGGCCAGCGGCGGGCGGCTCGAGCTCGGCGTCGGCGCCGGCTGGCTGGCCGAGGAGTTCGCCGCGCTGAACGTCCCGTTCGAGCGGCGCGGCGCGCGGCTGGAGGAGTGGATCGCGATCGCGCGCGCCTGCTGGACGGGCGCGCCCGACGCGCGCGCGTCGGCGCACTACGACCTGCCCGCCGACGTCCTCTGCCTGCCGACCCCCGCCCACGACATCCCGATCCTCGTCGGCGGCCACTCCCCGGTTGCGCTGCGCCGCACCGGCCGCGTCGGCGACGGGTGGCTGGGCCAGCAGGCCGCGGGCGCCCTCGACCCCGACGCGCTGCACGCCGAGATCGCCACGATCGCCGACGCGGCCGCTGGCGCGAAGCCCCGGACGGTCCTGCGCATCGTCGAGTCGCTCGGCCGCCCCGACGTCGTCGCCGCGAACCTGCCCGCGCTCGCCGCCGCGGGCGTCGACGAGGTCATCGTCGACGTCCCCGTCGACCGGGACGGCGCCGCGCGAGACCTGGAGATCCTGCGGGCGGGGGTGGGCGCGTGAGCCTGCTCGACGGACAGCGCGCGGTCGTCACCGGCGGCGCCAGCGGGATCGGCGACGCGATCGCCCGGCGATTCGCCGAGGAGGGCGCCCAGGGCGTCGCGCTCGACCTCCCCGCGCCGGCCGCCGCGTGGGACCCGCCGCCGGGCTGGCGCGCCGCCCCGGTCGACGTGCGCGACGAGGACTCGATCGCCGAGGCCCTCGCCGGCGTCGGCGGCATCGACGTCCTCGTCGCCGCCGCCGGCGTCGTCCCGCCGTGGAGATCGGTGGCCGAGCTGGACCTGGCGGAGTTCGACGACGTCCTCGCCGTGAACACGCGCGGCGTCGCCGCCACCCTCAAGCACGCCGCCCCCCGGCTGCTCGACGGCGCCGCGGTCGTCATGATCGCCTCGCTGAACTCGTGGCGCGGGGATCCGAACCTGGCGGCCTACGCCGCCAGCAAGCACGCGGTGCTCGGCATCGCCCGCTCCGCCGCGCTCGAGCTCGGCGGCCGCGGCATCCGCGTCAACGCGGTCGCCCCCGGGCCGGTCGCCACCCGGGCGCTGCTGGAGCGCATGCGCCGGCGCGCCGCCGAGGGCGGCCTGCCGGTGGAGGAGGCGCTGGAGCGGGCGGCCGCCGACACGGCGCTGGGCCGCATCGCCTCGATCGACGACGTGGCCGGCGCCACGCTGTTCCTGGCCAGCGATCTGGCCGCCGGAGTGACCGGACACCTGCTGCCCGTCGACGGCGGGCTGGCGTGAGAGGGGGAAGGATGGCGCAGGACCTCGAGGGCAAGACGGTGCTGCTCACCGGCGCGTCCGGCGGCATCGGTGCCGCCACGGCGGCCGAGCTGCTCGACCGCGGGGCGCACGTGATCGCCCACTACGGGCGCGACCGCGAGGGCGCCGAGCGCGCGTGCGCGGGCGCGCCCGGGGACCGCTGGACCACGATCGCCGCCGACCTGTCGCAGCCGGGGGCGGCGCGCACCCTCTGGCGCGACGCGCGCGCCTGGCGCGAGCGCATCGACGTCGTCGTGCTCAATGCGGCCGTGTCGCGCGAGACGCCGTTCGACGGCCCCGACGACGTCTGGGACGAGGGCTGGGAGACCTCGATGCGCGTGAACGTGCTCGAGCCCGCGTCGCTCGGCCGCGAGGCGGTGCGCCACTTCGTCGACGCCGGTGGCGGGGCGCTGATCACGATCTCGAGCTGGGCCGCCCAGCGCGGCTCGGCGATCCCGCAGCTGCCCGCCTACGCGTCGTCCAAGGCGGCGCTGCACGTGTTCGCGCAGACCGTGGCGCGCAACCACGCCCGCGACGGCGTCCTGTCCTACATCGTCGCTCCCGGGATCGTCCGCACGCCGATGTCGGAGATCTCCGCGACGTACCGGGGCGGCATCGAGGCGGTCAACGCGATGCTCGCGATGGGAGAGATGGTCGAGCCGGCCGAGGTGGCGCGCCTCGTCGCCTTCCTGGCCACGGGACAGGCCCCGAACCTGACCGGCGCGGCGCTCGACCTCAACGGGGCGACGAACATCAGGTGAGGCACGTTGGCGCTTGACAGCACCTACACGAGTAGTTCACGATGCGGGCGTGTTCTCGCTATGCGAGCAGTATGCGTGAGGGCGAGCCGGTGGCCGTCGCCATGGCCGACGAAGTGACCGGCATCCCCGGACTCGACGCGGCGGCGCCCCGCCCGGGGACCGGCGCGGTCGTCGAGATGACCGGCATCCGCAAGTCCTTCGGGGACCACGAGGTCCTGTGCGGCGTCGACCTGACGGTCGAGGCGGGCGAGCACGTCGTCATCTTCGGCCCGTCCGGCTCGGGCAAGTCGACGCTGCTGCGCACGATCAACCTGCTCGAGGAGCCGACCGCCGGCTCGCTGAAGGTCCTGGGGCGGGAGTACGGCCACGGCAAGGAGCCCGGCGTGCCCCGCGGCAAGCCGGTCGAGCTGCGCCGCGCCGTCGGGATGGTCTTCCAGCAGTTCAACCTCTTCCCGCACCTCACCGCACTCGAGAACATCACGCTGCCGCTCAAGCGGGTCGCCAAGATCAAGGGCCGCGAGGCCGAGGAGCGCGCCGCCCACGCGCTGCAGGCGGTGGGCCTCCTGCGCCACGCCGCGCACTTCCCGCGCGAGATGTCGGGCGGCCAGCAGCAGCGCGTCGCGATCGCCCGGGCGCTCTCCCTCGATCCGAAGGTCATGCTCTTCGACGAGCCCACGTCCGCGCTGGACCCCGAGCTCGTCGGCGAGGTCCTCGCGGTCATGCGCAAGGTGGCCGAGTCGGGCATGACGATGGTCGTCGTCACCCACGAGCTCGGCTTCGCGCGCGAGGTCGGCGACCTCAGCGTCTTCATGGAGGACGGGGCGATCGTGGAGTCCGGTCCCCGCGGGTTCTTCGACAACCCGCAGAACCCGCGCACCAAGAAGTTCATCTCGGCGGTGCTCTAGATGAAGATCTTCGCCGCCTACGACTGGGGACTCATCTGGGAGAACCGCACGGCCCTCCTGGACGGCCTGCTCGTCGCCCTCGAGGTCTCCGCCGTCGCGCTCGTCCTGTCGGTCGGCGTGGGGCTGATCCTCGCGCTGCTGCGGATGAGCGCCCCGCCGGTGACGTGGCTCGCCGCGCTGTACGTGAACATCTTCCGCGGCGTCCCCGCCCTGGTCAGCGTCATCTGGGTCTACTTCGGCCTGTCGCTGGTCATCGGAATCCAGTTCTCGACCTTCCAGGCCGGCGTGATCGCGCTGACGCTGCTGTACAGCGCGTTCATCGCCGAGATCTACCGCGCCGCGCTCATGGCGATCCCCAAGGGCCAGCGCGAGGCGGGCCTGGCGCTCGGCATGCATCCCGTGCGCGTGTTCCTGTCGGTCACGTTGCCGCAGGCCACGAAGATCGCGATCCCGAACATCGGATCGATGTTCATCGGGATGGTGAAGGACACGTCGACCTTCACCGTGATCGGGCTCACCGAGGTGGTCCGCGTCACGCAGAACCTGAACTCGACGTACTTCCAGCCGTTCGTGCTCTACACGGCCGCCGCCGCGCTCTACGTCGCCGTGGCGTTCCTCATCGACTTCCTCTTCCGGGCGGTCGAGAAGGTCATGGAGAGCCCTCCCCGCGGACGGGTCGCCCAGGCGATCACCGGCCGCAAGCGCCGCCGGATCGGGGCGCTCATCGAGCGCGTCTCCGCGACGCAGTCCGCTTGAGGTTTCTGTTCACCGCATCACTGGAGGAAGGTCGATGGTCATGAAGACAAGGCGGGGGCTCGCGGCGCTCGTCGTCGGGGCCGCCATGCTGACGATCAGCGCGTGTGGATCCGACGACGACAGCAGCACCGGCACGGCGGCGGGCACCGCCGAGTCCGAGACGGCCGTAGCCGAGCAGCCCGCGGACACCGGGTTCAAGCCCATCAACGAGGGGCAGCTCACCGTCGGGATGAACCTGCAGTTCAAGCCGCAGATGTACCTGGACAACGGCGAGCCGGCCGGCTACGACGTCGAGCTGCTCAAGGAGCTCGCGCCCGACCTCGGCGCCGAGCTGAACATCCAGAACCTCGACTTCAACGGCCTCATCCCGGGCCTGCAGTCCAACCAGTTCGACATGGTCTCCGTCGGCCTGAGCGCCACGCCGGAGCGCCAGGAGGTCGTCGACTTCACCCGCGGCTACGTGCCGTACGCCCAGACCATCGGCGTGCCGGCCGACAAGGCCTCCGAGGTCACCTCGGCCGACCAGCTCAACACGAAGGGCACGGTGATCACGGCGCTGCAGGGCTCCACCGCCGAGACGCTGGCCAAGGAGACCTTCCCGGACGCGACCGTGAAGGGCTTCCCGGACCAGAACGCCGCCTTCCTCGAGGTCGCCACCGGCCGCGCCGACGCGGTCGTGGTCGAGTCCTACCTGCTGGCGCAGTTCGACGCGTCCAACCCCGACCAGCTCGCCGAGGCCGAGACGGCCGAGCCGCTGCACGTCGAGTACGGCTCGTGGGCCGTGCCGAAGGGCAACGAGGCGTTCGTCGAGTTCCTCGACACGTGGCTGTGCGAGAAGCAGAACGACGGCACCCTCGCGGAGATCTACGAGCGCGTGTTCGAGGTCGACGAGATGCCGCCGATGCCCGAGGGCTGCTGAGGAGCCGGGAGCCGGTTGCCGGACGTCGAGCGCTATGACCTCCTCGTCGCCGGGGGCGGACCGGCGGGCCTGGCGGCGGCGGCGGATGCCGCCGCCCTCGGCCTGTCGGTCGCCCTCGTCGACGAGCGGGCGACACTCGGCGGGCAGATCTTCAAGCAGATGGGCCCGGGGTTCGAGGTCCGCGACCCGAGCGCGCTCGGGGCGGACTTCGCCCGCGGGCGGGCCCTGATCGAGGCGGCCGAGCGCTCCGGCGCCGCCGTCCTCACCCGCACCGCGGTCGTCGCCGTCGAGGGCGACCGCGTCGTGCTCGTCGCCGACGGCGAGCACGCCCGCACCGTCGTCGCGCGCCGGCTGCTCCTGGCGCCCGGCGCCCACGACCGCCCGGTCGCGTTCCCCGGCTGGACGCTGCCGGGAGTGCTCACGGCCGGCGCGGCGCAGACGCTCGTGAAGGCCCAGCGCGTGGCGCCGGGCGAGCGCGCCGTGTTCGCCGGCAGCGGCCCGCTGGCGCTCGCGTTCCCGGCCCAGCTCCAGGCGATGGGCGTGCCGGTCGCCTGCGTGCTCGAGGCGGGCCCACCGCCGCGGCCGGCCGATGTCGCGCGCATGGGGCTGGCCGCGCGCGGCAACACGCGCCTGCTCCGCGACGCGATCGGCTACCGCGCGACGCTGCTGCGCCACCGCGTCCCGCTGCGCTACCGGCGCATCGTCGTGCGCGCCGAGGGCGACGGCCGCGTCGAGGCGGTCACCCACGCGCGCGTCGACGCCGACTGGCGGATCGTCCCCGGGACCGAGGAGACGATCGCCGCCGACACGCTGTGCGTCGGCTACGGCTTCACGCCGTCGGTGGAGCTGCTGCGCCTGGTCGGCTGCGACATGGGCTTCGACGAGGACCGCGGCGGGCCGGTCGTCGTGCTCGACGAGTGGCAGCGCACGTCGGTGGCCGGGGTGCTCGCCGCCGGCGACGGGACGGGCGTCGACGGCTCCTACGTGGCGATCGACGAGGGCCGGCTGGCCGCGCTGGGCGCCGCCCGCGACCTCGGGAGGCTCGACGAGGCCGCCGCGGGCCGCGCCGCTGCGCCCATTCGGGCGCGCATCGCCCGCAAGCGCCGGTTCGCCCGGGCGCTGCGGCGCATGCACCGCATCGGGCCGGGCCTGTTCGAGCTCGCGACGCCCGACACGGTCGTCTGCCGCTGCGAGGAGGTCACGCGCGCCCGGATCGACGAGGCCGTCGCCGGCACCGCCGATCTGAGCGTCGTGAAGGGCCTCACGCGGGCTGGCATGGGCCTGTGCCAGGGCCGCAACTGCCAGCGCCAGGTCGTCGCGCGCATCGCCGCCCGCCATGGCGTCGCGCCCGGCGCCGTGGAGCCCGCCACGCCGCGCCTGCCCGCCCGTCCGGTGCCGCTGTCGGCGATCGCCGAGCGGCCGGAGGAGGAGCTGGGGCTGTTCCAGTGAGCGCGCCGCCCTTCCTCCCGGTCCCCGAAACCCGCGGCGAGCTGCCCGCCGAGACGGACGTGCTCGTCGTCGGCGGCGGCATCGCGGGGACGGCGATCGCGTACTACCTCGCGCGCGCGGGCGTGGCCGTCGTGCTCGTCGAGCGCGGCGAGCTGAACCGCGAGGCGTCGGGGACCAACGCCGGCTCGCTGCATCTGCAGATCGCCATCCATCAGCTCGCCGGCGGCCTGCAGACCGCCAACGCCGCCGACCGGCTGCGTGAGGAGACGCGCTTCGCCGTCGAGGCGTCGCAGCTCTGGCACGACCTGGAGGCCGAGCTCCACGGGCCGATCGACCTGCACCTCACGGGCGGCCTGATGGTCGCCGAGCGGCCCGAGGAGCTGGCCTTCCTGCACGAGAAGCAGCGCATCGAGGCGGCCGCCGGCCTGGAGACCCACGTCGTCGAGGGCGCCGAGCTGCGCGAGCTCGCGCCGTGGCTGTCGGACGCCGTGATCGGCGGCGCGTACTGCCCCGTCGAGGGGCACGTGAACCCGCTCGTCGCCGCGCCGCTGTTCGCGCTGCGCGCCACCGAGCACGGGGCCGTGATCCGAACGGGCGCGGGAGTGCGGGAGATCGACGCGCTGGGCGCCGACGGGGGCGGGCCCTTCCGCGTGCGCACCGCGGCGGGGACGATCCGCGCCACCCGCATCGTCAACGCGGCCGGCGCGTGGGCGCCCGAGCTGGGCCGCCACGTCGGACTGGAGCTGCCGGTGCGCGCGATGCCGCTGCACGTGAACGTGACCGAGGCGCGGCCGCGCCTGATCGAGCCGCTGGTCCAGCACATCGGCCGCCGCCTCACGCTCAAGCAGGCGTTCAACGGCACGTTCATCATCGGCGGCGGCTGGCCGTCGTACCCCGACCCGCCGCGCCGCCACGCGACCCACTGGTCCAGCGCGGCCGGAAACGCGGCCGTGGCCGTCGACGTGGTGCCCGCGCTGGCCGACGTGCGGCTGGTGCGGACCTGGTCGGGGATCAACGCCTGGACCGACGACGTCTCGCCGGTCGTCGGCGCGTCGCGGCGCGTGCCCGGCTACCACGCGGTGGTCGTCGGCTCCTCCGGCTACACGATGACCCCGATCCTGGCGCGGATGCTGGCCGAGCGCATGGTCGACCCCACGCTGGCGCCGCTGCCCGACGAGTACTCACCCGACCGCCCGCCGGCCCGCGCGCCGGCGGCGACCTGACCAGAGAGGACGCCATGGATCGACACGATGTGGACTGGCGCGGCTACTTCGCCGCGGTCCCGACCCCGTTCAACGAGGACGGCAGCCTCGCGCTCGACCTGCTGCGCGAGCTGCTGGAGCTCTACGTGCGCGAGGGGCTGCACGGCGTGCTCATCGAGGGGACGACCGGCGAGTGGTTCTCCCAGTCGCCCGAGGAGCGGCGCCTGGTCGCGCAGACCGCGGTCGAGACGATCGACGGGCGCATCCCGGTGATCGTCGGCTGCACCGACTACACGGCCGACCTCGTCGCCGGGCACGCGCGCGGCGCGCTCGACGCCGGCGCCGACGGGATCGCGGCCACGCCGCCGCCCTACGCCAAGCCCTTCCGCGAGGAGATCGTCGCCTGGTACCAGGACATCTCGGCCAGGGTCGACGCGCCGCTGATGATCTACAACTGGCCGCACGGCACGAGCGTCGAGATCGACACCGACCTCGCGCAGGAGCTCGTCGAGATCGACACGGTCGTGGCCTTCAAGGACTCGACGCCGAACGTCGAGCAGTTCTACGCCTCGTCGCGCGCGGTCGTCGACCGGGTGCGCGTGTTCGGCCCGTACATGACGCCTGCGGGCCTCGAGCAGCTCGAGCGCTACGGCGGCGACGGGACGATCGGGGGCGGCTCGCTGTTCCTGCGCGCCGACGCCGAGTTCTGGGAGGCGCACTGGCGGGGCGACCACGACGCGGCGCTCGCGCACGCGGTGCGCAACGAGCGCCTGTTCCCGAAGCTGTGGCTGCCGGGGGGCTGGGCGGGCCGGCACGGCCACTACGCCAGCGAGCTGAAGGCGCTGATGGCGATCCTCGGCCAGCCCGGCGGCACGGTCCGCCGGCCGCGCCTGCCGATCACCGATCCGGCCAAGCTCGAGGAGATGCGGGCGATCCTCGCCGAGGAGGGTCTCGTGCCGGCGGGCGCGGGGCGCTGACGATGGGCCGCCGGCTGCCGCTGGGCCCCGCGATCGCGCGCGGCCCGGCGGTGACCATCCACGTCGACGGCCGCCCCGTCGACGCGTACGCGGGGGAGACCGTCGCGGCGGCGCTGCTGGCCGCGGGCGTGATCGCCACCCGCACCACGTCCGGCGGGGAGCCCCGCGGCGTGTTCTGCGGCATGGGCGTCTGCTTCGACTGCCTGGCCGTGATCGACGGCGTGCCGAACACACGCGCGTGCATGACGTACGTGCGCGACGGGATGGACGTCCGCCTGCAGGCGGGCCCCGGTCCCGCGACGTCGGCGCTCTGACCTGATCCCCGCGCGCGCCTGCGCGCCACCGTGGGCCCACGAACCCGCGCATTTGCGGGGATGTTTGAACGTTGCTCGAATAGCGGGCGCTTGCGCGCTTGACGAGCAGCGGATGCGTATGTTTCAGTATGCGGGCACACGGCCGCAATGCGAGCAATCCGCCGCGGACCTGACGGACAGACGGTTCACAAAGCGCGAGGGAGCAGGACACGTGGGATTCAGGCTGGGCGTCGACATCGGCGGCACGTTCACCGACGCCGTCGCGATCTCCGACGACGGCCGCGAGGTGACCGCCAAGGCGCCCTCGACGCCCGGCAACCTGGCGCGGGGCGTGCTCGACGCCGTCGAGGGCCTCGGCGTCGACGTCCGTGACCTCGACGGCTTCGTCCACGGCACGACGGCGGGCCTGAACGCCTTCCTCGAGCGCCGCGGCGCACGCGTCGCGCTGCTCACGACCGCCGGCT
Source organism: Capillimicrobium sp. (assembly GCA_035565675.1). GTDB lineage: Bacteria > Actinomycetota > Thermoleophilia > Solirubrobacterales > Solirubrobacteraceae > Capillimicrobium. The sequence continues at coordinate 503 of DATMSA010000040.1, read as the reverse complement.
TCCGCGACGTGTACGCGATCGGGCGCGCCAGCCGCCCGGCGATGTACGACGTCCGCTACCGCCCGGCCGAGCCGCTCGTGCCCCGCCGCGACGTCTACGAGGTCACCGAGCGCATGGGTCCCGGCGGCGAGGTCCTGACGCCGCTGGACGAGGGCCAGGTGCGGGCGCTGGCGGCGGACCTGCGCGACGAGTTCGACGCGATCGCCGTCGTCTTCCTGCACTCCTACGCCAACCCCGCCCACGAGCTGCGCGTCAAGGAGATCCTGGCCGAGGAGGCCGGCGACATCGCGGTCCTGTGCTCGGTCGACGTCGCGCCGGAGTGGCGCGAGTACGAGCGCACCAGCACCACGGTCGTCTCCGCGTACATCGCGCCGATCGTCAGCGAGTACCTGGGCCGCCTCGACGCGCAGCTGCGCGAGCAGGGCTTCGCCAGCACGCTGCGGGTGATGCAGTCCAACGGCGGCGTGATGACCGCCCCGGTGGCCACGAGCAAGCCGATCCAG
>DATMSA010000039.1:0-39466 GCA_035565675.1 Capillimicrobium sp. | reverse complement strand
ATGCGGGGATGGAGGTGATCTACACGGGTCTGCATCAGACGCCGGAGCAGATCGTGGAGACGGTGATCCAGGAGGACGCCGACGCGGTCGGGCTGTCGATCCTGTCGGGGGCGCACATGACGCTGGTGCCGCGGGTGGTGGAGCTGTTGCGCGAGCAGGGGGTCGACGACGTGGTGGTGACGGTGGGCGGGACGATCCCGTCCGACGACATCCCGGAGCTCAAGAAGCTGGGGGTGGCGGAGGTGTTCACGCCGGGCGCGCCGACCCAGACGATCGTCGACTTCATCCGCGGCGCCGTGCGCGAGTGACGCACCTCACGGGCGCGGGCGGCGTCCGTTGATTGACTCGCCAGTCAACGAACGGGGTACCATCCCGTCGTCCGTTCGCCTGAGGAGGCCTGAAAGTGAAGATTTGCGTCCTGGTGAAGGAGGTGCCTGACGCCGCGGTGACCAAGCGCATCGATCCCGCGACGGGGCGCCTCGACCGCAGCGGCGAGAAGAACCTCAACCCCTACGACACGCACGCCATCGAGGCGGCGATGCAGCTCAAGGAGGGGGGCGAGCTCCAGGTCGACGAGATCGTCGCGATCACGATGGGCCCCGAGTCGGCCGTGCGCGCGCTGCACAAGGCCGTGTCGCTGGGCGCCGATCGCTCGGTCCACCTGACCGACGAGGCGCTGGCCGGCTCCGACGTCGCCGCCACGGGCTACGCGCTCGCGCAGACGCTGAAGCGCGAGAACCCGGACCTGGTCCTGCTCGGCCAGCAGTCCGACGACGGCGAGTGCTACACGATCGGCGCGGTCGTCGCCGACCACCTGCAGGCCCCCTCGCTGACCCAGGTCATCAAGATCGACGTGGCCGGCGGCGCGCTGCGCTGCGAGCGCCAGGCCGAGTACGGCTACGACACCGTCGAGGTCGAGCTGCCCGCCGTCATCTCGGTCGGCGACGCGATCAACGAGCCGCGCTACCCGTCGCTGAAGGCGATCATGGGCGCCAAGAAGAAGCCGCTGGACACGCTCAGCACCGCGGACGCCGGGATCGACGCCGGCAAGGTCGGCGCGGCCGGCTCGCAGGTCGAGTGCGGCAACTTCAAGGCCCCGCCGGCCAAGGCCGCGGGCACGATCATCGAGGACGAAGACACCGGCGAGACGGTCGAGAAGATCATCGCCTGGCTCGACGAGAGGAAGCTGATCTGAGATGGCGGGGATCCTCGTCTACGCGCTCCACTACGAGGGCGCCTTCAACAAGAACTCGCTCGGCGCCGTCGCCGAGGCCGCCAAGCTGGCCGGTGAGCTCGGCACCGAGGCGCACGCGATCGTGGTCGGCGAGGGCATCGCCGACGACCTGGCCGCCCAGCTCGGCGGCTACGGCGCCGCCAAGGTCTTCAAGGTCGAGGCGCCGGAGGGCCTGGCGCAGCCGGTCGTCGACGCGATGGCCAAGGTCATGACCGACAACGGGCACGACTACGCCCTGTTCGGCGGCGGCCTCCTCGGCTTCGAGATCGGCGCCGGCCTCGCCGCCCGCCTCGGCGCCGGCGTGACGATGGAGGTCACCAACGTCACCGTCCAGGACGGCAGGCTCGTGGCCGAGCGCCCGATCCTCGGCGACTCGGCGATCTCCGAGTCCCGCTACAAGGGCGTCGGCATCATCATCGGCCGCCTGAACGCGTTCGAGGTGCCCGCCTCGACCGGCGCCAGCGCGCCCGTCGAGACCGTCGCCGTCGAGCTGTCGCCCTGGTCGACGAAGGCCAAGCTCGTCAAGCGCGGCGAGCAGCGCGGCGCCGACGTGGACATCGAGGGCGCCGACATCCTCGTCGCCGGCGGCCGCGGCCTCGGCAAGGCCGAGGGCTTCGAGCAGCTCCAGGAGCTGGCCGACGCGTTCGGCGGCAACAGCGCCGTCGCCGCCACTCGCGCGGTGGTCGACGCCGGCTGGTACCCGTACGCCGCCCAGATCGGGCAGACCGGCAAGACGGTCGCGCCGAAGCTGTACCTGGCGGCCGGCATCTCCGGCGCCATCCAGCACAAGGTCGGCATGCAGTCCTCGGAGAACATCGTGGCGATCAACAAGGACGCCAACGCCCCGATCTTCGAGTTCGCCGACCTCGGGATCGTCGGCGACCTCAACAAGATCGTCCCCAAGCTGATCGAGGCCGTGAAGGCCAAGAAGGGGAGCTGATCGCCGTGGCCGGTCGCAACGGTGCCGTCGCGCCGGGGGCCTACCCGCCCCCGGTCGACTCGCCCAACGAGTTCATCAAGCGGCAGCTCGACCCTGAGGACGAGCGCATCGAGGTGGGCGTGGCGATCGTCGGCGGCGGCACCGCCGGCCTGGCCACGGCCAACCGCCTCCTGCAGCTCCTGGCCGACGACCCGGAGACGCTCGAGCGCCTCGGCGAGGTCCCGGTCGCCGTCATCGAGAAGGCGAAGGTGTGCGGCGGCCACAACCTGTCCGGGGCCGTCGTGCGCCCCGGGCCGCTGCAGGAGCTCTACCCGGAGTACACGCGCGAGCAGTGGCGCGAGGCCGGCTGGGCGTTCGGCGAGGTGACCAAGGAGGCCGTCTACATGACGCCCACCGGCAAGGTCGCCCTGCGGATCCCCACGCCGCCCCCGTTCAAGAACCACGGCAACGAGGTCATCTCGGTCTCGGCGCTGGCGCGCTGGCAGCAGCAGCTCGCCGAGGAGGGCGGCGCGTACGTCCTCACCGAGACCTCGGCGACGCAGCTCCTCGTCGAGGACGGCGTCGTGCGCGGCGTGCGCACCGGCGACAAGGGACGCGGCAAGGACGGCGAGCCGCTGGGCAACTTCGAGCCCGGCACCGACGTCACGGCCCAGCACACGGTCCTGGCCGAGGGCTGCTGGGGCACGCTCACCGGCGCCGCGATCCGCGAGTTCGACCTCGCCGAGGGCCGCGAGCCGCAGGTGTGGGAGCTCGGCGTCAAGGAGGTCTGGAAGGTCCCCAAGCCGCTGGACCGCCTCATCCACACGATCGGGCCGTGGCCGCTGAGGATCAGCGCCAAGTACGGGCAGATCGGCGGCACGTGGATCTACCCGATGAAGAACGCCAAGGGCGAGGACCTCGTCTCGATCGGCTTCGTCGTCGACCTCGAGTACGCCGACGCGACGACGTCGGCCCACGACCTGCTGCAGCAGTTCAAGCAGCACCCGCTCGTGCGCAAGATCCTCGAGGGCGGCGAGCGCATCGCCTGGGGCGCCAAGGCGCTGCCCGGCGGCGGCTACTGGTCGATGCCGAAGCTGACGATGCCCGGGGCGCTGCTCGTCGGCGACTCCGCGGGCATGGTCGACACGGTCGCGCTGAAGGGCGTGCACCACTGCATCAAGTCCGGCATCCTCGCCGGCGAGGCGATCTACGCGGCGCTCAAGCGCGGCTCCACCGACCTGTCGGCCTACGAGGACGCGGTCGAGGAGTCGTCGATCGGCAAGGAGCTGTGGCAGGTGCGCAACACCCGCCAGCCGTTCCAGAAGGGCTTCCTGCGCGGCGGGCCCGGCGTGAACCTGCAGATCGCCACGAAGGGCAAGCTGCCCGGCCGCAAGGAGTGGCACCGCAACGACGCCAAGCCGATGTTTATCGGCAGCACCGCGAAGGGCTATCCGAAGCCCGACGGGAAGTACACCTTCGACAAGCTGTCGTCGGTGTTCATCACCGGCAACGCGACCCGCGACGACGCGCCCAACCACATCCGGGTGCGCCAGAACGTGCCGCGCGAGGTGGCCGAGACGTGGCGCTGGATGTGCCCGGCCGGCGTCTACGAGATCCCCGAGGACGCGCCGGAGCACGGCAACGTCGACGTGATCGTCAACTACACGAACTGCGTGCAGTGCGGCGCGATCACGGCCAAGGGCGGGCGGCTGACCCCGCCCGAGGGCGGCGACGGGCCGCTGTACCAGATCACGTGACGTAGCGCACACAGCGCGCGACGCTTCGAGGGCCGGAAAGGACGCAACCTTTCCGGCCCTCGCCTGTTGAGGGATGGGCAATGCGCCGCATCGCCCGACTCGCCGCTCTCCTCATCGCGCTCGCCGCCGCGCCCGCCGCGGCGCACGCCGCCGACGGTCGCGTGTCGGTCGACGAGTGCGGCGTGGTGACCGCCAAGCGCGTCACCGGCGTCACGTTCAGCGGCGAGATGGACTACGTCGACGGCGCCGCGACGATGTCGATGCGCTTCGAGCTGTTCAGCCGCCCGGTCGGCGAGTCCGGCTGGTCGCGCGTGTCCGGCACCGAGGACACCGTCCGCCGCCGCGCCGTGCGCCTGTACCGCTACGGCCCGCGGACGTTCGTGCTGCCCGACCTCAACTCGCCCGCCGACTACCGGGCGCGGATCACGTTCCGCTGGCAGGACCGCGGCGGCCGCGTCGTGCACAGCGAGCGGCGCACGAGCGAGGCCTGCCGCCTGACCCCGCTGGCCGACCTCGCGCCCGAGACGCTCACGACCACCGTCGGCGCCCAGCCCGGCCTGATGACCTACACGGTCGCGATCCGCAACCACGGGCGTGCCGACGCCGGCGCGTTCGACGTCGCGATGCGGATGGGCGCCGAGCGCCGCCCGCCGGTCACCGTCACGGGCCTGGTCGCGGGCGGGACGCGCGCGGTGTCGTTCGTCGCGCCGCGGTGCGCGCCCGGCGACGTGCTGCGCTTCGAGGCCGACCCCGACGGGCGCGTGCCCGAGGAGGACGAGGACGACAACGTCCTCAGCGTCGCCTGCCCGGCGGCCTGAGTCAGCGGCGGGCCTTGGCGGCGTAGAGGCGCTCGTCGGCGCGGGCCTGGAGGCGCTCCGCGCCATCGGCGTCGTCGGGGAACGTCGCGACGCCCACCGACGCCGGCGACTTCTCGCTGAGCGCGCGGGCCAGGCGCGCGGCGACCGCCTCGGCGCGCGCGGCGGCGGTCTCCGGCAGGACGACCGCGAACTCGTCGCCGCCGAGGCGGCCGAGCGCGTCGCTGGGCCGGATGCAGGCGGTCAGGCACTCGACGGTCCAGCGCAGGCGCGCGTCGCCGGCGGCGTGGCCCTCCCGGTCGTTGACGTCCTTGAACCGGTCGAGGTCGAGGATCACGAGGCTCACCGGGTGGCCGCGGCGCTCCGCGCGCGCCAGCTCGGCGCTCAGGCGCTCCTCGAGGCCGCGGCGGTTGAGGCAGCCGGTCAGCGGGTCCGAGCGCGACAGGCGCGCGAACTCGTCGCGCTGGCGGTGGTGCACGCGCGAGAGGGCCCAGCACAGCGCCGCGGCGGTGGCCAGCGCGGACACGTACGCGAACGTGTCGGCGCCGGTCGCGCCGGCGGCCACCGACGCGACCGCGAACGTGGCGACGACCGCCACGCCGCTGATCAGTATCGCGACCGGGGGGAAGGCCAGGGTGGCGAACAGCAGCGGCAGGACGTAGGTCGCGGCCAGCGGCGACTCGGCGGGGCCGCCGTCGAGGGCCACCAGCGCCGTGATGAACCCCAGCCCGACCGCGGTCCACGTGAGGGCCAGCACGGCCCGGCCCCGGCCGGCCGGCGGCGTGCGCGTCTTGACGTTCAGCAGCGCCAGCGACGCGAGCGCGCCGGTCCCCGCCAGCACGAGCAGCGCGGTGCGGTCGGGGCGCTCCCAGGTCCACGCGGCGTAGACCGCCACGTACAGGGCGACGGCCAGCGTGACGGCGACGCCGATCAGCTTGGCGTGACGCCGGTAGCGGGCGTCGATGGGATCAGGGAACGGAGGCCGCGCGCCCGCCATGGCGATGCCAGTATCGGCCGTCCGCCCCTGAATCTGGAGCAATGGGGCACCGCTACACTGGAAACCACGATGAAGACCGGAATCCACCCCGAGTACGTCGAGGCTCACGTGCGCTGCACCTGCGGCAACGAGTTCACGACGCGCTCGACGCAGCCCGAGATTCACGTCGAGATCTGCTCGAACTGCCATCCGTTCTACACGGGCCGGCAGAAGCTCGTCGACACCGGCGGCCGGGTGGAGCGCTTCAACCGGCGTGCCGCGCGTCGTCGCGCGGCGCAGGCCGGCAGCTAGCCCGCCCGCGGCTCCTCGATCGTGACCTCCACCGCGGCCGCCGCGGCGTCGCGCAGCGCCTCGCGGCGCACCTTGCCCAGCGAGGTGCGCGGCAGGTCGGCGACGACGCGGACGGCTCGCGGGACCTTATAGCGCGCCAGCCGCTCGGCCGCGAACGCCAGCAGCTCGCGCGCGTCGACGTCGCGGCCCGCCGCGGCGACGACGAACGCCGCCCCGACCTCGCCCCAGCGCGGGTCGGGGACCCCCACCACCGCCGCCTCGGCGATCGCGTCGTGCTCGGCGAGCACGCGCTCGACCTCGGCCGGGTACACGTTCTCGCCGCCCGAGATGAACAGCTCCTTCAGCCGTCCGCGCAGCGCGTAGAAGCCGTCGGCGTCGCGCTCGGCGACGTCGCCGGTCAGCAGCCAGCCGTCCGCGAACGCCGCCGCGGTCGCCTCCGGGTTGCGCCAGTAGCCGGCGAACACGCTCGGCCCCCGCACCACCAGCTCGCCCGCGCCCGGCCCGTCGCCGAGCAGGCGCCCGGTCGCCGGGTCGCGCAGCGCGACGTGGACGTGCGGGTACGGGCGCCCCGCCCAGCCGATGCGGCGCTCGGCGTCCTCGGGTGGCACGCACAGCACGTTCGGGGCCGCCTCGGTCAGCCCGTAGCCCTGCACGATCGCGACGCCGCGCGCCGCCCACGTGCGCAGCAGCGGCTCGGGCATCGGCGCGCCGCCGACGATCGCGCGTCGCAGGTGCGACAGGTCGGCGGTGGCGAAGCGCTCGTGCTCGGCCAGCATCGCGTACGTGGCGGGGACGCCCATCATGTGGGCGATCCGCTCGCGCTCCAGCAGGTCGAGCACGCGGCCGGCGTCGAACGCGGGCTCGAGCACGACGGTCGCGCCGACCCACCACGCCAGCAGCGGCTGCACGTTCCAGCCGCCGACGTGGAACTGGGGGAGGACGGCCAGGACGGCGTCGCCGGCGTCGATCGGCGCGGTGCGCTCGAGCGCCAGGTTCGTCCAGAAGCAGTTGGCGTGGGTGAGCACCGCGCCCTTGGGCCGGCCGGTCGTTCCCGAGGTGTAGACGATCAGCAGGGGGTCGTCGTCGGCGACGGGCGCGGGCGCGCCCGGCGGGGGCGCGGCCAGCGCGTCGAGCGCCTCGCGCTCGATGCCGTGCACGCGCGCGCCGGTCGCGTCGAGCGTCGCGGCGCGGCCGGCCTCGGCCAGCACGATCGCGGGCTCCGCGTCGGCGATCGCGTACGCGAGCTCGTCGGGCGCCAGGCGCCAGTTGAGCGGCACGAGCGCGAGGCCCGCCTTCGCGCACGCGAACAGGGCCTCGACGTGCTCGGGCCGGTTGGCGGTGAGCGTGGCGACGCGGTCGCCGCGGCGCAGGCCGGCGCGCAGCAGCCCGGCGGCGAGGCGCTCGGAGCGCGCGTCCAGCTCTGCGTAGCTGGTGTCGGCGCCGGCGAAGCGGATCGCGACGCGGTCGGGCGTGGCGCGCGCCCGGTCGCGGATCCAGCGCCCGACGGTGTGTGGGCCGGGGCCCGTCATCGCTGCAGGAAGCCGGCGACGATCGCGGCGAAGCGATCCGGGTGGTCCCAGGGCAGCAGGTGCCCGCCGCCGGGCACGAGCTCGGCCCGCGCGCCCGGGATCAGCCGCGCCAGCAGCGCCGCGTTGCGGTGGTCGATGACGGTGTCGGCGTCGCCGTGGATCACGAGCGTCGGCGCCGCGATCGCGCCGAGGCGGTCGTAGGCGTCGAACGCGGCGGAGGCGGCCGCCTGCGCGCGCCACGCCTCGATCGGCTGGGCGGTGCGCGCCCGCACGTCGAGGATGCGGTCGACGATCGCCTCGGGCGTACCGGGGCCGAGCGCGTCGGCGACCAGGCGGCGCACGTCGCCGTTGGCCTCGCCCGCCAGCAGCCGGGCGGTGGCGTCCGGCCACGGGTGGCTGCGCGGCCCGCCGGGCGTCGTCGCGGCGAGCACGAGTCGCCCGACGCGCTGCGGCCAGCTGATCGCCAGCTCCTGGGCGGCCATCCCGCCGAGGCTGATGCCGACGACGTCGGCGCGCTCGACGCCGGCGTCGTCCAGCACGGCGACCGCGTCGGCGGCGAGCTGCGCGGCCGTGTACGGGCCCGGGGGCGCGTCGCTGGCGCCGATCCCGCGGTTGTCGACGAGCAGCAGCTCGAAGCGCTCGGCCAGCGCGTCGGCCGCCGGCCCCCAGCCCGCGGCCGCGTAGCCGAGCCCGTGCAGCATCAGCACCGGCGGGCCCGCGCCGCGGCGCGCGTAGGCGATCCGCACGCCGGCGCTGTCGGCGACCGCCGTCATGCCGGCGGGCGCGCGCCGAGCCCGCGCTGGATGAACGCGAACATCTCCTCGAAGGCCTCGTCGGACACTTGGCCCGGCGGGGCGGCCGGGTCGTCGGGGTCGCCCCACAGGATCCAGCGCATGCCCAGCAGCTCGCCGATGCCCATCAGCGCCCACGCCGCGACCTCGGGGTCCTGCTCGGCGATCTCCCCGTCCTCGATCGCGCGGCGCAGCCCGGACACGTAGCCCTCGGCGATGCGCTCGTAGTGGCGGTGCATCGCCCCGGGCGAGACGAACTCGGCCTGGCGGATGACGCGGTAGAGCGCCGGGTGCTCGGCCGTGAACCGGAAGAACGCGCGGAAGCCCAGCCGCTCGGCCTCGGCCCGGGTCCCGCCCTGGGCCGCGGCCTCCGACATCGCGTGGCGCACGCGCCGGTTCAGGTCGTCGACCAGCTCGTCGAAGATCTCGCGCTTGCCCTCGAAGTAGACGTAGAACGTCCCCTGCGAGACGCCGGCGGCCTCGGTGATCTTCACGATCGAGGCGTCGTGGTAGCCGAGCTGGGCGAACACCTCCTCGGCCGCCTCCAGCAGGCGCCGGCGGGTCCGCTCGCCGCGGCCCGACAGGGCGCGCCCGCTGGCCGCCTTGGGCGGCGGCGCCGGCTCCACGCGCCAGCCCGTCACGCGCGCGCCCCCACCCGCAGGTGCTCGTGCAGCAGCGCCGCGAACGCGTCGGGGCGCTGGGTGAACGGGAAGTGGCCGGTGCCGTCGAGGACCTCCTCCCGCCACGTCCCGCCGGCGGCGCCGAAGCGCTCCAGCAGCGCTCGCGTCTGGGCGACCATCGGCTGGGCCGGGAACGCGTCCGCGCCGGGCCAGCCGGGCACGACGCCGGTCGCGCCGAGGTGCCCGAGGTCGACGGCCGAGCCGTCGGCGACGATCGCGTCGCGGTCCCCGCGCACCCACAGGACGGGCACGCGCGGGCCGTGCTCGGCGAAGGCGCCGAGGTCCAGCCAGCGCGGCGAGACCGCGTTGAGCACGCCGCGGGTGCCGGGCGCGACCGCCGGCCAGTGGTCGGAGCCCGCCACGTCGCCGGGGTAGAAGTCGTCGCCGACCGCGGTCTCGAGCATGCCCTCGAGCAGCAGCTCCTCGTCGCGCACGTCGGCGGGCGTGGGGAAGAACAGGCCGCGGACGACGTTGCGCGGCGACAGGGGACTCTCGTCGCCGCGGTCGCCCTCGGCGATGCGCCGCACCAGCTCGGGGTTGGCGGTCCCGCCGCCCGAGCCCGCGTGGTCGGGGACGCACGGGCTCCCGTCGGCGCGGGTGCCGCCGAAGCCGAACGGCGAGACCGGCGCGACGAGGACGATCGAGCGCACGCGGCCGGGGTGGTCGAGTGCGAGCTGCAGCGCGACCGCGGCGCCCATCGAGTGGCCGGCGAGGTGCGCGGCCTCGAGCTCCAGCGCGTCGAGGAGGGCGACGAGGTCGTCGACGTAGTCGCGCACCCCGCGCGTGGCGTCGACGGGCGCGCGCTCGGAGGCGCCGAAGCCGCGCAGGTCCGGCGCCAGGCCGCGCACGCCGGCCGGCAGGAGCGCGAGCTGCTCGCGCCACACGGCGCCGTTGGACAGGTTGCCGTGGATCGCCAGCAGGGGCTCGCCCGTTCCCGCCTCCCACAGGTGGGTGGCGAGGCGCTCCGTCGCCAGCGTGCGCTCCGTGACCTCGTTCATGCCCTCTCCTCCAGCTTGACAGCCGTTCCTGCGGCCAGCAGTATAAGACATGAATCACCTCTCAAGTTCGAGGTCGAGGAGGAGAGCATGAGGAGGGCCATCGGGGTCCTGGCCGCCGTCGCGGCGCTGGCCGTCGCGCTGCCCGCGGGCGCCCAGGCGACCGCGTCGGTGACGCTGGAGGCGACGTTCACGTCGGGCATCGCCAACGGCTGGGCCAGCGTCGAGCGCTATCGCGACACGGGCAGCGGCTTCACCGCCGAGACGTATCCGCCCGACGGGCGCGGCGACCACGCCGGCCAGGTCGCGACGTTCTTCGGCGCGCCGCGCCCGCACGCGTCGCGGTTCCTGCTCTACCACGCGCCCGGCGCGCTGACCGGGTCCAAGCCGACCCCCGTCCTGCTCGTCCACGGCGCCAACCAGACCGCCGACCAGGCGTGGGCCAACCCCAACGCCAGCGGCCAGTACGGCTGCGGCCAGGTCACCTGCCCGAGCACCGGCCTCATGCAGCACCTCGACGGCCTCGGCTACAAGGTCTTCGCGATCGGCTTCCCGCACCGCAACGGCGACGGGTACCACTGGGCCGAGCAGATCCACGACGCGATCACGATCATCCGCGCCAAGACCGGCGCGGCGAAGGTCGACGTGGTCGGCTGGAGCAAGGGCGCGTTCAACGCGCGCATGTACGCCTCCTCGCTGCGCAAGCCGTGGGGGACCGCGTACGCGGGCGACATCCGCAAGCTGATCCTCGTCGGCAACCCCAACAAGGGCTTCGACTGGGGCTACCGCCACGGCTGGAGCCACGACTTCGCGATCTTCCCGGAGTGCGGCGGCTCGCTGAACGCGCCGGCCCCGCACTCCGAGATGGTCTGCTATGGGCTCTGGCGGGTCCACCCCGAGCTGAGCTACGAGGGCAGCGCGTTCCCGGGCGCCGGCCAGATGCTCGCCCGCTGGGACGGCGTGTACCCGCTGCCGGTCGCCGAGCAGGACTGGTACACGACCTACTACGGCGGCACCGGCTTCTTCACGTACGGCCGGGGCATCCAGTGGGCGATCGACCGCGACTCGCTCGTGGCGCCGCTGCTGGCCGCGGGCACGCCCGCGAGCCTGCCCGTCCACCTGCTGTGCGGCAACGCGCCGACGATGGCGGGGCTCCACAACGAGCACACCGGCCCGTCCGACGGCGCCGTGTTCGTGGCGAGCTGCGCCGCGGGCGACGGGATCGGAGACCACGCCGCCACGGCGACGCTGGCCCTCAACCACCTCCAGCTCGGCTGGGCCGCGTCGGCCCGCGCGCAGATCGCGAGCTGGCTCGGATGACGAACGGAGGAACGATGCGCACACGGACGATCGCGCTGGCGGCGGCGCTGGCGCTCGGCGCCGGCGGCCTGGCCGCCTGCGGAGGCGAGGACGAGGCCGCCGACACCGCCACCCAGGCGTCGGCGGTCGCGACCGACACGGGCAGTACCGAGGCGGCGGCGCCGGCGAGCGGCGAGCCGATCCGCGTCGGCTTCCTCAACCAGGAGAAGGGCGCCGCGTCCTTCCCCGACTTCGGCGCGGGGGCGCGCGCGGCGAGCGCGTACCTCAACGAGGAGCTCGGCGGCGTCGACGGCCGCCCGCTGGAGCTCGTCGAGTGCCTCACCGACGGGACGCCGGAGAGCTCGATCGACTGCGCCAACCGCTTCGCCGAGGAGGAGGTCGCGGTCGTCCTGCAGGGCATCGACTTCTCCAGCGACGCGGCGCTGCCGATCCTCGAGGAGGCGGGCATCCCGCTCGTCGGCCACACCGCGTTCGGCACCGCCCAGTCGGTCAGCGAGGACGCGTTCTTCTTCGGCGCGGCGCTGCCCGCCTACGGCGTGGCGCCGCTGCAGGTGATGCGCGACCAGCTCGACGCGACGTCCGCGGTCTACGTCGGCGCCGACCAGAAGCTCATCCGCGCGTTCGTCGACGGCGCGATCGGGCCGGCGGCGAAGGAGCTCGGCATCGAGCTGACGCCGATCTACTACCAGACGGGCAGCGCGAACTTCTCGTCGGTGATCACGAGCGCGATGGCCAAGAAGCCCGACGTGATCTTCACGACCGCGCCCGACCCCGACTGCATCGGGATGGTCAAGGCCGCGTCGACGCTCGGCTACCAGGGCGACCTGTTCGCCGGGTCGTGCTCGGCGTTCATCTCCGCCGACCCGTCCTCGGCCGACGGCGTGTTCACCTCGTCGGACCTGTGGGAGCCCGAGGCGGCCGAGCAGGCGCCGCCCGGCAAGCGCGAGCAGATCGAGACGTACGTCGCGCAGATGGAGCAGCGCGCGCCCGACCACGTCGCCGGGTTCGCCCAGGACACGTTCTCGTCGACGATGGACCTGGCCGCCGTGCTCGGGAGCGTCGAGGGCGAGATCACGCCCGCGTCGGTGACCGAGGCGCTGCGCGCGACCGCCGGTCTGGACAGCTACATGGGCCAGGAGCTGACGTGCGACGGCGAGCAGTGGCCGGGCCAGCCGTCGGCCTGCGGCGCCGGCATCCTCGTCTACCGGGTCGAGGGTGACGCTCGCGTGCCGGTCACCGACGGGTTCGTCGACGCGGCGGATCTCGTCGGTTGAGCGCGAACCCCTCGCGTAGGACGCTCGGGTTCCGGGCGAGAGCTCGCCAGGGCTCCCTCTCGCGGCCGCGGAGGGACCCGGCGTGAGCGCGGCGCTGGCATTCGCGCTCACGGGGCTCGCTGCCGGGGCGGCCTACGCCGGCCTCGGCAGCGCCCTCGTGGCGCTGCATCGCGGCACCGGGGTGCTGAACTTCGCCCAGGGCGCGTTCGCGATGTGGGCGGCGTACGTGTTCGACGAGCTGTGCCGCAGCGGCGACCTCGCGCTGCCGGTGCTGCGCGTCCACGTCGGCGACGACGTGCCGGTGCTCGTCGCCGCGCTCGCCGGGGTGGCGTGCGCGGCGGCGCTGGGCGCGATCGCCTACGCGCTCGTGTTCCGGCCGCTGCGCCGGGCGCCCGAGCTGGCGGCGGTCAGCGCGTCGGTCGGGGTGATGCTCACGCTCCAGGCGGCGGCGACGCTGCGCTTCGGCAGCCAGGAGCGGGCGGTCGAGGCGTTCCTCACCGACGGCAGCGTCGCGATCGGCGACCTGGCGGTGCCGTGGGACCGCTTCGAGCTGGCGGCCGTGGCGATCGCGGTCGCCGCGGGGCTGTGGGCCTACCACCGCTTCACGGGGCCCGGCATCGCGACGCGGGCGGCGGCCGAGAACGAGCGCGGCGCGCTGCTGGGCGGCCTGTCGCCCGACCGGCTGGCCGCGATCGCGTGGACGCTGTCGGGCGCGATCTCGGGGCTGTTCGGGGTGCTGCTGGCGCCGATCGCGGGCCTGAACCCGATGAACTTCACGCTGCTGGTGGTGCCGGCGCTGGCGGTCGCGCTCGTGGGGCGGCTGCGGTCGTTCGGCGCGGTGTGCGCGGCCGGCCTGGTGCTCGGGATGGTGCAGTCCGAGCTGCTGTACCTGCAGGCCCAGGACTGGTACCCGGAGTGGGCGGTGACCGGCGCGGCCGACGCGCTGCCGTTCCTGGTCATCGTCGTCGCGCTGGTCGTGCTCGGCGGGCGGCTGCCGGCGCGCGGCGCGCTGGACGCGGCCCGGCTGCCCGCGGCGGTGCGCCCGCGGCGGCTGCTGGTCCCGGCGGCGTCGATCGCGGCGATCGGGACCGTCGCGCTGGTGCTCACCGAGGGGAGCTGGCGGTTCGGGCTCATCCAGAGCACGATCCTCGCGACGATCATGCTGTCGATCGTCCTGCTGACCGGCTTCGTCGGGCAGATCTCGCTGGCGCAGGCGGCGTTCGCGGGCGTGGGCGGGTTCGCGCTGTCCAAGCTCGCGGGCGAGTGGGGCGTGCCGTTCCCGGTCGCGCCGCTGCTGGCGGCGTGCTGCGCGGCCGCGTTCGGCGTGCTCGTCGGGCTGCCGGCCGTGCGGATCCGCGGCGCGCAGCTCGCGGTCGTGACGCTCGCGGCGGCGGTGGCGATCGAGCGCTTCGTGTTCGGCAACCCGAGCCTGACCCCGCTGGAGGGCAACGTGATCCCGGGGCCGGAGCTGCTGGGGCTCGACCTCGCGGTGCGCGGCGGCGGAGAGCTGGTGCGGCTGCCGTTCGCGCTGCTGGCGCTGGCGGTGCTGGTGGGGGCGTTCGCGGGGGTCGGAGCGCTGCTGCGCGGAGGCGCCGGGCGGCGGTTCCTGACGGTGCGGTCCAACGAGCGGGCGGCCGCGTCGATCGGCATCGACGTGCCGCTGACCAAGCTGCAGGCGTTCGCGCTGTCGTCGTTCCTGGCCGGCCTGGGCGGCGCGCTCATCGGATACAGCCGCGGGCAGCTCTCGGCGGAGTCCTTCGGCGTGCTGTCGGGCCTGTCGTGGCTGGTGTTCGCCGCGCTGGGCGGCATCACGAGCCTGACGGGCGCGCTGGTCGCGGGCGCGCTCGCGCCGCTGGGGATCGCCTACATCGCGCTGGACCGGCTGTTCGACCTCGGCCGCTGGTACCTGCTGTTCAGCGGGCTGAGCCTGATCGCGGTGACGCTGGCCAGCCCGGTGGGGATCGCGGGCACGGTGCGGGCGTGGTGGGAGCGGGTGCGCCCGCCGGCACCCGCGCCGCCGGCGTCGCCGACGGCCGCCGCGACGGGGCGGGCGCGGCTGGGCCGGCCCGCTGAGCTGTCCGTCGAGGGCGTCTCGGTCCGCTACGGCGGGACGCGGGCGGTGGAGGACGTGAGCCTGCGCGTGCGGGCGGGCGCGATCGCCGGGCTGATCGGGCCCAACGGCGCGGGCAAGACCTCGCTGATCGACGCGGTCACCGGGTTCGTGGCGTGCAGCGGGCGGGTGACGCTCGACGGGGAGCCGCTCGACGGGCTGTCCCCGCACCGGCGCGCGCGGCTGGGCCTGGCGCGCACGTGGCAGGCGGCCGAGCCGTTCGCCGACCTGTCGCTGGCCGACAGCCTGATGGCGGCCGGCGCCGGCGCCGGCGACGTGGAGCCGCTGCTCGCGCTCGTCGGGCTGGAGGGCGCGGGCGAGCGCGACCCCGGCTCGCTGTCGCTCGGGCAGCGCAAGCTGGCGGGCGTGGCGCGGGCGCTGGCGACGGCGCCGCGGGTGCTGCTGCTCGACGAGCCGGCGGCCGGGCTGGACGCGGGCGAGAGCCGGGCGCTGGGCGAGCGCATCCGGGCGCTGGCCGGCCGGGGCCTGACGATCCTGCTCGTCGACCACGACACGCGCCTGGTCTTCGACGTGTGCGAGACCGTCCACGTGCTCGACGTCGGGCGGACGATCGCGTCCGGGCCGGCGGCCGAGGTGCGGGCCGACCCCGCGGTCGTCACCGCGTACCTGGGCGTCGAGCCGGCCGCCGCCGTGGGAGGCTTGGCGGGATGAGCGCGGTGCTGGAGCTGCAGGAGCTGGACGCCGGCCACGGCGGCGTGCCGGTCGTGCGCGGGCTGAGCCTCAGCGTCGGCGAGGGCGAGGTGGCCGCGCTGCTGGGCGCCAACGGCGCGGGCAAGACGACGACGCTGGCGACCGCGGCCGGGCTGCTGCGGCCGCTGGGCGGCGGCGTTGCGCTCGACGGCCGCGCGGTCGGCGGGCTGCGCGCCGACCGGGCGGCGCGGCTGGGCCTCGCGCTCGTCCCCGACGACCGCGGCGTGTTCGGCGGCCTCACGGTGCGCGAGCACCTGCGGATGGGGCCGCGCCGCGACCGGGCCCGCCGCCTGGCCGACGCGTGGGCGCTGTTCCCGGCGCTGGAGCCGCTCGCCGGCCGCCGCGCCGGGCTGCTGTCGGGCGGCGAGCAGCAGATGCTCGCGCTCGCGCGCGTGCTCGTGCGCCGCCCGCGGGTGCTGATGGTCGACGAGCTGAGCCTCGGCCTGGCGCCGCGGATCGCCGCCGACATCCTCGCCGCGCTCCGCCGCCTGGCCGACGAGCGCGGCACCGCGGTGCTGATCGTGGAGCAGCACGTCCCGCTGGCCCTGGGCGTCGCCGACCGCGCGTTCGTGCTGCGTCGCGGGGAGCTCGCGCTGTCGGGCTCCGCCGCGGAGGTGGCGCAGCGGCGCGACGTGCTCGAGGCCAGCTACCTGGGGGAGGCGGCGTGACCCGCGCGGCGCTGGTGACGGGCGCGGCGGGCGGGATCGGCCGCGCGATCGCTGAGCGGCTGCTGGCCGACGGGCTCGACGTGCTCGCCGTGGACGTGCGGCCCGACGCGGACGGGCCGGGCGTGCCGTTCGCCGCCGACCTGACGACGCCCGAGGGCAACCGCGCCGCGGTCGACGCGGCGCTGGAGCGCTTCGGGCGCCTCGACGTCGTCGTCCCCAACGCCGGCTTCCAGCACGTCGCCCCGATCGCCGAGTTCCCCCAGGACCGCTGGGACGCGCTGATCGCGCTGCTGCTGACGAGCCCGTTCGTGCTGGCCAAGCACGCGTGGCCGGCGCTGGCCGCCTCCGGCGAGGGCCGCTTCATCGCGATCGCCTCCGCCCACGGGCTGGTCGCCTCGCCCTACAAGGCCGGCTACGTCGCGGCCAAGCACGGCGTGCTCGGCCTCGTGAAGACGCTGGCGCTCGAGGGCGCCGACGACGGCATCGCCGCGACCGCCGTCTGCCCCGGCTTCGTGCGCACCCCGCTGATGGAGCGCCAGATCGGCGACCAGGCGCGCGCCCACGGCCTCCCCGAGGACCGCGTCCTCGAGGAGGTCATCCTCCACCCGCACGCGATCAAGCGCCTCCTGGAGCCCGCCGAGGTCGCCGACGTCGTCGCGATGCTCGCGGGACCGCTCGGCCGCGCGTTCACCGGCACCCCGGTGACGATGGACCTGGGCTGGACCGCCCGCTGACCCGCCGAGCGCCACGGCGGTCGCCCTCCCTTCCCCGAGCCGACGTGTGGCACCTGGCGTCCGCATACCGGCTGCCATGTGCCACACGTCCGCGGGAGGCGCGCAGCGCGACGCTGACCGCGGCCTGACGGGCGCGCTCGTACCATCGATCGGGTGATCGAGTCGCTCGTCGAGCAGATCGAGGCGCGCTTCGCCGAGCTGGAGCGCCAGGTCGTCGATCCCGAGGTGATCGGTGACCGCCAGCGCTACGCCGAGGTCGGGCGCGAGTACCGGCGCCTGCAGCCGGCCGCCGAGCTCGCCGCCCAGTGGCGGCGCGCCGTCGACGACGCCGCCGGCGCGCGCGAGCTGCTCGAGGAGGGCGAGGACCCCGAGGTGCGCGAGATGCTCGCCACCGCCGAGGCGCGCATCGAGGAGCTCGAGGAGGAGATCCGCCTCGCGATGGTCGAGCGCGACCCCAACGACGACAAGAACGTGATCGTCGAGGTCCGCGCGGGCGCCGGCGGCGAGGAGGCCGGCCTGTGGGCCGGCGACGTCACGCGCATGCTGCAGCGCTACGCCGAGCGGCTCGGGTTCAAGGTCGAGACGCTGGACGCCCGCGACGGCGAGTACACGTTCGAGATCAAGGGCGACGGCGCCTACTCCGTCTTCAAGTTCGAGGGCGGGACGCACCGCGTCCAGCGCGTCCCCGTCACCGAGTCGCAGGGCCGCATCCACACCTCGACCGCCACGGTCGCCGTGCTGCCCGAGGCCGAGGACGTCGACGTCCAGGTCGACCCCAACGACCTGCAGATCGACGTCTACCGCTCCAGCGGCCCCGGCGGCCAGTCGGTGAACACGACCGACTCGGCCGTGCGCATCACCCACAAGCCGTCCGGGATCGTGGTGTCGATGCAGGACGAGAAGAGCCAGCTCCAGAACCGCGAGAAGGCGATGCGCGTCCTGCGCGCGCGCCTGTACGAGCAGGCGCTCGCCGAGCAGCAGGCCGAGCTGTCGGCCGACCGCCGCTCCCAGGTCGGCACCGGCGAGCGCGCCGAGAAGATCCGCACGTACAACTACGGCGAGCGCCGCGTCACCGACCACCGCATCAAGCTCACCCAGCACAACCTCGAGCAAGTCCTCGAGGGCGAGCTGGACGACTTCACCGCCGCGCTGCAGGCCGACGAGAAGCGGCGCGCGCTCGAGACGCAGGCAGCCAGCGGTTGACCGCCGTCCGGGACGCGCTCGACTCCGCCTTGGTCGCGCTGACCGCGGCCGGCGTCGACACGCCCCGCCTCGACGCCGAGCTGCTGCTCGCCGACGCGCTCGGCGTCGACCGCGCCCGCCTGTACCTCGACCGCGACCTCGCCGTCCGCGGTCCGGCCGTCCGCCGCTTCCAGGAGCTGGTCCGACGGCGCGCGATGGGCCGCGAGCCCGTCGCCTACCTGCTCGGCCGCAAGGGCTTCCGCGGCATCGAGCTGGCCGTCGACGGGCGGGTCCTCGTGCCGCGGCCCGAGACCGAGCTGCTCGTCGAGGTCGCCGCGGCCGGGGTGCGTCCCGGCGCGCGCGTCGTCGACGTCGGCACCGGCAGCGGCGCGGTCGCGCTCGCGCTCGCCGACGAGCGCTCCGACCTCGACATCACCGGCTCCGACGTGTCCGCCGACGCGCTCGACGTCGCCCGCGCCAACGGCGAGCGGCTCGGCGCGCGCGTGCGCTGGCTGCAGGCCGACGGCCTGCCCGACGGCGAGTGGGACGCGGTCGTCGCCAACCTCCCGTACGTCGAGACCGGCGCCGCGCTGGCCCCCGAGATCGCCCGCCACGAGCCGCCCGGCGCGCTGTTCGCCGGCGAGGACGGGCTCGACGTGATCCGCCGCGTCGTCGACCAGGCGGCCACCGCCCGCGTCCCGTGGATCGCGCTGGAGCACGGCGCCGACCAGGGCCCGGCCGTGCGCATGCTGCTGTCGCTGGCCGGGTGGCCGTCCGTGCGCACCGAGCGCGACCTCGCCGGGCGCGACCGGGTGAGCATCGGATGCTGACCGCCGACGACGCCGCCACCTTCGAGCGCTGCATGGCGGTGGGCGGCATCGCGCTGTTCCCGGCCGACACCGTCTACGGGCTGGCCTGCGACGTCGACACCGAGGACGCGATCGAGCGCCTCTACGCGCTGAAGAACCGCCCGCTGGGCCAGCCGTCCGCGGTGATGCTGTTCTCGCTGGACCTCGCCCTCCACATCCTCGAGGAGCTGCCCGAGCGCGCCCGCTCGGCGATGGAGGCGCTGCTGCCCGGCGGCGTGACGCTGCTGCTGCCCAACCCGCGCCGCCGCTACCCGCTCGCGTGCGGCGACGACCCCGACACGCTCGGGCTGCGCGTCCCCGCGCTCCCACCGCCGGCCGCGGCGCTGCGCGCGATGCGCTGGCCGATCCTGCAGACGAGCGCCAACCTCTCCGGCCAGCCCGAGGCGCGGCGCGTCGCCGACGTCGACGAGACGCTGCGCGCGCACGTCGACCTCGTCCTCGACGCCGGCGAGCTGCCCGGCACGCCCTCGACGGTCGTCGACCTGCGCGCGTTCGCCGGCGGCGGCGAGTGGTCGATCGTCCGCCAGGGGATGGAGTCCGAGGCGGCGATCGCGGGCGCCCTCGCCGGCCTCTAGGCGGCGGCGGTGACGGCGGACCCCGCTGATACCGTGAGCGCGTGAGCTCCGACCTGCCCGCCGACTACTTCAACCGGCCTCTCGCGGACGTCGATCCCGAGATCGCCGACGTCCTCGCCAAGGAGCTGCATCGCCAGCAGAGCACGCTGGAGATGATCGCCTCCGAGAACTTCGTGCCGCAGGCGGTGCTCGACTGCCAGGGCAGCGTGCTCACCAACAAGTACTCCGAGGGCTACCCGGGCAAGCGCTACTACGGCGGCTGCGAGTTCGTCGACATCGCCGAGCAGCTCGCGATCGACCGCGCCAAGGCGCTGTTCGGCGCCGAGCACGCCAACGTCCAGCCGCACGCGGGCGCGCAGGCCAACACCGCCGTCTACCACGCGTTCCTGCAGCCCGGCGACACGATCCTCGGCCTGTCGCTCGCGCACGGCGGCCACCTGACCCACGGCATGCGGATCAACGTGTCCGGGCGCCTCTACGACATCGCCGCCTACGAGACCGACCGCGAGACCGGGCTCATCGACATGGACGCGGTCGCCGCGCTCGCGCGCGAGCGGCGCCCGAAGATGATCGTCGCCGGCTGGTCGGCCTACCCGCGCCAGCTCGACTTCGCGCGGTTCCGCGAGATCGCCGACGAGGTCGGGGCGCTCCTGTTCGTCGACATGGCCCACTTCGCCGGGCTCGTCGCCGCCGGGCTGCACCCCAACCCGGTCCCGTACGCCGACGTCGTCGGCACGACGATCCACAAGACGCTCGGCGGCCCGCGCTCGGGGATGATCCTGTGCCGCGCGGAGTACGCCAAGAAGATCGACTCGGCGGTGTTCCCCGGCCAGCAGGGCGGCCCGCTGCAGCACGCGATCGCGGCCAAGGCGGTCGCGCTGAAGATCGCCGCCTCCGACCAGTTCAAGGAGCGCCAGCAGCGCACGCTCGACGGCGCCAAGGCGGTCGCCGCCGCGCTCCTGAACGCCGGCCACGGCGTCAACGTCCTCACCGGCGGCACCGACGTGCACCTCGCGCTCGTCGACCTGCGCGAGTCCGAGCTCGACGGCCAGCAGGCCGAGGACCGCCTGCACGACATCGGGATCACCGTCAACCGCAACGCGGTGCCGTTCGACCCGCGCCCGCCGATGGTGACGAGCGGCCTGCGCGTCGGCACCCCGGCGCTGGCCACCCGCGGGCTGCAGCACGACGACTTCGTCGAGATCGGCGACGTGATGGCGGCCGCGCTCACGCCGGCGTTCGCCGACCGCCGCGACGAGCTGGCCGAGCGCGTCGCCGCGATCGCCGAGCGCTACCCGCTCTACGAGCACCTGAGCAGTCCCGCCGCCGTCTGAGCGCCGGCCGGGCGCTCCGACCGGCCTGCGATGCTGCGGGCCGACATGGATGCCCTCGACGCCGTGCTCGGGTTCGTCGCGGCCGGCGCCGCGGCGGCCGCGCTCACGCCGCTGACCGCGCGCTTCGCGCGGGCCGTCGGCGCGGTCGATCGCCCGCGCGAGCGGGGGCTGTCGGAGCGGCCGACCCCGCTGCTCGGCGGGCTGGCGATCCTCGCCGGCGTCCTGTTCGGCTGTGCGCTGTTCCTGCGCTGGGACGAGCAGCTGCGCGGCATCCTCGCGGGCGCGGCGCTGATCACGCTCGTCGGCGCGCTCGACGACCGCTTCGACCTGCCGCCCGCGGTGAAGCTCGTCGGGCAGATCGCGGCCGCGGTCATCCCGGTCGCATCGGGCGTGACGGTCGAGAACGTGACGATCCCGTTCGTCGGCCCGATCGACTTCGGCGGGCTCGGCGCGCCGCTGACCGTGCTGGGCCTGGTGGCGGTGATGAACGTCGTGAACTTCTCGGACGGCATCGACGGCCTCGCCGCCGGCGTGTGCGCGATCGCCGGCGTGACGTTCGCGATCATCGCGTTCGACCTCGGCCGCGACAGCGCGGGCGTGCTCGCCGCGATCGTCGGCGGCGCGGCGCTCGGCTTCCTGTTCTGGAACTTCCACCCGGCGTCGGTCTTCATGGGCGACGCGGGCGCGCTGCTGCTCGGCCTGCTGCTCGGCTGCGTCGCCGTGCAGGGGTCGCTGAAGACGAACGCGATCCTCGCGCTGATCTTCCCGCTGCTCGTGCTGACCGTCCCGTTCCTGGACACCACGTTCGTGGTGCTCAAGCGGATGAAGTACCGCCGGCCCGTCTACTCGGCCGATCGCTGGCACCTCCACCACCGCCTGGCCAACATCGGCTTCAGCCAGCGCCGCGCCGTGCTCTACCTGTACGCGTGGACGCTGATCCAGGCCGGGCTCGCGCTCGCGCTGCGCTTCGTTCCCTACACCGACGACCGCGGCAACTTCCGCCTCGGCTGGTCGGTGCTGATGATCGCGCTCGGCCTCGTCGCGCTGGCCGCCTCGGTCTACCTCGTGTACGTCCTGGAGATCCTCAAGTTCCGCCGCCTGCTGCGCCGCCGCCGGCCCGACGCGACCGACGAGGAGGTCGCCGAGCAGCTCGAGACCGGCGAGTTCGACGCCCTGGAAATCCCCCGCTCGGACTGATACGTTCGCGCAACTCCCGAGTGGGAGGAGCAGACGCATGAGCCGCTTCGCGACGACATCCCAGTGCATCGCCGTGCGCCGTCCGGTCGCCGACCGGATGGTGGCGCTGCGAGGCGCCGTCGCCGCCCGCGCGCTCGCGTCCTGAGCCTCGTCTCTCGGACCGCGGGCGCCGCCCGCGAGTCCGATCGTCACGTTCGTGGCGACCCGTCCGTCTCACGGGCGGCGGCCGACACCGCCACCACCCATCCACGACCACGGGGAGACCAGCCGTGCTCACCACGCTGTTGGACTACGAGAACATCCGCCATAGGTCCGCCGCGGCGCCGCCGCCGGGCCGCACGCACCTACGGGAGCTGCGCACGCGCCACCCGCCGTCGCCGCCGGAGCGGCCGGCGTCGGGCTCGCGGCGCACCGTCGCGCTCCTGCTGGCGCTCGCCGCCCGCCGCGTCGACCGCGAGACGGCGCGCCGGGCGATCGCCTGAGCGGATCACGTGACGGCGCATGGGGGCGGGGCCTACGCTTCGCCCCCATGCACGTCGCGCACATCGACGACGCCGAGTCGTTCGTCACCAAGGACGGGTCCTCGATCCGCGAGGTCGCGGGCGCCGTGTCCCTCCCGTCCGTCAACCAGTCGCTCGCCGAGGCCACGGTCCCGCCCGGCGGCAGCACCGACGAGCACTACCACGTGGTCGCCGAGGAGCTGTACTACTTCGTCTCCGGCCACGGGCGGATGCGCGTCGAGGACGAGGAGCAGGAGGTCCGTCCCGGCCACTGCGTCGTGATCCCGCCCGGCGCCCGGCACAAGCTGTTCAACGACGGCGACGAGCCGCTCGTCCTCCTGTGCTGCTGCGCGCCGATGTACTCGCACGAGGACACCGTGATCACCGAGGGGACCTGACGCCCGGGGGGCGCGGCCGTGCGCATCGCGATCATCAGCGACACGCACCTGCCGCGCGGCGCCCGGCGGCTGCCCGATGCGTGCGTGCAACGCCTGCGCGCCGCCGACCTGATCCTCCACGGCGGCGACGTGGCCAGCGCCGCCGTCCTCGACGAGATCGCCGCGCTCGGCCCGCCGGTCGCGGCGGTCTGCGGCAACGTCGACGAGCCCGAGCTGCGGCTGCGCCTGCCGCAGCGCCGGGTCGTCGAGCTCGAGGGCGCCCTGCGCATCGGGATGCTCCACGACGCCGGGCCCGCGACCGGCCGGCTGGAGCGGCTGCGCGCCGCGTTCCCGGACTGCGCCGCCGTGGTCTTCGGGCACTCCCACATCCCGCTGCACGAGCGCAGCGCCGACGGGGCATTCCAGATCTTCAACCCTGGATCCCCGACCGACCGCCGCCGCCAGCCGGTCCACACGATGGGCGCGGCGGTGGTCGCCGACGGCGCCATCGCCTTTGAGCACATCAGGTTCCCTTAGGGCGAACTGTCACAAAGTTGTCACAAAGTCCGCCGGACCCGCTATGCTCCGCATCCTGCCGCCGTACCCGCAGCGCACGGACGGCCTCGGGTCCCTATCGTCCCACGCCCGGCGTCCTGCGCGCCCCTCAGCCATGCCAGATTTCGATTCCACCGCGCCCCACGACGATGAGCCCGTCCAGCCGCCCGCGCCGCGGCAGCAGCCCTGTCGTCGCCGGAAGCCTGTTGCTGGCCACGATCATCCTCTGCGCCGCCGTCGGCGCCGGGATCGGGTCGCTGTTCGACGCGACTGCCGCCCTGACGATCGTGGGCCTCTTCGTCGGGTTCGGCGCCGGTCTCGCGGTGGTCATTAGCCGCTTTCGCGATGTCTGATCCGCTCTTCTTCCTCCGCCACCTGGACCTCGCGCTGCTCGCGATCGCGCTGCCCGTGTTCCTGGTGGCCGACTGGCCGATCGCCGGCTGGGGCGCCGCCACGTTCGCGTGGCTCGCGCAGAAGGCGATCGCGTCCTACGCGACCCGCAAGGCGCGCGAGACCGACGACATCCGCAAGGTCGCCGGGATCATGACCGGCTCGATGATCGGGCGCGGCTGGCTCGTTGCCCTTAGCATCCTCGCCGTCGGCCTCATCGTCGACGACGCGTCGGGTCTCGCCGCCGGAGTGCTGTTCCTCGCGGTCTTCACCGCGCAGTTCTCGGCCTCCTTCATCCTCCGTCCCTTCGACACCGAACAACCGTCTACGTGAGCAAACGCGGAATCATCGCCATCGGCGTCCTCGCCCCGATGGCGCTCCTCATCGTCCTGGGGGTCGCCTTCGGGTCGGAGGGGCAGAACACGGCCTACCGGCCCCAGGACGAGTTCAAGCTCGACGACTGGATCCCGATCCACATCGGGGCGCTGAACCTGTCGTTCAACAAGGCCGTGCTGTACCTGCTGCTGGCCGCGGCGCTCACGATCTGGACGATGCTGTTCATCGCCAACCGGATGCAGAAGCGGCCCAACCGCGTGCAGGTGGCGGTCGAGGCGTCCTACCAGCTCATGCGCAACAACATCGCGGGCGGCAACATGGACGCCCGCATGGCGCGCAAGTGGTTCCCGTTCGTCGGCGCGCTGTTCCTGTTCATCTGGTTCTCGAACATGATCGGCTACATCCCGCTGCCGACGAACACGCACGCCAAGTTCGACCTGTTCGGCGTGGAGATCCCGTCGTTCGCGCTGTATGCGGCGACGGCGAACATCTCGGTGCCGCTGACCCTGACGCTGATGGTGTGGTTCGCCTACCACGTCGAGGGCATCCGGGCCAAGGGCGTGGTCGGCTACCTGAAGAGCTGGGTCCCCGCCGGCGTCACCGGCCCGGCCACCGGCCCGATCTTCATGATCGAGGTCATCTCGCACTTCGTGCGGATCATCTCGCTGAGCGTCCGACTCTTCGCCAACATCCTGGCCGGCCACCTGCTGATCCTCTTCATGGCCGGCGGCCTGGTCGTCCTGCTCGGCATCGCCGCGCTCGGCGTCATCACCGTCCCGATGGCGATCGCCTTCTTCCTGTTCGAGGTCGGCCTGGTGGCCACCCTGCAGGCGTTCATCTTCGCAACCCTCACCGCGATCTACCTCGGCGGCGCCGTCGCCGAGGAGCACTAGAGACACACAAAGGAGCTACGAGTACCGTGGACCTGGACAGCATCGGCATCCTCGCCCAGGCGGCTGACGAAGCGACCGCCAAGGGCCTGCGCGCCATCGCGCTCGGCGTGGGTGCCGGTCTCGGCACCGTCGGCCCGGGCGTCGGCGTCGGCTACATCTTCGGCAAGGTCATCGAGTCGGTCACCCGCCAGCCCGAGATGCGCAACGAGATCACGTCGATCCAGTGGCTGGGCTTCGCCCTGACCGAGGCGATCGTCTTCTACGCGTTCATCTTCGGCCTGATCGCGTTCTTCCTGTCGGCGTAGCGCGATGAACGCGGTCATCACCGTCTTCGCCGCCACCGAGGAGGAGGGCGGGGGCAACTTCCTCGTCACCCCGAACGTCGGGATCATGATCTGGACGCTGCTGGCGTTCGGCGTGACCCTGTTCGTCCTCTGGAAGCTCGCGTTTCCGCGCATCGGCGAGGCGCTCGACAAGCGCCAGAAGGCGATCGAGGACGCGATCGACGCGTCCGAGCGCACGAAGGCGGAGGCCGAGGAGCTCCTGGCCGAGTACCGCGAGCGCCTGAAGGAGGCGCGCGTGCAGGCCGAGGAGATCATCGCCCGCGCCCGCAAGGCGGCCGAGGTCAACGAGCGCGAGTCGCTCGAGGCGGCCCGCAAGCAGCGCGAGGAGCTCATGGAGCAGACGCGCCGCGACGTCGAGGCCGAGACGCGCCGCGCGATCCAGGAGATCCGCGCGGAGGTCGCCGACCTCACCGTGCTCGCCACCGAGAAGGTCACGCGCAAGGCGCTGACGCCCGAGGACCAGCGCCGCCTGGTCGACGAGGCCCTCGCCGAGCTGGACTTCTCGAGCCTCACGCGAGAGGGCTCGTAAGTGGAGGAGATCGCCACCGTCTACGCGCGTGCGCTGTTCGAGGTCGCCAAGGAGCGCGGCGACCTCGACGAGGTGCGCGAGCAGATCGGGCAGTTCGCCGACGCGCTCGAGTCCGAGCGCGCGCTGCAGACGTTCTTCTTCTCGCCGTACTTCTCGACCGAGGAGAAGAAGGACGGGCTGCACAAGGCCATCGACGGCGCCGCCGACGCCGTCATGAACTTCCTCGAGCTGCTCGTCGAGAAGCACCGGATGCCGGCGATCTTCCGGATCCGGCGCGAGCTCGACGCGCTGTGGCGCAAGGAGAACCAGATGCTGCCGGTCCAGCTCACGAGCGCGATCCCGCTCGACGAGCAGACCGTGGCAGACCTCGGACGTACCATCGGAGAGCGGACCGGTCGCAAGGTCGACGTCACCGCCTCCGTCAACCCGGACATCCTCGGCGGCATCGTCCTGCGGGTGGGCAACTCGATCCTCGACGCCTCCATCCGCAACCGCCTCGAGTCACTCAGAAAGCAAGTCGCCAGGAGCTGACACCCCAGTGCAGATCAAGCCCGACGAGATCACCTCCATCCTCAAGAGCCGCATCGAGGGCCTCGACGCCGGCCAGGCCGAGCTCACCGAGGTCGGCACGGTCCTCTCGGTCGCGGACGGCATCGCCCGCGTGCACGGCCTCGAGAACTGCATGAGCTTCGAGATGCTCGAGCTCCCCCACGACGTCACCGGCCTGGCGCTGAACCTCGAGTCCGACAACGTCGGCGTCGTGCTGTTCGGGCCCTGGGACAAGATCGTCGAGGGCGACACGGTCAAGCGCACGGGGCGTCTGCTCGAGATCCCCGTCGGCGAGGCCCTGCTGGGCCGCATCGTCGACCCGCTCGGCAACCCGCTCGACGGCAAGGGCGCGATCGAGACGACCGAGACGCGTCCCGCCGAGTTCAAGGCGCCGGGCGTCGTGCAGCGCAAGTCGGTCCACGAGCCGCTGCAGACCGGCCTGAAGGCCATCGACTCGATGATCCCGATCGGCCGTGGTCAGCGCGAGCTGATCATCGGCGACCGCCAGACCGGCAAGACGGCGATCGCGGTCGACACGATCATCAACAACAAGGACACCGGCGTCGTCTCCGTGTACGTCGCCATCGGCCAGCGCCTGGCGACGGTCGTGGCGATCGCCGAGACCCTCGCCGAGGCGGGCGCGCTGGAGAACACGATCATCGTCGCCGCCGGCGCCGACGAGGCCGCGCCGATCAAGTTCATGGCGCCCTACGCGGGCTGCGCGATGGCCGAGTACTTCCTCTACAAGGGCGGCCATGCGCTGGCGGTCTACGACGACCTCACCAAGCACGCGTACGCCTACCGGCAGATGTCGCTGCTCCTGCGCCGCCCGCCGGGCCGCGAGGCCTACCCGGGCGACGTGTTCTACCTGCACAGCCGCCTGCTGGAGCGCGCCGTCAAGCTCAACGACGACCTGGGCGCCGGCTCGCTGACCGCGCTGCCGATCATCGAGACGCAGGCCGGCGACGTGTCGGCCTACATCCCGACGAACGTCATCTCGATCACCGACGGCCAGATCTTCCTCGAGCCGAAGCTCTTCTACTCGGGCGTGCGCCCGGCCATCAACGTCGGCATCTCGGTGTCGCGCGTGGGCGGCAGCGCGCAGGTCACGCCGATGCGCAAGATCGCCGGCCGCCTGAAGATCGACCTGTCGCAGTACCGCGACCTGGAGGCGTTCGCCCAGTTCGGCTCCGACCTGGACGCCTCGACGCAGCAGACGCTGGCCCGCGGCGACCGCCTCGTCGCGACGCTGAACCAGGCCGAGCGCTCGCCGCTGCCGGTCGAGGACCAGGTGGTGCAGATCTATGCGGCCGCCAACGGCTACGTGGACCGCATCCTGGTCGAGCGCGTCCCCGAGTTCCTGAACGCGCTGACCGCGCGGATGCGGGCCGAGAACGCGAGCCTGCTGGAGACGATCGCCGGCGGCGACTGGTCCGACGAGACCCAGGAGGCCGTCAAGAAGGCCGTCGCCGAGTTCGCCGACGACTTCGGCTACGACCTCGACGAGGACGGCCAGCCGGTCGAGGCCGCCGACTCCGAGCGCGTCACGCACCGCGAGTCCGCGTCCGGCGACGAGCGCGAGCCGGAGGCCGCGGTCGCCTGATGGCCTCCCAGCGCGACGTCAAGAACCGGATCACCTCGGTCCAGAACATCGAGAAGATCACGCGCGCCATGCAGATGGTCGCGGCGGCGCGCCTGCGCCGGGCCGAGCAGCGCATCGCCGCGCTGCGGCCCTACGCGGGCGCGATCCGGCGCATGACCCGCCAGGCGGCCGCGGCGGCCGAGAACGTGCCGTCGCTGCCGATCCTCAACGAGCACGAGTCGGTCGAGACGGTCGGGATCATGCTCGTGACCGGCGACCGCGGCCTGGCCGGCGCGTTCAACTCGCAGATCATCCGCGCCGGCCTGCGCGCCGCCGCGGAGCACGAGGCGGAGGGCCGCAAGGTCGTGTTCTTCGCCTCCGGGCGCCGCGGCGTGTCGACGCTGCGCTTCCGCAACCGCGATCCGCGCGGCGAGTGGGTCGGTTTCACCGACCGTCCCGCCTACGCCGACGCGCGCGACATCGCCGAGGGCCTCATGGCCGCCTACGTGGACGGCGAGGTCGACCTCGTCGAGGTGTTCTACAACGGCTACGTCTCGGCGCTCACCCAGGAGGTGCGCCGCGAGACGCTCCTGCCGCTGCAGCAGGCCACGATCCTCGAGGCCGAGCCCGAGGGCGACGAGGACGAGGAGCGCGAGCACGCCCGCTCGCTCGTCGAGTACGAGCCCGAGCCGGAGGAGATCCTGCGGCGGCTGGTGCCCGACTACGTGGAGATCTCGATCTTCCGCGCGCTGCTGGAGTCGACCGCGTCCGAGCACGGCGCGCGCATGACGGCGATGCGCAACGCGTCGGAGAACGCCGGCGAGCTGATCGACGACCTGACGCTGGAGATGAACCGGGCCCGCCAGGCGGACATCACGCAGGAGATCATGGAAGTGGTCGCCGGCGCCGAATCGATTTCATGAGTGACGTCGTCCGAGGTCCGAGCTTGCGAGGACGGAGGACGAAAGAGGAGATTTACTTTGGCTACTGAGACTCAGGTCAAGCAGAACGTCGGGCGGATCGAGGAGATCCAGGGCGTCGTCATCGAGGCCGTCTTCCCCGACGAGCTGCCCGAGATCAACACCGCGCTGCACATCAAGCGCAGCGACGCCAACCGCTCCGAGGAGGCCGAGGGCATCTCCGCCGGCTCCGAGGAGGAGGTGCTGGTCTGCGAGGTGCAGCAGCACCTCGGCGACGACCGCGTCCGCGCGGTGGCGATGGACACCACCGACGGCCTGTCGCGCGGCACCGAGGTCATCGACACCGGCGAGCCGATCACGGTGCCGGTCGGGCGCGCGACGCTCGGCCGCATCTTCAACCTGCTCGGCGACCCGATCGACCTCGGCGAGCCGATCCAGGCCGAGGAGCGCTGGCCGATCCACCGTCCCGCCCCGACGGTCGAGGACCTCACCCCGACGACCGAGATGTTCGAGACGGGCATCAAGGTCGTCGACCTGCTCGCGCCGTACGCCAAGGGCGGCAAGGTCGGCCTGTTCGGCGGCGCCGGCGTCGGCAAGACCGTGCTCATCCAGGAGCTGATCCACAACCTGGCGGCCGAGCACGGCGGTCTGTCGGCGTTCTGCGGCGTGGGCGAGCGCTCGCGCGAGGGCAACGACCTGTGGCAGGAGATGACCGAGTCGGGCGTCATCGACAAGACGATGCTCGTCTTCGGCCAGATGAACGAGCCCCCGGGCGCGCGCATGCGCGTGGCGCTGTCGGGCCTGACGATGGCGGAGTACTTCCGCGACATCGAGGGCCAGGACGTGCTGCTGTTCATCGACAACATCTTCCGGTTCGTGCAGGCCGGCTCCGAGGTGTCCGCGCTGCTGGGCCGCATGCCCTCGCAGGTGGGCTACCAGCCGACGCTCGAGACCGAGATGGGCCAGCTCCAGGAGCGGATCACGTCGACCCGCAAGGGCTCGGTCACCTCGATCCAGGCGATCTACGTGCCGGCCGACGACCTCACCGACCCGGCCCCGGCGTCGGTGTTCGCCCACCTCAACGCGACGACGACGCTGTCGCGGAGCATCGCGGAGAAGGGCATCTACCCGGCCGTCGACCCGCTCGACTCGACCTCGACGATCCTCAAGGCCGACATCCTCGGCGAGGAGCACTTCACGGTCGCCAACCGGGTCAAGGAGATCCTGCAGCGCTACAAGGAGCTGCAGGACATCATCGCGATCCTCGGCATCGACGAGCTCTCCGACGAGGACAAGCTGATCGTCGGTCGCGCCCGCCGCATCGAGCGCTTCCTGTCGCAGCCGTTCCACGTCGCGGAGGCGTTCACGGGCACGCCGGGCGTGTACGTGCCGATCGCCGAGACGATCCGCGGCTTCCAGGAGATCCTGGAGGGCAAGCACGACGACATCCCCGAGTCGCACTTCCTGCTGAAGGGCACGATCGACGAGGTCGTCGAGGCGGCGAACGAGGCCTAGCGCGTGGCCAAGTCCAAGTTCCAGGTCGAGGTCCTCACCCCCGAGGGGGAGGTCTTCAACGACGAGGTCGAGATGCTCGCGACCCGCACGGCCGTCGGCTCGATCGGCGTGCTCGCGCATCACCAGCCGCTGCTGGCGATGCTCGACCCGACCGAGCTGCGGCTGTACCGCACGGAGTCGGAGATCGTCCGCTTCGCGCAGGGCGAGGGCTACCTCCAGGTCGCCGAGAACCGGGCTCTCGTGCTGGTCGAGGAGGCGCACGCCCCCGACGAGCTCGACGTCGCCCAGCTCGAGGAGCGCCTGTCGGCCGCCGAGAAGGCCATGGCGGACGCCGAGGAGGACTCCGAGGCCTACCGCGTCGCCGAGCGCGACAAGCGCCGCTGGGAGGCCTTCCTGGGCATCGCCCGCGGCTGACGCCGCGCCGGCGCATCCGCAGTCTGGTCCGAGGCCCCGCCTGGTGCGGGGCCTCGGTCGTTCTCGGGTGTCCCCGCCGGGGCGGCTCGTTCGTCATAGGGGTGTCATGCACACGACGCGCGCCGAGTAGGAGTGCGCGCCCGGCACAGCGCTGGGCGCGCACAGGCCAGCGCCCGCGGCCGCGCGTCCGTACGATCGCGGCGGTCACGTCGGATCGCACAAGGAGGAGAGAATGTTCCGAGCGGAGGTCGTCGGCTCGATGCTGCGCCCGACCTACCTCGCCGGGGCGCGGGCCGCGCTCGAGGCGGGGACCCTCAGCCCGGCGGAGTTCAAGCGCATCGAGGATCGCGCCGTCGACCAGGTGATCGCCACGCAGGAGGGCTCCGGCGTCGAGGTCGTCACCGACGGCGAGCTGCGCCGCTTCATGTTCATGGGCCCGATCACCGAGACCGTCGAGGGCATCGAGGTCGTCGAGCACGGCAACCCGATGCCGTGGGCGAATCCCGAGGGGGAGCTCGACTGGGTCCTGCCGACGGCGGTCACCGGACCGCTGCGCAAGAAGCGCTCGCTGGTGGCCGAGGAGTACAGCTACGCCCGCGCCCGGGCGCGCAAGCCGCTGAAGGTGACCGTGCCGAGCCCGATGATCCTCTACGGGCTGTGGAACCCGCGCTACACGAAGGCCGTCTACAAGGACGCCTTCGAGATGTTCGCGGCGGCCGCCGAGGTCGGGCGCTCGGAGGTCCAGGAGCTCGTCGCGCTCGGCTGCGAGTACATCCAGGTCGACGCGCCGGAGCTGGCCACGCTCGTGGACCCGCGCGTGCGCGAGTGGGCCGAGTCGCGCGGCATGCCGCCCGAGCGGATGCTCACCGAGGGCATCGACCTCATCAACGGCATGGTCGAGGGCATCAGCGGCGTGCGCCTGGCGATCCACCTGTGCCGCGGCAACAACGCCGGCATGTGGATGGCCAGCGGCGGCTACGACGAGATCGCCGAGGCGCTGTTCAAGCGCGCCGGCGCGTTCGACGCCTACCTGCTCGAGTACGACGACGACCGCTCCGGCACGTTCGAGCCGCTCGCGCAGGCGCCCGACGACCGCCAGGTCGTGCTCGGGCTCGTGTCGACCAAGCGCGCCGGCGAGGAGCCGCGCGAGGCGATCGCCGCCCGCGTCGACGACGCCGCCCGCCACTTCCCGCGCGAGCAGCTCGGCGTCTCGACCCAGTGCGGGTTCGCCTCGATCGCCGACGGCAACCCGATCTCCGAGGAGGACCAGGAGCGCAAGCTGCGCCTGGTCGCCGAGGTCGCCGAGACCGTCTGGGGCTGACGGCCGCGGGCGAACTGTTCGCCCGCGGCACAGCAGGTGTGCGCGCGTGTGCTAGCCCTGCATGCGCGTGCACGCCTACCATCGACGGGAAGCAAGGAGGAGAGAGCGCATGGCTTCGACGACGCCCGCCACCGGGTCCTTCCCGAGCCCGTACGAGGTTGAGACGCTTCCCGGCTGCGAGGGCTGGGAGGAGATGTACCCGTACTACGGGCGGTTCCTGGAATCGCGCCGTGAGGCGGACGAGGGCCGCTTCTGGTTCTGGAACTCGATGCACTTCCCCGAGCCGATGCCGGCGTTCGACGTCGTCTGCATCGACTCGCCCTACCAGGGGATCGGCTCGTGGCAGAACCGCGTGTTCGCGGTGCCGCCGGCGATGGGCATCGACTGGCGCGTCGTCAACGGCTACATCTACATCACCGGCAACCCGGTCCTCGATCCCGAGAAGGTCGCCGAGCGCGCCGAGGTCTTCCAGAAGCGCGCCGGCTACTACTACGAGAACTGGGACGAGCTCTACGGCAAGTGGCGCTCCAACATGGAGGAGCTGATCGCCGAGCTGGCCGCGCTCGAGGTCCCCGACCTGCCCGAGTACGAGCCCGACGAGGTCGTCACCGGCGAGCAGAACACGAGCTTCTACCGGGTGCAGGACGCCTACAGCCGCACGCTGCGGATGGGCGACCTCATGTGGCAGCACCACTTCGAGCTGCTGCTGCTGGGCTACGGCGCGTACGCGACGCTGGCCGAGTTCTGCAAGGCCAACCTGCCCGACATCCCCGACCAGCACATCGCGCAGATGGTCGCGGGCATCGACGTCATCCTGTTCCGCCCCGACCAGGAGCTGCGGCGCCTGGCGCGGCTGGCGATCGAGACCGGCGTCGACGGCGCGTTCCGCCAGGGCCGCACGCCCGAGGAGATCGACGCCGAGCTGGCCACCACCGAGGCCGGCCGCGCGTGGCTGGAGGAGCTCGAGCAGGTCAAGGAGCCGTGGTTCCACATGGCCACCGGCGACGGCCTGTACCACTTCTACCGCTCCTGGCTCGACGAGCCGAGCATCCCGTACGCGTCGCTCATCGGCCACGTCGCCGCGCTGCAGGCGGGGCAGGAGATCGAGCGCCCGACCGAGCAGATCCGCGAGGAGCGCGACCGCCTCGCCAACGGCTACCGCGACCTGCTGGACGCGGACGCGCAGGCGACGTTCGACGACCTGCTGAACCTGTCGCGCAAGGTGTTCCCGTACGTCGAGGAGCACAAGTTCTTCTGCGACTACTGGTTCCTGACGAGCTGGTGGAACAAGATCCGCGAGTTCGGCGCGCTGCTGGCCCGCAACGGGTTCCTCGAGGACGGGGAGGACGTCTTCCACCTCACCCGCCACGAGGTCGCCTCGGCGCTCGACGAGCTGACGCTGACGTGGGCGACGGGCGGCAAGCCGGCCGGCCCCACCCACTGGCCGCCGATCGTCGCGCGCCGCAAGGAGATCCTGGAGCGCTTCAAGGAGTGGAATCCGCCGCCGGCGCTCGGCACCGCGCCCGAGAAGGTGATGGACCCGACGCTGATCATGCTGTGGGGCATCACCGACGAGCGCGTCCGCGACTGGGCCAGCCAGGTCGAGGGCGGGTCGTCGCTGAACGGCGCGGCCGCGTCGCCGGGCACGATCGAGGGCGTCGCGCGCGTCGTGCGCTCGGTCGACCAGATCGGCGACGTGCGCGAGGGCGAGGTGCTCGTCTGCGGCAGCACGTCGCCGGCGTGGGCGCCGATCTTCTCGAAGATCTCGGCGACCGTCACCGACGTCGGCGGCGTCATGTCGCACGCGGCGATCGTCTGCCGCGAGTACGGGCTGCCGGCCGTCGTCGGCACCGGCCGCGCGACCGCGACGATCAAGACCGGCCAGAAGGTGCGCGTGGACGGCACCAACGGCGTCGTGACGATCCTCGACGGGGACGGCGACGGCTGATGGCCGAGGCGCCGCACACCCAGACGCTCGACGCGCTGCGCGCCGCCGACGAGCCGGCGTTCGGCGGCAAGAGCTCCAGCCTCGGCGAGCTGCTGGCGGGCGGGATCCCGGTCCCGCCCGGGTTCGCCCTCTCGACGAGCGCGTTCCACGCGTTCGTGCGCGAGTCGGGCCTGCAGCGCACGATCGACGACGCGCTGTCGCACATGACGATCGGCGACGTCGACTCCGTGTCGGCGGCGTCGCGCACGATCAGCGAGGCGATGCGCCACGCGCCGATCCCCACCGCGGTCGAGGAGGAGATCGCCGCCCGCTACGCGGAGGTGGCCCGGGCGGCGGGCGAGCCCGAGCCGCCGGTCGCCGTGCGCTCCAGCGCGGTGGGCGAGGACAGCGAGGAGGCGACGTTCGCCGGCCAGCAGGAGACCTACCTGTGGGTTCGCGGCGCCGGCCACGTCTGCGACGCGGTGCGCGACTGCTGGGTCAGCCTGTTCAGCCCGACCGCGATCAGCTATCGCGCGCGGCTGGCCTCGGCGCCCGAGCCGGCGATGGGCGTGACCGTGCAGCTCATGGTCGACGCCGGCGTGTCGGGCGTCATGTTCACCTGCAACCCGGTCAGCGGCGACCGCAGCATGATCGCGCTGAACGCGTCCTGGGGCCTGGGCCTGGCCGTCGTCGGCGGCGAGGTGACGCCCGACGACCTGCTCGTCAGCAAGGTCACCGGCGAGGTCGTGCGCGAGCACATCCACAGCAAGGAGCTCGAGTACGTGCCCGACCCGCGCGGGCGCGGCGCCGTGCGCGTCGACGTGCCCGCCGAGCGGCGCGACGCGCGCTGCCTCGACGAGGCCGCGATCGCCGCGCTCGTCGAGGTCGGACGCCGCGTGGAGCGCTACTTCGGCAGCCCGCAGGACATCGAGTGGGCGATCGCCCGCGACGCCGAGGTGCCCGAGGGCGTGTTCATCGTCCAGTCGCGTCCGGTGACGACGACCAAGCCGGCCGCCGAGAAGCCGGCGGGCGGCGACGCGATGTCGATGGTGATGGCGACGTTCGGCGTGCGGTCGTCGGACGGCGGGCAGCGCTGACGCCGATGGCGCTCACCGACGAGGACGTCCGCGAGATCCTGCGGATCATCGACGAGTCGCAGGTCGACGAGCTGCGGCTGGAGCGCGACGGGCTGTCGCTGTACGTGGCGCGCGCCGGGGCGCAGCAGACGGCCGCTCCGGTGGCGACGGCGGTGGCTGCGCCCGCGCCTGCCGCGCCGGGTGCGCCCGCGGCCGCGCCCGCCGCGCCCGCGGACCCGCCCGCGACGGCGCCCGCCGCCGACGGCCTCGTCACGATCGAGGCGCCGATGCTCGGCACCTTCTACCGGGCCGAGGCGCCCGGCCGCGACCCGTTCGTCGACGTCGGCAGCCGCGTCGAGCCCGACACGGTCGTCGCGATCGTCGAGGTCATGAAGATGATGAACTCGATCGAGGCCGGGGTCGCGGGCACGATCGCCGAGGTCTGCGCCGACAACGCGACGCTCGTCGAGTACGGCCAGCCGCTGTTCCGCGTGGAGCCGGACGCCGCATGAGCCGCCTCGTCGACGTCGTCGACACGACCCCGCGCGACGGCAACCAGAGCCTCTGGAGCGCGACCGGGCTGCGCACGCAGGACGTCCTCGCGATCGCCCCGACGCTCGACCGCGTCGGCTACCACGCCGTCGACTTCACCTCCGGCACGCACATGGCGGTGTCGGTGCGCTTCCACCAGGAGGACCCGTGGGAGCGCCTGCGCCAGGTCAGCGCGGCGATGCCCAACACGCCGCTGAGCATGATCACGACCGGCATGCGCTTCATCACGTGGGTGCCGGCCGAGGAGGACGTGATGGCGATGTCGTTCCGCCTCGTGGCGCGCAACGGCATCCGCCGGGTGCAGGTCGCCGACCCCTCCAACGACCCGGAGCGGCTGAAGCGCGTCGCCGCGCTCGCCCGCCGCGAGGGGATCGAGGAGATCGTGATCGGGCTGACGTACTCGATCAGCGAGGTCCACACGCACGCCTACTACGCCGAGCGCGCCGCGGCGATGGCCGACTGCGAGGAGATGGACCGCCTGTACCTGAAGGACCCGGGCGGCCTGCTCACTCCCGACGCGGTCCGCGAGCTCGCGCCGCACTTCGTGAAGGCCGCGGGCGACCGGCCCGCCGAGCTGCACAGCCACTGCACGATCGGGCTGGCGCCGCTCGTGTACGTCGAGGGCGTGAAGGCCGGCTTCCAGGTGGTGCACACCGCGTCGGGCCCGCTGTCGCGCGGGACGTCGCAGCCCGAGGTCGCCAACACGGTCGGCAACCTGGAGGCGGCCGGCTTCTCGCACCGCCTCGACCTGGAGGCGCAGGCCGAGGTGGCCGCGCACTTCGAGGCGATCCGCGAGGCCAAGGGGCTGCCGGCGGGCGCGCCGGGCGAGCTCGACCTCGGCTACTACACCCACCAGCTCCCCGGCGGGATGGTCTCCACGACGAAGCGGATGCTGGAGGAGATCCGCCGGCCCGAGCTGTTCGACGCGGTGCTCGAGGAGGTCGTGCGCGTCCGCCACGAGATGGGCTACCCGATCCTCGTGACGCCGGTGTCGCAGTTCGTGCTCAGCCAGGCGACGCGCAACATCATCGACGGCGAGCGGTGGGCGAACGTGTCCGACGAGACCGTCCGCTTCTTCCTCGGCCACTACGGCGACCCGCCCGCGCCGGTCGACCCGGCGATCGCCGAGAAGGTGCTGGCGCGCCCGCAGGCCAAGCGCCTGCGCGACCCCACGCCGGTGACGCTCGAGGGCGCGCGCGAGCGCTTCGGGCGGCGCATCTCCGACGAGGAGCTGCTGCTGCGCCTGACGATGCCGGCCGAGCAGGTCGACGCGATGGTCGCCAACCGCGGCAAGCCGGCGCCGCCGCCCGCCGCGCGGCCGGGCCGCTCGCCGCTGGTGACGCTGCTGCGCGAGCTCGAGGCACGCCCGTCGATCGCGCACTTCTCGATGGCCAAGGACGGAGAGACGGTGGTGTGGCGACGTGCGACTTGACGACGTGCAGGGCTTCGTGTTCGACGTGGACGGGACGCTCGTCCACCGCGGCCCCGACGGCCGCGGCCGGCCCCTGCCCGGGGCCGTCGAGATCCTCGAGGCGATCCGGGCGTCGGGCCGGCGGTTCGTGCTGTTCACGAACGGCAGCCACGTGCCGGCCTGGGAGCTGGCGCGCGGGCTGCGCGAGGACGGCCTGCCGCTCGAGGACGACGAGGTGATCACGCCCGTCGAGAGCGCGCTGACGTACCTGGCTCGGTACCACGAGGGCGAGCCGGTGATGCTGTTCGCGACGCCGGCCACGCGGGAGCGGATGGCGGCGGCGGGCGTGCCGCTGACGGACGAGGACGACGCCCGCGTCGTGCTCGTCACGCACGTCGACGGCACGATCGACCTGGCCCAGATGGAGCGGGCGGCGCGGGCCGTCACGCGCGGGGCGCCGCTGCTGACCGGAAGCTACGTGGCCGGCTACATGGGGGCCAACGGCCTGATCTTCAGCCGCGGGGCGATGATCACGGCGGGGATCGCGAAGGTGTCGGAGACGCGCCCGAAGGTCGTGGGCAAGCCGTCGCGGGTGGCCGTCGAGGAGATGCGCACGTACTTCGGGCTGCCGGCGACGAAGCTGGCGGTGATCGGCGACGACGTGGCGCTCGACATCCGGCTGGGTCGCATGGGCGGCTCGAAGACGGTGCTCGTGCGCACCGGCACGACCGGCGACATCGACATCGAGACGGTGCCCGAGGGCCAGCGGCCCGATCTGTTCGTCCACGGGGTGGACGACCTCCTCGATCTGCTCTGACGCCCGCAGGTATCCTGGCCCGGAGAGGACGCCGGCCGGAGCCGGCGGGATTTCGGGCCATGGCATTGCTGTTCGACACGACGACGCTTGCGCCGGACGAGCGCCCGGAGCGCTGGGGCGAGGCCTGCGAGCGGATCTTCTTCCCGATGCACGCGGGCGGCGGCGCGCTGACGTCCAGCCGCATCGAGCGCCACCACGTCGGGCCGATCGAGCTGTTCCGGCTCGTCAGCGACCACGGCGTGGGGCTGCGCACCGGCGTCGACATCCGCGCCTACGACCCGGAGGTGCTGCTGATCGCGCTCGCGCTGCGGGGGCGGTCGCGGATCGAGCAGGGCGGGCGGACCGCCGGCTTCGGGGTCGGCGACCTGTCGAGCTGGGAGAGCTCGCGCCCGTTCCGGGCCACGCACCTGGAGCCGTTCGAGCTGATGCTGCTGAGCATGCCGCGCGCGCTGCTGGGCGCCCGCGCCGACGCGATCTCGCGCCAGACCGCGCGGCGCCTGCCGGGCGACTCGCCGCTGGGCGCGATGACGACCGAGATGCTGCGCCAGACCTGGCGCACGCTCGACGCCGAGAGCGCCGCAGGACCGGCGGTCAACCGCGGCGACCTGGCCGATGCGCTGATCGCGCTCGTGCGCGCCGTGCACTCGCAGGACGCGCTGACGCCCGCCGGCACCCGCGCGGCGTCGGGCGCGGCGCTGCTGGCGCAGGTGAAGGCGCACGTCGAGGCCAACCTCGGCGACCCCGACCTCGGCCTGCAGTCCCTGGCGCGCCGCCACCACGTCTCGACGCGCTACCTGCAGAAGCTGTTCGCCGACGAGGGCCTCACCGTCACCGACTTCGTCCGCGCGCGGCGCCTGGAGGCCTGCCGCCGCGACCTGTGCGACCCCGCGCTCGCGCACGAGACGATCTCCGAGATCGCCCGCCGCTGGGGGCTGCCCAACCCGGCCCACTTCAGCCGCGTGTTCCGCGAGACGTACGGGTGCACCCCGAGCGACCTGCGCGCGGGCGCGCTGGTCGCGGGCGACTGAGCGCCCCCGCGGCCGCGTGCGCGTCACCCGCCGGATCGGGTAGGGATCCGCCAAGCGATCCCAGGGGGAGAGGGCCCGATGCCGACGTACGAGCAGGTCGTGGACGCGCACCGCTGGCGCGTGCCCGAGCGCTACAACATCTGCCGCGACGTCTGCGAGCGCCACCCGCGCGACAAGCTCGCGATGACCCACGAGGACCCGTCGGGGCGCGTGACGCACGTCGCCTGGGGCGAGCTCCAGGACCGCAGCGCCCAGATCGCGCACCTGCTCGCCTCCCACGGTGTCGAGCCGGGCGATCGCGTCGCCGTCGTCCTGCCGGCGACCGTCGACGCCGCCGCCACGTTCATGGCCGTCTACCGGGCCGGCGCGATCCTCCTGTCGATGTCGGTGCTGTACGGCGACGAGGGCATCCGCCATCGCCTCGACGACTCCGGCGCCAAGCTGCTCG
>DATMSA010000038.1:0-16465 GCA_035565675.1 Capillimicrobium sp. | reverse complement strand
CCACCTCGTTGTCGATCTCGTCGGGCACCGGCTGGACGCCGTGCGGGAGCGCGCCGCCGGCGCGGACGAGGTACTCGACGCACAGCGCCTGCAGCGCGAAGCTCACGTCCATGACCTCGGCGGGGTGCCCGGCCGCCGCGGCGAGGTTGACGACCCGCCCCTGGGCGAGCAGGTTCAGGCGGCGCCCGTCGGGGAGCGTGTACTGCTCGACGAGCGGCAGCACCTCCCGGCCCTCCCCGGCGACCGCGTGCAGCCCGGCGAGGTCGATCTCGACGTCGAAGTGGCCGGCGTTGGCGAGCACGGCGCCGTCCTTCATGCGCTCGAAGTGGGCCGAGGTGAGCACGTCGCGCCCGCCGGTGACGGTGATGAAGACGTCGCCGCGCTCGGCCGCCTCGAGCGCCGGCATCACGCCGAAGCCCTCCATGCGCGCCTCGAGCGCGCGCAGCGGGTCGACCTCGCAGACGATGACCTCGGCCCCCGCGCCGCGGGCCCGCAGCGCGATGCCCTTGCCGGTCCACCCGTAGCCGAACACGACGACCGTGCGACCGGACAGCAGCAGGTTCGTCGCGCGCAGGATGCCGTCGAACGCGGACTGGCCGGTGCCGAAGCGGTCGTTGATCGTGCGCTCGGTGCGCGCGTCGTTGACGGCCAGGACCGTGCAGCCGAGGTCCTCCAGCGACCGCAGCCGCACGAGTCCGGTCGCCGTCTCCTCCATCCCGCCGAGCATCCCCTCGGTCGCGTTCGCGGCGTGCAGCGTGGAGATGAGGTCGGCGCCGTCGTCGACGGTGATCTGCGGGCGGCTCTTGACCAGCGCGCCGATGTGGCGGGCGTAGTCGTCGGGCCCCTCGCCGCGGCGCGCCTGCACGACGGCGCCGTGGCGCTCGACGAGCGCGGCGGCGACGTCGTCCTGCGTCGAGAGCGGGTTGGCCGCGCACAGCGCGGTCTCCGCGCCGCCGGCGATGAGCGTGCGCACGAGGTTGGCCGTCTCGGCGGTCACGTGCAGGCAGGCGGCGACCCGCACGCCCGCGAGCGGGCGCTCGGCGCCGAAGCGCTCGCGGATCGAGCGCAGGACGGGCATGAACCCGTCGGCCCAGTCGATGCGGGCCTCGCCGTCGTCGGCGAGCGCGGGGTCGGCGATGTCGGCGGTCGGGGTGGGAGGCGCGGCCATGGCGGCGGACGGATCAAATCAGACGGGGCGCATCGCGTCCGAGCCCACCGGGTAGCGAACCGCGGGTGCCGCGACGCGCCGCCACGACCACGGCCCGGGGCCCGGGCCGCGCCCGCGTGCTGGCCGGGTTCGCCGCGCTCGGCGCGTTCTGGGGCCCGTGGGGCGCGGCGCTGCCGGCCGTCCAGGAGGGCGCGGGCGCCGACGACGGCCAGCTCGGGCTGGCGCTGCTGCTGATCGGCCTCGGCGCGCTGGGCTCGATGCGCCTGACGGGGACGCTCGTCGACCGCGTCGGCGGGCGCGCGACGCCGTGGACGATCGCCGCGCTTGCGGCCGCGGCGCCGCTGCCGGCGCTGGCGCGCTCGCCCGGGCAGCTCGCGGCCGCGCTGCTGGTCCTGGGCGCCGCCTCGGGCGCGATGGACGTGGCGATCAACGCCGACGGCGTGGCCGAGGAGGAGGCGTCGGGGCGGCCGGTGCTGAACCTCGCGCACGCGGCGTTCTCGATCGCGGTCGTGGCCGGGAGCCTCGCGGCGGGCGGCCTGCGCGCGCTCGGCGGCGGCGCGACGCTCGTGCTCGGCCTCGCCGGGCTGGTCGTCCTGGGCGTCGCGCTGGCGCTGGCGCGCGGCGCGGGCTCGTGGTCGGCGCGCCGCTCGCCGCGCGACGCCGGGACGCAGCGCCTCGGCCTCCCGGGCTGGCTCGTCCTCATCGGCGTGCTGTGCGCGGTCGCCTACTGGGTCGAGAACGCGTGGCAGAGCTGGGGCGCCGTGCACCTGGAGCGCGACCTCGACGCGACCGCCGGGATCAGCGCGCTGGGCCCGGCCGCGTTCGCGTCGGCGGCCGCGGCGGGCCGGCTGGCCGGACAGCGGCTGATCGGCGCGATCGGCGGCCGCGCGCTCATCGCCGCCGGGGCCGCGGTCGCCGCGGCGGGCACCGCGATCGCGGCCACCGCCGCGACGGTGGCGATCGGCATCGCGGGCATCCTGATCGCCGGCCTGGGCACGTCGGTGTGCGCGCCGACGCTCATCAGCATGGCCGGGGCGGCCGCGCCTGCGCACCTGCGCGGCGCGGCGGTGGCGACCGTCACGACGATCGCCTACCTCGGCTTCCTGCTCGGCCCGGCCGCGGTCGGCGGCCTGGCGACGGCCACCGACCTGCCGACGAGCCTCACGGCCGTGGCCGGGCTCGCGGCCGCCCTGTGCCTGGCGGCCGCGATGCTGCCGCTGGGCAGATCCTCCGGCAAGGGCTGACGCGCGCCGGCGATCGCCCGCGTCACCAGCCGGTCCGTCGCGGTCGGGGTGCGCCGCCGCGCACCCCTCCGCGCGTCCTCAGCTTCTCAGTAGCGGTAGTGGTCGGGCTTGTACGGACCCTCGACCGGGACGCCGATGTAGGCGGCCTGGTCGGGACGCAGCTCGGTGAGCTTCGCGCCGACCGCGTCGAGGTGCAGCCGCGCGACCTTCTCGTCGAGGTGCTTGGGCAGGACGTAGACCTGCTTGTCGTACTCGTCGTTCTTCGTCCACAGCTCGATCTGGGCGATCGTCTGGTTCGTGAACGAGTTGCTCATCACGAACGACGGGTGGCCGGTCGCGTTGCCGAGGTTCAGCAGGCGGCCCTCCGACAGCAGGATGATCGAGTGGCCGTCGGGGAAGACCCACTCGTCGACCTGCGGCTTGATGTTGATCTTCTTGATGCCCGGGTACTTCTCGAGCCCGGCGACGTCGATCTCGTTGTCGAAGTGGCCGATGTTGCCGACGATGGCCTGGTGCTTCATCCGGGCCATGTCGTCGACCATGATGATGTCCTTGTTGCCGGTCGTCGTGATGAAGACGTCGGCCTCCTCGACCACGTCCTCCAGGCGCACGACCTGGTAACCCTGCATCGAGGCCTGCAGCGCGCAGATCGGGTCGATCTCGGTGACGACGACGCGGGCGCCCTGGGCGCGCAGCGACTCGGCCGAGCCCTTGCCGACGTCGCCGAAGCCGCAGACGACGCACAGCTTGCCGGCGAGCATCACGTCGGTCGCGCGGTTGATGCCGTCGACGAGCGAGTGGCGGCAGCCATAGAGGTTGTCGAACTTCGACTTCGTGACCGAGTCGTTGACGTTGATCGCCGGGAACAGCAGCTCGCCCTTCTTGGCCAGCTCGTAGAGGCGATGCACGCCGGTGGTCGTCTCCTCGGAGACGCCCTTGATCCCGGCCGCGATGTTCGTCCAGCGCTGCGGGTCCTCCTGCAGCGAGCGCTGCAGCAGCGTCAGGAAGACGCGGAACTCCTCGGACTCGGCGCTCGAGGGGTCCGGCACGGCGCCGGCCTTCTCGAACTCCACGCCCTTGTGGACG
This sequence comes from Capillimicrobium sp., assembly GCA_035565675.1. GTDB lineage: Bacteria > Actinomycetota > Thermoleophilia > Solirubrobacterales > Solirubrobacteraceae > Capillimicrobium. The sequence continues at coordinate 12,967 of DATMSA010000038.1, read as the reverse complement.
AGCAGCGTGGCGTCGCCGCCGTCGTCGAGGATCATGTTCGGGCCGCCGTGGCCGGGCCAGCGGAGCGCCTGCTCGGTGCACCACCAGTACTCCTCGAGCGTCTCGCCCTTCCAGGCGTAGACGGGCACGCCCTGCGGATCGTCCGGGGTGCCGTCGGGGCCGACGACCACCGCGGCGGCGGCGTGGTCCTGCGTCGAGAAGATGTTGCAGGAGACCCAGCGGACCTCGGCGCCGAGCGCGACGAGCGTCTCGATCAGCACGGCGGTCTGGATCGTCATGTGCAGCGAGCCCATGATGCGCGCGCCCTTCAGGGGCTGCGCGTCGGCGAACTCGGCGCGGGTCTGCATCAGGCCGGGCATCTCGTGCTCGGCGAGGCGGATCTCCTTGCGGCCGAACTCGGCGAGGGAGAGGTCGGCGACCTTGAAGTCGAGCTTGGTCGGGGCGTCGGTGCTCATCGATCCTCCGGGGGCGGGGGTCAGGACAGGGCCGCTTCGAGCAGGCGCTGGTGCTTCTCCTGCTCGAAGCGCAGCCAGTCGGCGGCGGACACGTCTTCGGGGCGCTGCGGCTTGGCCTCGAACCACGCGTCGACCGCGGCGGCGAGGTCGGGCTCGCGGCGCAGGCGCAGCGCGAAGCCCATCTCGGCCAGGCCCACGTCGTAGGCGTTCAGGAGCTCGCGCAGCGTCCGCAGGCGCTGAAGCTGCTCCGGGCCGTACAGGCGGTACCCGGCCGGCGAGCGGTTGGACTCGATCAGCCCCATGCTCTCGACGTAGCGGAGCATCCGGGGCGACCAGCCCGTGGTCTCGGCGGCCTCATGGATCGTGAGGGCATCCATGGACACGACCCCAACCTTACCGTGATCGTGTCAAGGTTCCCGGCGGCCCTGCCCGCTCGGGGAGGGGAAACACCCCTCTCGGACTACTCCGTGGCCTGCAGGACGCCCTTGCGGTTCTTGTGCGTCTCCTCGTAGAGCCGCACGAGCGCCCGCAGGGCGGGGTCGGCGCCGCCGAGGCGCTCGCGGACCTGGGCGACGTTCAGGCCGTCGTAGCCGGGCCAGGGCTCCGCGACGTGCAGCTCGGGCCCGGGCGAGTCCGGCGTGGTCTGCGCCTCACGCTCGGCCTCGCGCAACCGCGCGGCGTCGGCGCCGGTGAGGTCGCGCGTGTGCGGGGACGGCGGGACCGCGGGTGCGGGCGCCGGCTCGGGGGCAGGGGCCGGCTCGGGCGCGGCCACGTCCTCCACGGGCGCCCAGCGCGCCTCGTCGGGCGGCGTGGGCGGGCGCAGCGCCCGCAGCGCCAGACGCACCGGCAACAGCGCCAGGCTCACGCCCAGGCCGACGGCCGTCCTGGCGATCCGCGCGGCGCGTTCGATGTCGTGGGAGTCCATGGCGCGATCTGTTCCCGGGCCCCGGTGGCCGAAACCTCAGCGCTGCGCGAGCTCGCTCTTGAGGTCCTCGATGACGGCGACCGGCGTCGGGTCGATCCCCTGCAGCACGGCCAGGTAGAGCGACACGAGGTCGCCGAGCAGCACGAGCGACATCACGCGCTCGACGGTCCCCTGGCCGATCGTCTGCACGCGCTGGACCGTGTGGGCCTGGCCGGCGATGAGGCGGCTGGTCAGCTCGATGCGATCGCCGATGCGCGGGTGGTTGTCGCAGTCGTCGAGGAAGATCGCCGAGAAGCGGCCCAGCGACGCGGCGCCCTGCCAGCCGACGATCTCGTTGTGGTCGAGCTCGGGCAGCTCGTGGGAGAAGGCCGGGATCTTGGCGTTCTCGTTGACCTGCGTCTTCCAGCGGTAGGCGACCGGGGTCGTCAGGCCGGAGCCGGCGACGACCGGCACGCTGCCGTGGATGGCCTGCGCGAGCGTCTTGGCCTGGCTGTCGGCGGGCGCGTCGGGGCCCCATTGGCCGCAGAGCTGGTCGAGCTGGGCGGCGGCCACGTCGATCTGGCTGGCCATCCGCGGCCCGGTGCCGCACAGCGCGGCGACCTCGAGCGCGGCGACGGTCATGTAGCCGACCGCGGCGCGCGGCTGGAAGCCGCCGGGGACCGGGATCACCGGGACGCCGTCGGCGCGGGCGCTCTCGGCGAGCTTGCCGCCGGTGGTGACGACGACGCGGCGGGCGCCGAGGAACCCGGCCGCCTCGTAGGCGGCGAGCGTCTCCTCGGTGTTGCCCGAGTAGGACGCGCACAGGACCGTGACCTCGGGGGTCGTCCAGGGCGGCAGGCCGTAGCCGCGGGCCGACAGGATCGGCCGCGACGCCTGGTCGCCGAGGCACGCGCGGGCGAGCTCGCCGCCGATCGCCGAGCCGCCCATGCCCGCGACGACGAGGCCGCCCGGCGAGTCCCACGGCTCGAGGTTGGCGGAGTCCACGCGCCACAGCGCGTCGCGCAGGTGCTCCGGGAGGTCCAGGATGTCGGCCAGCTGGCCGCTCGCGTCGACCGCCTCGACGGCGGCGGGGCCGAGCGCGTCCACGTCCACCGAGTTCGCCATCAGAACTTCAGCCCTCCGTCCGGGATCTCGACGCCCGGGAAGATCCGCGCGCCCCGCGTCACGACGTTGTCGGCTCCGATGGTGACACCCTCGCCCAGCACCGCGCCACCCGTCACCTGGGTGCGATCGCCGATCCTGGCGCCCGCGGCGACGATGCAGTCGCGCAGCACGCAGTCGCGGCCGATCTCGGCGCCCTGCAGCACCACCGACCGCTCGATCACCGTCCCCTCGCCGACCACGACCCCGTCGCCGAGCACGACGAGCGGGCCGACGTGGGCGCCCGCGGCGATCTCGCAGCGGTCCTCGACGAGCGCCGGCGGGATCGCGCGCCCCTCGATCTGCGCGTCCTCGGCGAGCGCCAGGTAGCCGTCGCCGAGCCGGTCGGCGACCGCGGTGCGCACGCGCCCCTCGATGATGTCGAAGGTCCCCTGGAGGTAGCGCTGCGGGGTCCCGATGTCCATCCAGTAGGCCTCGTGCGGGCACCCGTACAGGCCGTTGCCGACGAGCTGCGGCCAGATCTCGCGCTCGATCGACACGTTCTGGTCGGGCGGGATCAGGTCCAGCACCGAGCGCTCCAGCACGTACGCGCCGGCCGAGACGAGGTTCGTGTCGATCTGGTCGGGCGACGGCTTCTCGACGAACTCGCGCACCGCGTTGTCGGGCTCCAGGCGCACGAGGCCGTAGGAGCTGGGGTCGTCGACCGGCACGAGCGCCAGCGTGCCGACGGCGCCGGTGCGCTCGTGCTGGGCGAGCTGGGCGGTGAGGTCCAGGTCGGTGAGCGTGTCGCCGTTGAGCATGTAGAAGCGCTCGTCGAGCAGCGACTCGGCGTACTTCAGCGCGCCGGCGGTGCCGCGCGGGCTGGGCTCCTCGACGAAGCGCAGGCGGACGCCGTAGCGCGAGCCGTCGCCGAGGACGTTGCGCACGGCGGTCGCCAGGAAGCCGCAGCTCATGATCACGTCGTCGACGCCGTTGCGCTCCAGCCACTCGAGCATGTACGCGATGAACGGCCGGTCCACGAGCGGCACCACCGGCTTGGGCACCGTCGAGGTCAGCGGCCGCAGCCGCGTCCCCTCACCGCCGACGAGGATCACCGCCTGCATCACGCGCTCCCGTTCCGTCCGCGGCCGACGCCCTCGTAGCGCAGCCCCGCCGCCCGGACCGCCGCCGGGTCCAGCGCGTTGCGCCCGTCGATGACGACGTCGCCGGCCATCGCCTGCGCCATCTCGTTCCAGTCCAGCTCGGTGAACTGCTTCCACTCGGTGACGAGCACGACGGCGTCGGCGCCGCGCGCCGCATCGAGCGCCGAGTCGGCGAACTCGACGCCGGAGATCAGCCGCCGCGCCTCGTCCTCGGCCACCGGGTCGTGGGCGACGACGTGCGCGCCGTCGGCCTGCAGCCGCGCGCTGAGCACGAGCGAGCTGGCCTCGCGCATGTCGTCGGTGTTCGGCTTGAACGCCAGGCCCAGCAGCGCGATCCGCTTGCCGACCAGCGAGCCCAGGTACTTGTGCAGCTTGTTGATCACGCGCCGCTTCTGCAGCTCGTTGACCTCGATGACCGCGTTGAGGAGCTGGAAGTGGTAGCCGGAGTTGCCGGCGAGCTGCTTGAGCCCGAGGACGTCCTTGGGAAAGCAGTTGTGGACGACGAGACCGCCGGTGGTGACGACCGTGTGCAGGCCGGAGACCTCCATCGAGTACGCGTGGCCGCCGGCGGGCCGGCGCTCGATCGACGTGACGCGGACCCAGGCGGCGTTGCCCTCGCGGGTGTAGCCGGTCGGGGCGATGCGCTTCGACTGACGGGCGATCGACGCCAGAACGCCGGGCCGGTCGCGCTTGGGGACGAGGTGGATGGCGCGCTCGACCTGGTCGGCGCCGCTGATGCGCAGCCAGTGCGTGTCCTTGGTCGAGCGCTTCGTGCGCCCGATGCGCCGCGACGCGACGATGCCGTCCATGGCCAGCAGGCGCAGCACGCCGTCGGCGAGCTCGTCGCTCACCGTGCCCATCTCGATGATCACGCTCGGCCCGCCGTTCACCAGCGACCACGACCCATCGCCCTCGAACAGGCCCGACAGCAGGGCGCGCCGGCCGGCCGACGGCCGGTCCCAGATGAGGTCGGGCAGGCGCTGCTCGTAGGCGTTGCGGCCGAGGCCCAGCCAGTTCGTCCACCACGAGGCCAGGAGGCGCGACGAGACGACGACGTTCGTGGCCGTCCCGCCGCGACGCACGTCGACCTTGACGCCCCGCGCCCGCCAGAAGCCGGCGACCTCGTCGACGAGATGCTCCTCCCGCGTCGGGTGGAACGACCACATCAGCCGGCGGCGGGCCCCGTCGGCGATGCAGCAGCCCTCGGCGATGTAGAGGCCGACGACCCGCCAGAAGGCCTCGTCGAACCGCATCGGACCAAGTCCCGGAACGTCGCCGGACACGACGTCCGCCGAGAGGACGGACGATGTGGTCCGATCGTCGAGCCCGCCGGCCTGCTCGGCGAAGACGCCGGCCAGGTGGCGGGCGGCCGGGCGGACGATCACGTCGCTCTCGGTCAGGCCGGCCAGCTCCAGCGCGGCGAGCGTGTAGAGACGCAGCTCCGACGCCCTGCTGACGGTCGAGGCGGGTCCCAGGGCGAGCGGGACGCGATCCTCGGTCGTCAGCTCGCGGGCGAGCTTGATCTCGCCGTCGCCGACGACGAACGGGTGGTCGGGGGTGCACACGACGCGCCGCCCCATCTTCGTGCGGACCTCGAGCAGCTCCTCCGCGTCGACGCGGGAGAGCTCGATGACGGGCAGGAACTCGGGTCCCTCCCGGCCCGGACGCCACGCGAGCACCTCGAGATCCTCGGCGCCCTCGTCCCACAGGCGCTCCAGCGTGGTGATCCGTGCGCGGCCGGCGCGGCGCGCGAGCACGGTCTCGTCACCGGCGAGGCACGAGCCCCCGAAGCCGATGCCGGCCTGCAGGAACTTCGGGCCGATGCGGTTGTCCAGGCCCATCCCGCGCGCGACCTCGATCACGTCGGCGCCGGTCTCCTCGCAGACGTTGGCGATCTCGTTGATGAAGCTGATCTTGGTGGCCAGGAACGCGTTGGCGGCGAGCTTGACCATCTCCGCGGAGGCGATGTCGGTGCGCACGAGCGGGGCGCCGAGCGGCGCGTAGAGCTCGACGACGGCGTCGCCGGCCCAGTCGCCGTCGTCGCCGATGACGACGCGGTCGGGATGCAGGAAGTCGTTGACGGCCGAGCCCTCGCGCAGGAACTCCGGGCACGACACGTAGCGGAAGTCGCCCTTGCCCTGCTGGACGAAGTGGCGCTTGATCGACGCCCCGGTGCCCACCGGGACCGTCGACTTCATCACGAGCGCATGGTGGTCGGACGGCGGCATCGCCTCGACGACGGCGTGGACGGCCGACAGGTCGGGGTCGCCGCTGTAGGTCGGCGGGGTGCCGACGGCGACGAACAGCAGGCGCGCGTTGGCCAGCGCGTCGGCGATGTCGGTCGTGAAGTGCATCCGCTCGCGGTTGCGGGCGACGAGCTCCTCGAGCCCCGGCTCGTAGATGGGGATCTCGCCCCGCTCCAGGCGGGCGATCTTCTCGGCGTCGATGTCGACGCACCACACCTTGTTGCCGAGCTCCGCGAAGCCCGCGGCCGTCACCAGGCCCACGTAGCCGGTGCCGACGACGCCGATCGGTTCACGTTCTGCCATGCGGCGCCGGAGGCTACCGGGACGCGTTCGGTCAGGTCCCGACGCGACTCAGCGAGTGGGCGATGCCGAGCATCTGCTTCTCGGTGAGCGTCTGCAGCAGCGTGTTGGACACCCAGTAGGCGGCGTTGCGGGTGCGCCAGGCCACCAGCCGCAGCCGGTCGCCGTCGTAGAACAGCTCGTACGTGCGGCCGCGCATCCGGCGCGTCTCGCTCGGGTTGTCGAGGATCGGCGGCGCCTTCCAGTTCGTGCCCTGGATGCCGTAGTACTGGCCCAGCCCCGGGGCGCGCACGACGAGGCGATACGCCTTGTAGCGATGGCCGCCGGAGTCCTTGATCCGGTACGCGCGCGGGCTCTCGAGGTCGTTCACGTAGCTGGAGCCCTCGGCGGCGAGCTTCGGGTAGTAGACCGGCAGCGGCGCCTTGCCGCCGCCCTTGAGCTTCGACAGCTCGACCGCGACCTGGATGCCCTGGTCCTCGGCGGGCGTGCGGGCCTCGAACGTGCCCGGGAACGTCTGCGACGAGCGCTTCTTCGAGGAGGCCCGGTTGCGGCGCTTGGTCTCGCCCGCGCGCGGCTCCGGCTCCCCGCGCCCGCCCTTGGACTCCTTGCCCTGCATGAACTCCTGGACGGTCTCCTGGATCTGCTCGGGCGTCGCCTCGACGTACGTCTCGCCGATCTCGCCGCGGAAGTGGACCTCCTGGACCGGGTTCTGGGCCGACTCGTAGCCGAGCTTCAGCAGGCGCAGGATGGCCTTGGTGCCGCGGATGTCGGTCTGCGTGTTGCGCGCGAAGATGCGCAGCAGCTCCTCGCGGTCGTTGAGCAGCTTCGACACGCCGACCTGGTCCTTGGCCTGGCGCAGGAACTCCTGCTGGCGCGCGGCGCGCACGAGGTCGGTGTCGAAGTGGCGGTAGCGGACGTAGTCGAGCGCGTCCTGGCCGCACAGCTTCTGGTAGCCGGGCGCGATGTCGATCGTCGCGTAGTCGGTCGGGCTGCCGTTGGGCGGGTTGTTGTCGTTGAAGTAGCGCCGGTCGACGTCGACGTAGACGCAGCCGAGCCGGTCGACGGCGTCGCGGAACCCGCCGAAGTTGATGTTGACGACGTGGTTGATCTCGATGCCGAGGAGCTGCTTGACGGTCTTGACCGTCAGGCCGGGCCCGCCGAGCGAGTAGGCCGCGTTGATCTTGTCGACGACCACGCCGTTCTTGGTCGGGATCTCGACCTTCAGGTCGCGCGGGATCGACATGACCGCGGTCGCGCCGCGCTCCGGGTCCAGGCGCAGCAGGATGATCGTGTCCGAGCGGGACGGGTTCTTCTGCTGGATGTCGATGTAGCGGCGGTCGGAGCCGAGCACCAGCAGCGTCTGCGGCTCGCCGGCCTCGACGTCGTCGAGCGCGTTGACCGCCGTCTCGGGGAGGTCGACGCTCTCCTCCTCGAGGATGTCGGCGACCTCCTTGACCTGCAGCAGCGCGGCGGTGGCGGTCGCGCCGGCCGCGCACAGGAACATGATCAGCCCGGCCAGCAGGAAGCGCCAGACGACGCCCCTCCCGGGGCGCGGCACCTTCTGGCCGTCGTCGTAGGCGCTCACGCGCCGCCGCCCTCCACGGCTCGCAGGGGGGCCGGCTCCGCACCGCCGGCGAGCCGGCCCGGGAGCTCCTCGACGAACGTCGACAGCGCCTGGCGGTAGCGCCGCAGCGAGGCCAGCGACACCCACTCCTCGGGCCCGTGGTGCCCGCCGCCGACGGGGCCGAACTCGACCGCCGGGATGCCGGCCTCCAGGAACGCGACCGCGTCGCTGGCGCCGTCGCGGCCGATCGACAGCGCGTCGCCCTCGACGGCGCGCCCGACCGCGTCGCGCAGCGCGAGCACGTACGGGTTGGAGCGCGACACGATCGCGGGCGCGCGCGTGAAGCAGCGCACGATCTGCAGGTCGGGGATCGAGCGGATCTGCGCGAGCAGGTCGCCGGGGTCCTGGTTGGGCAGGTAGCGGATGTCGACGTCCATGAAGCAGGTGTCGGGCACCTTGTTGAACACGTCGCCGCCGGCGATCCGCGCGAGGTTGATCGAGGGGCGGTCGAAGAGGTCGGAGCTCATGCGGCTGAACGGGAGCGTCTCGATGCGGCGGAAGACGTCGTAGGCCTTGAGGATCGCGTTGTCGCCCAGCCACGGCGTGGATCCGTGCGCCGCGGTCCCGTTCACTTCGACGCGGACCGCCAGGACGCCTTTCGCCTGGACCCCGATGTGGAGGTCGGTCGGCTCGCCGGTCACCGCGAAGCCGGCGTCGCCGAGGCGGCCGGCGACGAGCGCGTCGATCGAGCGCGAGTCGACGTCGTCGGACTCCTCGTCGGGCACGCACACGAACCGCACGTTCACCGCGTCCTGGTCGGCGACGTCGCGCAGCGCGAGCATCATCGCGGCGAGCGCGCCCTTCATGTCGTAGGCGCCGCGGCCGTACATGCGGTCGCCCTCCACGCGCGGCTCGAACTGGCCCTCGCGCCCCGGGACGACGTCGACGTGGCCGTGCAGGACGACGCGCGGCGCGTCGGGATGGGTGGGCCCGACCTCGGCGAGGACCACCGGCAGCTCCCCGTGCTGGTGGTCGGAGACGCGGATGTCGCGCGACTCCAGCCAGCCCTTCACGAAGCCCGCCGCGGCCCGGATCCCGTCCTGGTTCGAGGTGTCATACGTGATGAGGCGCTCGGCCAGGAGGCGCTCGTCCATCAGCCGCATGGTAGGGAAGCGACCGGTCCCGACCGGCGCGCCCGGACGGGTGTCACCAGGTGCGGATGCGCTCCCGGGTGGTGCGGCGGCCCGCGCGCAGGCGCGCGTCGAGCACGATCGCCCCGGCGGCGTTGACGCGCAGCGGGTTCAGGTCGCCCTCCAGCAGCTCGGGGACGTCCTCGAACAGGCGGGTGAGGCGCAGCACGACCGATTCGAGCGCGTTGCGGTCGGGCTGCGGCATGCCCGCGCGCGCCTCGCGCAGCCACGTCGAGACGACCGGCGAGTCGCCCAGCAGCTCCTCGGCGTCGACGTCGGTCGCGGGCGCCAGGCGGAACGCGACGTCGCCGGGCAGCCCGGCGTGGCGGCCGCCGACGCCGACGCCGGTGACGACGCCGAGGTCGCGGTGGTTGACCGCGCCGACCAGCACGTCGACGCCCGCCCCGGCCAGCGGCTGCACGCTGGCGCCGTGCCACTCGCGGCCGGCGCCGGTCACGCGCTCGCGCAGCGCGTCCCAGCCGGCGCGCACGGCGGTCTCGCCCTCCAGGCCCAGCAGCACCGCGTCGACCTCGGCGGCCTGCGCGGGGGCCGGGAACAGCGCCTTCACGGCGACCGGCCCGTCGATCTCGGCCGCGGCGGCGACCGCCTGGTCGGCGTCGGTGCAGCGGCGCTGGTCGAGCTGCTCGATCCCGTAGGCGTGCAGCAGCGCGCCGACGTCCTCGGGCCCGAGCCACACGTCGTCGCTCCCCGCGTCGGCGAGGACCCCGAGCACGCGCTCGCGGGCGGCCTCGGCGTCGAGGCCCGCGATCGCGGGCCGCTGCCCCATCGGCCGCGACAGCCACGCCCGGCGGTCGGCGGCGAGCGCGAGCACCTGCGCGCACGCCTCCGGGAAGCGGAAGTTCGGGACGGTGCCGCGCGCGGCGGCCATCCGCCCGTCGGCGCGGACCACCGACGCGGCGACCGGCTTGGTGCGCGGCGGCGGCGGGGCCGGGCCGCCGGCGCTCTCCGGCGCCGGCTCGGGCTCCAGGGCCGCGAGCATCTCGTCGGGCGACACGCCGGCGAGGTCCACGGTCAGCACGATCGCCGCGTCGACGCCCTCGTCGGCGAGGACCGCCTTCAGCGCGGCGCGCAGGTCCGACGGCGCGGCCGAGATCCCGAGGTCGACCGGGTTGGTCGTGCGGTCGGCGTGCGGCACCGCCGCCTCGATCGCCGCCGACGTGGCCGGGGCCAGCGGCGCGACCGTGAGCCCGCGGCTGAGGCACGCGTCGGCGGCGAGCGTGCCCAGGCCGCCGGAGTTCGTGACGACGGCGACGCGGCGCCCGGCCGGGAGCGGCTGGCGCTCGAGGAGCGCGGCGGCGTCGAACAGCGCCTGGGCGCCCTCGACGCGCAGCACGCCCGCCTGGCGGAACAGCGCGTCGAAGACGGCCTCGCCGCGCAGCGCCCGGCCGGTGCTGGAGCCGTCGGCGGCGGCGACGTCGCCGTCGCGGTGGCCCTTCACCGCGACGATCGGCTTGCGGCGCGACACGCGCCGCGACAGCATCGAGAAGCGCCGCGGGTTGCCGAAGGACTCCATGTACAGGGCGATCGCGGCGACGTGGTCGTCCTCCTCCCACCACTCGAGCAGGTCGTTGGTGGAGACGTCGGCGCGGTTGCCGAGCGTGACGAAGCTGGCGACGCCCAGGCCGCGGCCGACCGCCTGCCCGAGCAGCGCGATCCCCAGCGCGCCCGACTGCGACGAGATCGCCAGCCGGCCGGGCTTCGGGCGCAGCGTCCCGAGGGTCGCGTTCAGCGCGACGTCCGGGTCGGTCGACAGCACGCCGAGGCTGTTGGGGCCGATCAGGCGGATGCCGTGGTCGCGGGCGAGGTCCAGCAGCGCGTCCTGGCGGCGGCGGCCCTCCTCGTCGCGCTCGGCGAACCCGGCCGAGACGACGATCAGGCCGTGCACGCCGGCGCCGGCCGCGTCGCGGGCGACGTCGAGGACCTCGGTGGCGGGCACGGCGAGGACCGCCACGTCCGGGGTCTCGGGGATCTCGGACACGCGCGTGTAGGCGCGGACCGAGTGCACGACCTTGGCCTGGCGGTTGACGGGCGTGGCGATGCCGGTGAAGCGGCCGTCGAGCAGGTTGGCGAAGATCGTCCCGCCGACGCTGCCGGGCGCATTGGAGGCGCCGACGACCGCGACCGACGTCGGCGCCAGCAGCGGGCGCAGGGACGCGACCGTCGCCAGGTGGTCGCGCTCGGCGATGCGCTCGGCCAGCGTCTCGGTCGGGCGGATGTCCAGCGACAGCTCGACGACGCCCTGGCTGGCGGTGCGCTTCACCGCGAAGCCGGCGCTCGAGAACACGCCGAGCATGCGCCGGTTCTCCGACATGACCGAGGCGTCGAAGCGGTCGATCCCGTGCTCGGCGGCGTGGGCGGCGAGCTGCTCGAGCATGCGGGTGCCCAGCCCGCGGCCCTGCTCGCTGGCGAGGACGGCGAACGCGACCTCGGCGGCGCCGAGCTCGCGCAGCCGCTCGTAGCCGGCGACCGCGACGATCTCGCCCTCGCGGTGGGCGAGCAGCGCGACGCGGCTCTCGCCGTCGGCGGCCGCGTAGTGCGCGGCGACGCGATCGGAGCGCACGTGGCCGTGGAAGCGCAGGTAGCGGCTCTCGGGGTCGAGGCGGTCGAAGAAGTCCTTGATCGCCGGCTCGTCGGCGGGCTCGGGCGCGCGCAGCCGCAGGACGCTGCCGTCGCGCAGGATGACGTCGCGAACGAGCTGTCCCATGGCGGGCAGCCTACGTGGCGGCGCGGTGCGCCTCCCGCTCGCGCAGCTCGATGCGGCGGATCTTGCCGGTCAGCGTCTTGGGCAGGTCGGCGACGAACTCGACCTGCCGTGGGTACGCGTACGCCGAGTGGCGGTCGCGCACGAAGGCGCCGATCTCGCGGCCGAGCTCCTCGGACGGCTCGTAGCCGGCGGCGAGCACGACGAACGCCTTCACGACGGTGCCGCGGCGCGCGTCGGGGGCGGCCACGGCGGCCGCCTCGGCCACCGCCGGGTGCTCGAGGCAGGCGGACTCGACCTCGAACGGGCCGATCCGGTAGCCGGCGGAGATGATCACGTCGTCGGCGCGCCCGGCGTACCAGACGTAGCCGTCCTCGTCCTGGGTGGCGGCGTCCTTGGTGTGGAACCACTCGCCGCCGAACGTCTCGGCCGTGGCCTCGTCGTTGTTCCAGTAGCCCAGCGGCCAGTGCGGGTTGGAGCGGGCGCGCAGGCAGATCTCCCCGCGCTCGCCCTGCGGCACGGGCCGCTCGTCCTCGTCGAGGATCTGCACGTCCCAGCCGGGCATCGGGCGGCCCATCGACCCCTCGCGCACCTCCATCCACGGGAAGTTCGCGCACAGCGGATAGGACTCGCTGAGCCCGTAGTAGTCGAGCACGGTGACGTCGTACTGCTCGCGGAACCAGCGGATCGCCTCGGGGTTGAGCGGCTCGCCCGCGCTGCAGACGCGCCGGAAGCGCTGCGGGAAGCGGGTGCGCGCGTCGCCGATGCCCATCATCGAGCGGATCGCGGTCGGGGTCGCGAAGACGTTCGTGACCCCGTGGCGGGAGAGGACGTCGAGCTGGCGCTCGGGGTCGAAGCCGCCCTGGCGCTGCAGGACGACCTGGACGGCGCCCAGGCGCCACGGGCCGAGCAGCGGCGCGATGCCGGCCGCCCACGCCCACTCGCCCATGCCGTGGAAGCGCTCACCGTCCTCCACCTCGTGGCAGTAGGCGAACTCCTCGTGGGCGAGCAGGTAGCGATGGGCGTGCAGGATGCCCTTGGCCAGGCCGGTCGTGCCGGACGTGTAGTAGAGCTGGGCGGGGTCGTCGGCGCGGGTGTCGACGGTGGCGAAGTCGGTGGGCTGGGCATCGGCCTCGTCGAGGAGGAGCACGTTCGCGCCGAGCGCGGCAAAGCGCTCGCGGTGGGCGTCGTCGGTGACGAGCAGCTTGGCGCCGGAGTCCTCGAGGCGGTGGCGGATTCCCTCGTCGCCGTAGAGCACCGACATCGACAGCAGGATCGCCCCGGTCCGGTAGACGGCCATGAACGTGGCGGCGGCGTCGACG